>NZ_JAKEIP010000354.1 GCF_021474425.1 Streptomyces muensis | reverse complement strand
GGGCCGGGAGGTGGGTCATGCGGTCCAGCGCTTCCGCGGTCTCCTCGGCCTCCTCGGGGGCGGCCGGCGCGGGGACCGGTTCGTTCGCCCGCTCGCCTGCCTGCTCGCCAGCCTGTTCACCCGTCCGCTCACTCGCCTGCTCCGGCGGTGTGCCGCCCTTCTCCGTCGCGGCCCGCCGTCGCGCCCCGAACCGCCCGTACGCCCCGAACGTCTCCCGCGCCACCGCCCTGCCGTACGCCCCGAAACGGCGGTACGACCTCCCTTCGGCGCCCCGCGCCCCGGTGGGGCCGGGTTCCTTCGGCCGCAGGGCGAGTGCCACCGTCGTCGAAGCGGTCGCCGGGGCCAGGGTCAGCAGGGTCAGGGCGGCCGGCAGAGGGAGGGGGGCGTCCGCTGCCAGGAACTCCGCGGCGGCGCCGTCGAAGGGCATACCGGTCAGGTCGCCGCGCAGATGGAGGAAGACCAGCAGGGCGAGCATCGAGCCGAGCGTGCAGGACAGGGCCGTGGTGGTGGCCGAGACCAGCATCAGACGGGCCGGTCCGAGGCCGATCGCGGCGAGGCCGGGGCGGGGCCTGGTGCCCGGGTCGGTGCGGGCCACGGCCAGCGCGAGGTGGATCGTCGCGGCCAGCGGGGGCAGGCACCAGGCCAGGCGCAGGGCCGACGCGCCGGGGTCGGTGTGCGACAGCGCGTGGCCGAGGGCGCTCAGCAGCAGGAAGCCCGTGCCCGCCGAGGCCGCCGCCACGAGCAGACGGCGCAGCTGTACGGCGGGCCGGCCGGTCCGGGTCAGACGGAGAGCGAGCACGCCGCCCGGCCTTCCGTCGCGGTGACCGGAGGCAGGTGCACCGTGTTGACGCGCCGTCCGTCGAGGAGGGCGATGGTGCGGTCGGCGAAGGCCGCGTTCGCCACGTCGTAGGTGGCCAGGACGACGGTGATGCCGTGCGAGCGGGCCGCTGTCGTCAGGGTGCGCAGGACGTGCGCGCGGTCGGCGTGGTGCAGCGGGGCCGTCGGTTCGTCGGCGAACAGGACCGTCGGTGCGGGGGCCAGCGCGCGGGCGATGCAGACGCGCTGGCGTTCGGCGTGGACCAGCTGGTGCGGGCGCTTGCGGGCCGACTCGCCGACGTCCAGACGGTTCAGCCACTCCAGCGCGGCCGTCTTGGCGCGGCGGCGGCTGGTGCCGCGCAGCATCAGGGGGAGGGCGGCGTTCTCCCAGGCGTTCAGCTCGGGAACGAGCGTCGGGGTCGGGTCGATCCAGGTGAAGCGGTCACGGCGGAGCCGTTCGCGGGCCAGCGGGCCCATGGTGTGCACCGGGAGGCTGTTGAACCAGACTTCGCCGCCCCGCGCCGGGAGCAGGCCGGACAGACACCGCAGGAGAGCCGTCTTGCCGCTGCCGCGCGGGCCGGTGACGGCGAGGATCTCGCCCTCGCGCACTCCGAGCGAGACCCCGCCGAGCGCGGGGGAGCCGTCGCGGTGCGTGAAGTGCAGCGCGCGTGCCCAGAGCACGTCGTTGTCCGGCGGAGCCTCCATGGGCGTACACCTCGTGATCCGTAGTTCCCGTGTTCGTTCCCCCGTGCGGGGGAACGAAGACAGGGCCGATCGGTTACCAGGCACGCTAAGGATCCGGGACCGGAACGAGGGACAGCACGCGGCGGGTGGTGCACCCTTCTCACTCCTACGGGTGCACCCCCGCCGTCACGGCTAGAGCTTGGTCCACGCCTCCGACAGGGTCGCCCGCAGGATCTGCTCGATCTCGTCGAACGTCTCCTGGTTGGAGATCAGCGGCGGCGCGAGCTGCACGACCGGGTCGCCGCGGTCGTCGGCACGGCAGTACAGGCCGTTGTCGAAGAGGGCCTTGGAGAGGAAGCCGTACAGGACGCGCTCGGTCTCCTCCTCGTTGAAGGACTCCTTGGTGTGCTTGTCCTTCACCAGCTCGATGCCGTAGAAGAAGCCGTTGCCGCGGACGTCGCCGACGATCGGCAGGTCGTGGAGCTTCTCCAGGGTCGCGCGGAAGTTGCCCTCGTTGTCGAGGACGTGCTGGTTGAGGCCCTCGCGCTCGAACAGGTCGAGGTTGGCCAGGCCCACCGCGGCCGACACGGGGTGACCGCCGAAGGTGTAGCCGTGCAGGAAGGTGTTGTCGCCCTTGTAGAACGGCTCGGCCAGGCGGTCGGAGACGATGCAGGCGCCGATCGGGGAGTAGCCCGAGGTCATGCCCTTGGCGCAGGTGATCATGTCCGGGACGTAGCCGAACTTGTCGCAGGCGAACGTCGTGCCCAGGCGGCCGAAGGCGCAGATGACCTCGTCCGACACCAGCAGCACGTCGTACTGGTCGCAGATCTCGCGCACCCGCTGGAAGTAGCCCGGCGGGGGCGGGAAGCAGCCGCCCGCGTTCTGCACCGGCTCCAGGAAGACCGCGGCGACCGTGTCCGGGCCCTCGAAGAGGATCTGCTGCTCGATCTGGTCGGCGGCCCAGCGGCCGAAGGCCTCGGGGTCGTCGCCGTGGATCGGGGCGCGGTAGATGTTGGTGTTCGGGACCTTGTGCGCGCCCGGGACGAGCGGCTCGAAGGGGGCCTTCAGGCCGGGCAGGCCGGTGATGGACAGGGCGCCCTGCGGGGTGCCGTGATACGCGACCGCGCGGGAGATCACCTTGTACTTGGTGGGCTTGCCGACCAGCTTGAAGTACTGCTTGGCGAGCTTCCAGGCGGTCTCCACCGCCTCACCGCCGCCGGTGGTGAAGAAGACCTTGTTGAGGTCGCCCGGCGCCTCGTCGGCGAGGCGCTCCGCCAGCTCCACGGCCTTCGGGTGGGCGTAGGACCACACCGGGAAGAACGCCAGCTCCTGGGCCTGCTTGAACGCGGTCTCGGCCAGCTCGACCCGGCCGTGCCCGGCCTGCACCACGAACAGGCCGGCGAGCCCGTCGAGGTAGCGCTTGCCCTTGTCGTCGTAGATGTGGGTGCCCTCGCCCCGGACGATGGTCGGGACGGGCGCCTTCTCGTACGAGGACATGCGCGTGAAGTGCATCCACAAGTGGTCGTACGCGGTCCTGCTGAGGTCCTGAGGGGTGTCGGTGCTCACGGTTATCGGGTCCTCACGGTTATCGGGTTCCCCACATGTAGGTCTGCTTCTTGAGCCTGAGGTAGACGAAGCTCTCGGTGGAGCGCACTCCGGGGACGGCCCGGATGCGGCGGTTGATGACGTCCAGGAGGTGGTCGTCGTCCTCGCAGACGATCTCCACCATCAGGTCGAAGGACCCGGCGGTCATCACCACGTACTCGCATTCGGACATGGCGGTCAGTGCGTCGGCGACCGACTCCACATCGCCCTCGACGTTGACACCGACCATCGCCTGCCTGCGGAAGCCCACGGTGAGCGGGTCCGTGACGGCGACGATCTGCATCACGCCCTGGTCGAGCAACTTCTGGACGCGCTGGCGCACGGCGGCCTCGGACAGGCCCACGGCCTTGCCGATGGCGGCGTACGGCCGGCGGCCGTCCTCCTGGAGTTGTTCGATGATGGCGAGGGAGACGGCGTCCAGCTGGGGACCGCCGCCGGTCCTGGACTCGCGGGAGTCCCTGTGCTCTGCGCTTCGACTGGCCACGACGTCACTGTGCACGACGTCTCGACAGTTCCGCAAGGCCGGAGCGATGAAATTCGTTGTTTATGAGACCGAGACTTGCGGATTTCGCAGCCTTGGCGCGATCGGGGGTGTTGAAAACGTGGCTCGGCCGACTAGGGTGGGTGTCTCAGCAACTGGACACCCAGGACTGACAGCACAACCGACAGCCAGCAGCAGTGAGACCTGACAGGAGGCCGGCAGTGAGCACCGAGCTGCGTCGTCTGCGCAACTACATCGACGGTGAGTTCCGGGACGCCGCCGACGGACGGACCACGGACGTGGTCAACCCCGCGACGGGCGAGGCGTACGCGACCGCGCCGCTGTCCGGGCAGGCGGACGTCGACGCCGCGATGGAGGCCGCCGCCAGGGCCTTCCCGGGCTGGCGCGACACGACCCCCGCCGAGCGGCAGAAGGCCCTGCTGAAGATCGCGGACGCGTTCGAGGAGCGGGCCGAGGAGCTCATCGCGGCCGAGGTGGAGAACACGGGCAAGCCGATCGGGCTGACCCGCTCCGAGGAGATCCCGCCGATGGTCGACCAGATCCGCTTCTTCGCGGGCGCGGCGCGGATGCTGGAGGGCCGCTCGGCCGGTGAGTACATGGAGGGCCTGACCTCCATCGTCCGCCGTGAGCCGGTCGGGGTCTGCGCTCAGGTCGCGCCCTGGAACTACCCGATGATGATGGCCGTGTGGAAGTTCGCCCCGGCCATCGCGGCGGGCAACACCGTGGTGCTGAAGCCCTCGGACACGACGCCCGCCTCGACGGTCCTGATCGCCGAGATCATCGGGGCGATCCTGCCCAAGGGCGTCTTCAACGTCATCACCGGTGACCGCGACACCGGTCGGCTGATGGTCGAGCACCCGACCCCGGCGATGGCCTCCATCACCGGCTCCGTGCGCGCCGGCATGTCGGTCGCCGAGTCCGCCTCCAAGGACCTCAAGCGGGTCCACCTGGAGCTGGGCGGCAAGGCGCCGGTCGTCGTCTTCGACGACACCGACATCGCCAAGGCCGTCGAGGACATCTCCGTCGCGGGCTTCTTCAACGCCGGGCAGGACTGTACGGCCGCCACGCGCGTGCTCGTGCAGGAGGGCATCCACGACGAGTTCGTGCAGGCGCTCGCGAAGGCGGCCGCCGACACGAAGACGGGCCAGCCGGACGACGAGGACGTGCTCTTCGGCCCGCTCAACAACCCCAACCAGCTCAAGCAGGTCTCCGGGTTCATCGAGCGGCTGCCCGCCCACGCCAAGGTCGAGGCCGGTGGCCACCAGGTCGGTGAGAAGGGGTACTTCTACGCGCCGACGGTGGTCTCCGGGCTCAAGCAGGACGACGAGATCATCCAGAAGGAGGTCTTCGGGCCGGTCATCACCGTCCAGTCCTTCTCGGACGAGGAGCAGGCCGTCGAGTGGGCCAACGGCGTGGAGTACGCGCTGGCTTCGTCCGTGTGGACGAAGGACCACGGGCGGGCGATGCGGATGTCGAAGAAGCTGGACTTCGGGTGCGTGTGGATCAACACGCACATTCCGTTGGTGGCGGAGATGCCGCACGGCGGGTTCAAGAAGTCCGGGTACGGCAAGGACCTTTCGGGTTACGGGTTCGACGACTACACGCGGATCAAGCACGTCATGACGTCCCTGGACGCGTAAGGGGTTGTGTTTCGGCCGCGGGTGCGTGGGGGCTGGTCGCGCAGTTCCCCGCGCCCCCAAGGGCGTTGCGGTTCCTGCCGGTTGACAATGTGTGCCGCAATGGCCCTCCCACCGAAGAACTCCTGGCCGTCCCGCCGGACCCTCCTGCGCGCCCTCGGCGGGGGTGCGGTGGTGGGGAGGGCTCGCTGGGTGTGGTGTACCCGCCGCTTACGTGCCGCCCGCCGACCGCGCCGCCGCCGATCTCTCCGCCACCGACAAGCGGCTGACCTGGGCGAACTGGCCGTTGTACATCGACACGGACGACGAGGACGCGGCGCGGCGGCCGACGCTTGATGGCTTCGAGAAGCGCACGGGCATCTCCGTCGAGTACGTCGAGGAGATCAACGACAACGACGAGTTCTTCGGCAAGATCAGCCCGGCGCTGATGAACCACCAGAGCACCGGGCGCGATCTCGTCGTCATCAGCGACTGGATGTGCGCCCGGTTCGTACGGCTGGGCTGGGTGCAGGAGATGGACCGGGCCCGGCAGCCGAACGTGACCGAGTACCTGGATCCGCTACTGCGTTCGCCGGCGTTCGACCCCGGGCGGAGGTACACCGTGCCGTGGCAGTCCGGGATCACGGGCATCGCGTACCACCGCCGTCGCCTGGGACGCGAGATACACAGCGTGTCCGAGCTGTGGGCGAACGACCTCAAGGGCCGGGTGACCCTGCTGTCCGGTCTTGACGAGGCCTTCGCGCTGCTCATGCAGGGCAACGGCGTCGACATCACGCGGTGGACCGCGGACGACTTCCACACGGTCTGCGACCAGGTCGAGGAACAGGTCTGCAAGGGGCAGATCCGGCGCTTCACCGGCAACGACTACATCAAGGACCTCTCCAGCGGCGACGTCCTGGCCTGCCAGGCCTACTCCGGCGACGTCATCCAGCTCCAGGCGGACGACCCCGACATCCGCTTCGTCGTCCCCGAGGAGGGCGCCGAGCTGTGGTCGGAGTCCCTGATGATCCCCAACCTGGCCGGCCACAAGGCCAACGCCGAGCGGCTGATCGACCACTACTACGATCCCGAGGTCGCCGCCCAACTCGCCGCCTGGGTCAACTACGTCTGCCCCGTCCCGGCCGCCCGGGACGTCCTCGCCGCCGCCAAGGGCGCGGAGACGGCCGCGCTGGCCGAGGACCCGCTGATCTTCCCGGACACGGCGATGCGCCGACGGCTGGCCATCGCGCGGGACATCACGCCGGAGGAGCGGGTGGGGTTCGCGAAGCGGTGGAACGCCGTCGCGGGGTTGTAGGCGGGGCCTGCTGCACTTGCCGTCGCGTTTGGTGGCTGAGACGGGGCGTCCGCGCGGGCGATGCGGCGTTCCACGGTGCTGCGGCGGGCGCCGGGGTGTGTTGACCCGTCGGCCGGCGCCCCGGCGAGGTCAGGGACGGCGGTGATGCACCGCCGTCCGTCCCACCGTCGCCGCCAGCTTTCGCAGTCGGCGCCAGTCCAGGCGGGGGACGGGTTGGGGGGTGCCG
>NZ_JAKEIP010000353.1 GCF_021474425.1 Streptomyces muensis | reverse complement strand
TGACTTTTGGCACGCTGTTGAGTTCTCAAGGAACGGACGCTTCCTTCGTACTCACCCTCTCGGGCTTTCCTCCGGGCAGTTTCCCTTCGGTCTTGCGTTTCCGACTCTATCAGATCCTTTTCCGATCCGATTCCCTGTCGGGAGGGTGTCGTTGGGTTCTGGGCTTTCGCCCGTCGGCCTTTCGACATTCACTACGTTAGCCGATTCCCTCGCCCGATTCATAATCGGGCTCTGTGGGCTCGAATTCAGGCATGCGGGCACGCCAAAAAACGACCCCGTTGAGGGTGTTTCGTTGGTAGTGGGTTGGCCGCTCCGGCTGCTGACTTCGCAGTACCCGGTTCAGCGGCTCGGGCTACGTTACGCGCCTCGCCCAGGCGCGTCAACTTCGGCGGCGCCTCGGGACATGAGCTCGATAGGGGCTGACCGTGGGGTCGTCCGCGATCCAGTATCGCCAGGGATGGATGTCCCCGTTTCCGCCGTCGCCTGACACGCCGGTGCGGGGGCCGTTGCGTACCTGGTCGGAGGGCACGGCCGTGCCGGTGAGCACCCTCAGGGGCGTCTCGCCGGTGGCGCACGCGTCCGTGCCGTCAAGGGCGCGGTCCACACCTAGGGCGGTGGCGAGGCGGGCCGGGCCTTTGGCCAGTTCCTTGTCGTTGCGGGCCGAGAGTCGACGGGTGCGGGCGAGTTCGGCGCCCTCGACGATCTCGCCGGCGCGCAGCAGGACCGCGCAGGCCTGGCCGTCGGGGCCGCAGACCAGGTTCATGCAGTGCCACATGCCATAGGTGAAGTAGACGTAGACGTGCCCGGGGGGACCGAACATCACGTCGTTGCGGGGTGTGCGGCCGCGATAGGCGTGGGAGCCGGGGTCGTTAGGGCCGTCGTAGGCCTCGACCTCTGTCAGGCGGAGGGTGATCGGACCGTCCGGGGTGGTGCGTACGAGGAGGCGGCCGAGGAGGTCGGGGGCGACTTCCAGGACGGGCCGGTCGAAGAAGTCCCGGGGCAGGGGCGTACGGTCGGGGGTCGCGATCATGCCGTCCGAGGGTAGTGCAGACGGGTGGTCGCGTCGGGGTGGTCAGGGGGCCTGCGCCTTGCCAGGGTGGGGACGCGGAACCGGCCACGGCCGGATCGCGTTTGTAGGGATCAAGGATCCACTCTGAAAAGAGGAGAGTCATGGCGTTCAAGAAGCTGCTCGCGAGCCTGGGGGCCGGCGGGGCTTCGGTCGAGACGGTGCTGACGGAGGTCAACGTCGTTCCGGGCGGTGTCGTCCAGGGTGAGGTGCGGATTCAGGGCGGGTCCGTGAACCAGAACATCGAGGGCCTGTCCGTGGGCCTTCAGGCGCGTGTCGAGGTCGAGGGTCAGGACTCGGAGTACAAGCAGGACATCGAGTTCACCAAGATGTCCCTCGGTGGTGCCTTCGAGCTGCAGGCCGGTGCCGTGCACGCGGTGCCGTTCGGGCTGGAGATCCCGTGGGAGACGCCGGTCACGACGATCGACGGTCAGACGCTGCGCGGGATGAACATCGGTGTGACGACGGAGCTGTCGATCGCGCGTGCCGTGGACTCCACGGACCTGGACCCGATCAACGTGCACCCGCTGCCGGCGCAGAAGGCGATCCTCGATGCCTTCATCCAGCTGGGCTTTCGCTTCAAGAGCGCGGACATGGAGCGCGGCCACATCCGGGGTACGCGGCAGAAGCTGCCGTTCTACCAGGAGATCGAGTTCTTCCCGCCGCAGCAGTACCGCGGTATCAACCAGGTCGAGTTGAGCTTCGTCGCGGACGAGCACACGATGGACGTCGTCCTGGAGATGGACAAGAAGCCCGGGCTGTTCAGTGAGGGCAGTGACACCTTCCGGTCGTTCCAGGTGGGGCTGAACGACTTCCAGGGGACCGACTGGGCGGCGTATCTCAACCAGTGGCTGTCCGAGGTCGGCAGCAAGCGCAACTGGTTCTAGGCTCGGAACCACAGAATCCGCGCTTCCGCTGTTCCTTCAGGAGGTATCGACGTGACCGAGCTCAAGAGGCGGCCGCTGCCCCACGACTTCCATCCGCCCGTGCCGTCCTTCACGGTCACGAGTGCGGACGTCGAGTCCGGCGGGACCCTCAAGGACGCTCAGGTCTACGCGGCCGGCAACACCTCGCCGCAGCTGCGCTGGGAGGGCTTCCCGGCCGGGACCAAGAGCTTCGCCGTGACCTGCTACGACCCGGATGCCCCTACGGGCAGCGGGTTCTGGCACTGGGTCGTGTTCGACATCCCGGCCTCGGTGACCGAGTTGCCGGTGGGTGCGGGCAGCGGCAAGTTCGAGGGGCTGCCGGAGGGTGCCGTACAGGCGCGGAACGACTACGGGTCGAAGGACTTCGGTGGCGCCGCGCCGCCTCCGGGTGACGGGCCGCACCGCTATGTGTTCACGGTGTACGCCGTGGATCAGGAGAAGCTCGGTCCGGACTCGGATGCCAGCCCTGCCGTCGTCGGGTTCAACCTGCGGTTTCACGCCATCGCGCGTGCCCATGTGATCGGTGAGTACGAGGTGCCCGCCGAATCCTGACGTTCATGGAACGTTTGCCCGTCCCTGGTCATGGAAGTGATCGGGGGCGGGCATTTTTTATTTCGTTGTCCATCTCGGCGTGCCCGGCCAGAGTTGATCCCAGCCCGCCAGGGGGTGGGCAGGTGCAGGTGCGCACGGGAGGTGGGCTGCAATGCGGGACACGCTGGTTCTGAACGCGAGCTTCGAGCCGCTGTCGACGGTGACGTTGAATCGAGCCATCGTTCTGGTGCTTCAGGACAAGGCCGTCGTCGAGCAGGCCCACCCCGAACTGCGGATGCGTGGAGCCGCCGTCGACATACCCGCGCCCCGGGTGATCAGGCTGTGCAGGTACGTACGGGTGCCGTTCCGAAGACAAGCGCCGTGGTCGAGGCGGGGTGTGCTGGTGCGGGACCGGCACCGGTGTGCGTACTGCGGGCGTCGGGCTACGACCGTGGACCACGTGGTGCCGCGGTCTCGGGGTGGGCAGGACACGTGGCTGAATACGGTTGCCTCGTGTGCGGAGGACAATCATCGGAAGGCTGACCGGACGCCTGAGCAGGCGGGGATGCCGTTGCTTCGGGAGCCGTTCGAGCCGACGCCTGCTGATGCGATGTTGCTGGCGCTGGGGGCCGATGACCTCCAGGCGCTGCCGGATTGGCTTGCTCGGGATGCTGCGTAGCTAATCGCCGTTGAGCTGTGGGTTGTTCGTCGGCTGCGGGCTCGTTGTGGCTTGTCGCGCAGTTCCCCGCGCCCCTAAGGGCGTGAAGGCCCGCCTTCCTTGTGAAGGCGGGCCTCTTATGTCAGTCGATCGACGGCTTCTCTCGGCGTTCCGTGCCAGTGCCTGAGGAGCCGTTGCCCGAACCGCCGCCGAGGCCGCCCAGGTTGCCCATGGCTCCGGAGAGGCCCTTGAGGGCGTCGCCGATTTCGCTGGGGACGATCCAGAGCTTGTTGGCGTCGCCCTCCGCGATCTTCGGGAGCATCTGGAGGTACTGGTAGCTCAGGAGCTTCTGGTCGGGGTCGCCGGCGTGGATGGCCTCGAAGACCGTGCGGACTGCCTGGGCCTCGCCTTCCGCGCGCAGGGCCGCGGCCTTGGCCTCACCCTCGGCGCGCAGGATCTGGGACTGCTTCTCGCCCTCGGCGGTGAGGATGGCGGCCTGGCGCGTACCTTCGGCGGTGAGGATCGCGGCGCGCTTGTCACGGTCGGCGCGCATCTGCTTCTCCATCGAGTCCTGGATGGAGGTGGGGGGCTCGATCGCCTTGAGCTCGACTCGGTTGACTCGGATGCCCCACTTGCCTGTCGCCTCGTCGAGGACGCCTCGCAGGGCCGCGTTGATCTCCTCGCGGGAGGTCAGGGTCCGTTCGAGGTCCATGCCGCCGATGATGTTGCGGAGGGTGGTGACCGTGAGCTGCTCGATCGCCTGGATGTAGCTGGCGACCTCGTAGGTGGCGGCGCGGGCGTCGGTCACCTGGTAGTAGATGACCGTGTCGATGTTCACGACCAGGTTGTCCTGGGTGATCACCGGCTGCGGCGGGAACGGTACGACCTGTTCACGCAGGTCGATGCGGTTGCGGATGGTGTCGATGAACGGGACCACGATGTTGAGGCCCGCGTTGAGTGTCCGCGTGTAGCGGCCGAAGCGTTCGACGATGGCCGCGCTCGCCTGTGGGATGACCTGGATCGTCTTGATCAGGGCGATGAAGACCAACACCACCAGAATGATCAAGACGATGATGACCGGTTCCATCGTCGTTTCCCCGTACCCCTTCTCCGCTGCGGCAACTTCGGCAGATCTTATGGTTGTTGAAGATCTTGCTGGTCGAGTCTGACAGACCGTCGCGTGGCCCGTGGCGCGTTCGGGCCACTTACGTCGTGCGAGGTCACATGACGATCGCCGTGGCCCCCTCGATGTCCACGACGTCCACTTCCTGGCCCACGTCGTAGGCGCGGTCGGTGTCGAGGGAGCGTGCGGACCAGACTTCTCCGGCGAGCTTGATCCGGCCGCCGGACGCGTCGACGCGTTCCAGAACGACGGCCTGTTTGCCCTTCAAGGCGTCGATGCCGGTGGCGAGTTGGGGCCGTTGCGCGCGATGTCGGTTCGCGATGGGCCGTACGACGGCGATGAGTGCGGTCGAGATGACGACGAAGGCGACCACTTGGACCACGGCGTCACCGCCGAAGATGCCGGCGACCACGGCGGCCGCGACGGCGCCCACGGCCAGCATGCCGAGTTCGGGCATCGCGGTGATCACCAGCCCGATGCCGAGCGCTGCCGCGCCGATCAACCACCAAACCCACGCGTCGATTTCCACATGGTCATGGTAGGACTGCGGGCCCTGTCGCGGACAGGGCGCCGATCGTTTGAAAGGCCCTTCTTACCGGACGTCAGGAGAGCGGGAGGCCCTGCGCCGTCCAGCGGTCGCCGACCTGCTCGACGACCAGAGGGAGGCCGAAGCAGAGGGAGAGGTTGCGGGAGGTGAGTTCGAGTTCCATCGGGCCGGCGGCGAGGACCTTGCCCTGGCGGATCATCAGGACGTGGGTGAAGCCCGGGGGGATCTCCTCGACGTGGTGGGTGACCATGAGCATCGAGGGCGCGATCGGGTCGCGGGCGAGGCGGCCGAGGCGGCGGACGAGGTCCTCGCGGCCGCCGAGGTCGAGGCCGGCGGCGGGCTCGTCGAGGAGGAGCAGCTCGGGGTCGGCCATGAGGGCGCGGGAGATCAGGGTGCGCTTGCGCTCGCCCTCGGAGAGGGTTCCGAACTTCCGGTCGAGGTAGTCGCTCATGCCGAGGCGGTCGAGGAAGGCGCGGGCGCGCTGCTCGTCGATCTCCTCGTAGTCCTCGTTCCAGGTGGCGGTCATGCCGTACGCGGCGGTCAGCACGGTCTGGAGGACGGTCTGGCGCTTGGGCAGCTTCTCGGTCATGGCGATGCCGGCCATGCCGATGCGCGGGCGCAGCTCGAAGACGTCGGTGCCGGGCTTGCCGAGGGGCTCGCCGAGGATGGTGGCGGTGCCCGTGGTCGGGTAGAGGTAGCTGGAGGCGAGGTTCAGGAGGGTGGTCTTGCCGGCTCCGTTCGGGCCGAGGATGACCCAGCGCTCGCCCTCCTTGACCGACCAGGAGACCTGGTCCACCAGAGCCCGGCCCTCACGGACCACGGATACGTCCTGAAGCTCCAGAACATCGCTCATGAGCGCGTTGTCTCCCCTTGCAGTGTGACCGGTGTCGGCGTCTCGGCGTCTCGGTGGTCGCGTGCGCCGGTGGGCGCAGCCCTCTAGGAAATCTACGCCACCGCTCGGGCGCTTCATTCCATCGGTCCGGTCCTTAGGGTGGGGGCATGCTCTCGGAACCACGTTCAGGACGCCTTGCCGCTTGGGGAAATGCCCTTTTGGCCGGACTTGTCCCGCCGGATGACGCTGTGCTGGAGATCGTCGGGGACGACGCCGTGCACCGGGTGGAGGGGCTGCCGGGTGAGTCGGCGCCCGTCGGGCTCACGCTGGCGCTCGGCCGGCTGCGGACGCTCGGGGTGAGCGGGCTGCGGGTCGCGCTGCCGGTGCCGGGGCATCCGCTGGGGCTGAGCGGGCCGCCTGAGTTCAACGCGCGGGCGATGGACGCCGAGGAGGCGGTGGTCTGTCACGGCGCCGCGTTCGGTTTGGTGCCGGAGGTGTACGAGGCCGGGCCCGACGGTGATGTGCATGTCGAGGTCGTCTGGCAGGTGCTGTCGGTGCGGGAGGCGCCGCCCGCGGATGTGCCGTCGCTGGGTGAGGCCGAGCGGGAGCTGGCTGAGGCGCTGCGGGACGCGACCGAGGTGTTGTCGCGGCTGGACGTCGCCGCGTCGGGGCCGGTGGCCGAGGCGGCGATCGACGCGTATCGGGCGCGGGCCGAGCGGGGGCGGGAGGTGTTGGCGCCGGGGTATCCGCCGCGGGCGGTGCGGGTGCTGGAGCTGGCGCAGCGGGTGGGGTTGTTGGTCTCGCTCGCTTATGAGAACGGGCACGGGGGTGCGGTCAGCTCCGCTGAGATGGGGGCTCGGGCGGAGGCGTTGCGGCCGGTGGAGCGGGTGGCTCGGCGGGCGCTCGTCGCTGCGTACAACTCCGTTGTGGAGGAGCGGGAGCGGGGGGTGCGGTGAGGGTCGGGGGTTTCGTGGGCGGCGTTGGTGTGGGCGTTTTGGGGGGGGGGGGGGCCCCCCCCCCCCCCCCCCCCCCGCCGCGCCCCCCCCGCCAACACCCCCCACGCGGGGGGCGGGGGGGGGGCCGGGGGG
>NZ_JAKEIP010000352.1 GCF_021474425.1 Streptomyces muensis | reverse complement strand
CCCCGTGTCGGCCTGGACGGCCTCGTCCTCAAACGCCGGACGGGCTGGATGGTGACGGACGGCTGGATGGGTGCGGGACAGGCCCGACAGACAGACCGGCCTCCCGGGTAGCCGGGAGGCCGGAGGTCACTGCTCGCTTCGGGGTGGGCGTCAGCGGTTGACGGCCAGGTTGTCGAAGGCCGGGTTGAGGACGCCCACGACGTTCAGGGTGTTGCCCGAGACGTTGGCCGGGATGTGGATCGGGGCCTGGACGAGGTTGCCCGAGACTACGCCCGGGGAGCCCACGGCCTTGCCGTCGGCGTGGGCGCCGTCGGTGGCGGAGGCCATTCCGGCACCGGCGGCCATGAGGCCACCGGCCACCATCGTCACAGCCACGGCCTTCTTCAGGTTCTTCACTTTCAAGCCCTCCTTGCGATTGCCGCGGCAGTCGCCGCAGCACGCATTGGAAAACGGCGGAGATCCACGAAGGATGCGCCATCCGGGGGACATTCCCACGACGGTATGAATCTCAGTCCGGAGCGGAACCCTCCGTATTGCCGTCCGTCATGCCCTGCGGAGAGCGTTTCAGCCGGTCACGCCGTGGCGTACGGCCCACAGGGCGGCTTGGGTGCGGTCTGCCAGGTCGAGCTTCATCAGGATGTTCGAGACGTGTGTCTTGACGGTCTTCTCCGAGAGCACCAGGGCCCTGGCTATCTCGCGGTTCGAGCGGCCGTCCGCGATCAGGCCGAGGACCTCGCGTTCGCGCTCCGTCAGGGAGCCGGCTCTGCCCTGCCCGGAGTTGGCCTCCTCCTGGGACAACAGGGCGCCCGCGACCTCGGGTTGGAGCAGGATGTGGCCGGCGTGGACGGAGCGGATGGCGCCGGCGAGGGCGTCGGGGTCCACGTCCTTGTAGACGTACCCGGCGGCGCCCGCGCGCAGGGCCGGGATCACCGTGCGCTGCTCGGTGAAGCTGGTGACGATCAGCACGCGCGCGGGGTTGTCGAGTTCGCGGAGTCTGCGCAGGGCGTCGACGCCGTCCATGCCCGGCATCTTGACGTCCATCAGCACGACGTCCGGCTTGAGTTCCTCGGCGCGGGCCACTCCCTCGGCGCCGTCGGCGGCCTCGCCCACGACCTGGATGTCGTCCTGCACTTCGAGGAAGGTGCGCAGGCCCCGGCGGACGACCTGGTGGTCGTCGACGAGCAGCACCTTGATTGCGTCACCCACCGGGGACCTCCATCTCGATCGTGGTGCCCTTGCCGGGCGCCGATTCCACGGCGAGCGTGCCGCCGACCCCACTCGAACGGTCCCGCATGGAGACCAGGCCGAGGTGGCGTCCGGCTCGGCGTATCGCCTTCGGGTCGAAGCCGCTGCCGTTGTCCGTGACCCGTAGGACCGCTCCGCTGCCGCGCCGGTCCAGGGTCACCTCGACGTGCTCGGCTCCGGAGTGGCGCAGGGCGTTGTGCAGGGCCTCCTGGGCGACGCGCAGCACGGCCTCCTCCTGGGCGGCGGGCAGGGCCTTCACGCCGCGGCCGGCGAAGGTCACGCGCGCGGTGTGGGCGCGGTCGAGGACCTGGATCTGGGTGCGCAGGGTGGCTACGAGGCCGTCCTCGTCGAGGGCCGCGGGGCGCAACTCGACGACCGCGGCGCGCAGTTCGTCGGCGGCTTCCGCGGCGAGCGCGGCCACCTGGTGCAGCTCGCCCTTGGCGCGGGACGGGTCGCGGTCGATCAGGGCGGCGGCCGCCTGGGCCGTCAGGCGCAGGGAGAACAGCTTCTGGCTGACCGCGTCGTGCAGTTCGTGGGCCAGGCGTGAGCGTTCCTCGGCGATGGTCAGTTCGCGGCTGCGTTCGTAGAGGCGGGCGTTGGTGAGGGCGATGGCGGCGTGCTGGGCGAGGATCCCCAACAGTTCCTCGTCCTCCTCCGTGAAGCCGCAACTTCCCTCCGGCTTCGGGCAGTTCTTGTTGGCGAGGAACAAGGCGCCGATGACCTCGTCGCCGTCGCGGATGGGCAGGCCCAGGAAGTCGGACATGTCGGGGTGTGCCGACGGCCAGCCCTCGAAGCGGGGGTCCTTGCGGACGTCGGCGAGGCGCTCGACCTTGGCCTCCTGGAGCATCGCGGCGAGGATGCCGTGCTGGCGCGGGAGCGGGCCGATCGCCTTCCACTGGTCGTCGCTGACGCCGTCGACCACGAACTGGGCGAAGCCGCCGTGGTCGTCCGGGACGCCGAGTGCGGCGTACTGCGCGTCGAGCAGCTCGCGGGCCGAGGCGACGATCGTCTTGAGGACGTCGCGCACCTCTAGATGCCTGCTCATGGCCAGCAGCGCGGAGCTCACCGCTGCGAGGCCGGACCTGGGGCCTTGACTCATGCCCTCACGGTACCGGCGGGGTGTGACAGCCGGATCGGACCTGTGGCGGCGGCCGGCTGGGGCGCGGGACCTAGGCCTGTGGTCGCAGGTTCGGCGGCGTAGGGCGAAAGGCCCCCGGTGCGCGGCTTAGGACGAAGGGCCCCGCGGCTTTGCGGCCCGCGTCCGAGGCGGGGCGGGCGGCGGCGTTCCTACGTTGAGGGCACCGCCGATCGAGGCGGCCGGAGACGAGGGGACGGTTGCCATGCCGGTAGCGATCATCACGGGGGCCTCCAAGGGGCTGGGGCGGGCGCTCGCCGAGGCGCTGGCCGCGCGCGGCTGGGATCTGGTGCTCGACGCCAGGACGGCGGACGTCCTCCAGGAGACGGTGGCCGGGCTTCGTGGGTACGGCACGCGCGTGACGGCGGTGCCGGGGGACGTCACGGATGCCGGGCACCGGTCCGAGCTGGTGGCGGCGGCCCGGCGGCTCGGCGGCGTCGATCTGCTGGTCAGCAACGCCAGCGCGCTGGGCGCGGAGCCGCTCGTACGGCTGGACGCGCTGCCGCTGGAGGGGCTGCGGTGGGCGCTGGAGGTGAACGTGGTGGCCGCGCTGGGCCTTGTGCAGGAGGCGCTTCCGCTGCTGCGGGCGTCCGAGGCGGGCGCGGTGATCACGGTCAGCTCGGACGCGGCCGCGGAGGCGTACGAGACGTGGGGCGGGTACGGGGCGTCGAAGGCGGCCCTGGACCATGTCGCGGCGGTGCTCGGCGAGGAGGAGCCGGGGCTGCGGGTGTGGGCGGTGGACCCCGGGGACATGGCCACGGACCTGTATGCGGCGGCCGTACCGGACGACGACGATCCGCGGCCGGCGCCGGCCAGTGTGGTGCCGGCGTTCCTGCGGCTGCTGGACGAGCGTCCGGCGAGCGGCCGCTATGGGGCTCCGGCTCTGTTGGAGGGGTGGCGGTGACGCTCGCCGTGCGGGTGCCGGAGGAGCTGTCGGCGCGCGTTCCCGCCGAGCAGCGTGGGCCGGGGCTGGACCGTGATGCCGTACGGCTGCTGGTGTCGCGGGGCACCGAGGTGTCGCACCACGCGTTCGGGGAGCTGCCGCGGCTGCTGCGGGCCGGGGATCTGCTGGTGGTCAACACCTCGCAGACGCTGCCCGCCGCAGTGGACGGGTGGGTCGGGCACGCGCGCGTGGTGGTGCACTTCTCCACGCGCGGGGACGACGGGCGGTGGGCGGTGGAACTGCGGGATCCCGACGGGCGGGGCACCACGCGCGCGCGTACGGGCGGGCCCGCGGGGACTGAGGTGCGG
>NZ_JAKEIP010000351.1 GCF_021474425.1 Streptomyces muensis | reverse complement strand
CGGCCTCCCGTTTATAAAACCGGTTTTGGGGGGTTGGTTTTGGTTTTCCCCACCCGCCCCCGGCCCGGCCGTCGCGGGTGCCGGAGGCCAGTTCCACCGCCTCCACCGTGCCGTCGCCCGCGTACGCGGAGGCGACCAGACCCTCGCCCAAGCGGTCCACGGCCTGATGGTGGTAGGTCGGCACCGAGGTCTCCTCCGGCACGACAGCGGCGTACAGACTCCCCGGCACCGGCTTCACGGTGTGGCGGCCGAAGACGCCCACGACCTCGGCATGACCGTCGATGTGCTGGACGAGCGTGCCGCCGAGCGCGACGTTCAGGAGCTGCATGCCACGGCAGATCCCGAGCAGGGGCAGGCCCGCGGTCAACGCCGCGTCGATCAGGGCCAGCTCCCACGCGTCCCGCGCCCGCGCCGGCGGCCCGGTCCGCGGCCCACGTTCCGCGCCGTAACGGACCGGCTCGACATCGGGCCCGCCCGCGATGACCAGCCCGTCCAGCCGAGCGACCGCCGCGGCGGCGTGACCCGGGTCGTCCGGCGGCAGCATCGCGGCGAGCCCGCCGGCCCGCTGCACGAGCCGCGGGTAGCCGACGGGCAGCAGCGCGGCGTCCAGCTCCCACACGCCCCACCGCGCACCCGACTCCAGATAGGTGCTGACACCGATCAACGGCCTGGCCACAGCAACTCCCTCACAGCCCGCGCCCTCAGTCCCGTGCCAACTCTGCCTCGGCCGCGGCCAGCGCCGCGAACTCCTCCTCCGGCGCCTTCGCCACCAGCCGCCTACGGCTGTAGAGGCCGAAGTAGGCGAGGGCCACCACGTACACCGCCAGCGCGATCAGCGCCGCCGTCACATCGACCAGGAAGGTGGCCACGAGTGCCGCACAGGCCAGCACCAGGGCGACCGAGGAGGTCAGCACCCCGCCCGGCGTGCGGTACGGCCGGGCCAGCTCCGGCTCCCTGCGGCGCAGCACGATGTGCGACAGGGACATCAGCGCGTAGGAGATCGTCGCGCCGAAGACCGCGATGTTCAGCATCCGGGCGCCGTCGCCGGACACCGCCGCGAGCAGGAAGCCGATCGTGCCGGGTACGAGCAGGCCCAGGTACGGCGCCTTGCGACGGCTGGTGAGGGACAGGAAGCGGGGCAGATAGCCCGCGCGGGACAGGGCGAAGAGCTGGCGCGAGCCCGCGTAGATCAGGGAGAAGAAGGAGGCCACGAGGCCGGCCAGGCCCGCGTAGTTCACGATCCGGCTCAGCGTGGTCGCCTCGCCGTTCGGCTGCAGCGCCTCCACCAACGGGTTGCCCGCCTCCTGGACCGCCGCCGAGCCGCGGGCACCGGCCGCCGCGAAGAAGGTCACCACCGCCAGCACCACCAGGATGCCCATCGACCAGCGGATCGCCTTCGGCAGCGTACGGGCCGGCTCCTTGGTCTCCTCGGCTGCCAGCGGCACCCCCTCCACGCCCAGGAAGAACCACATGCCGAACGGGAACGCCGCCCAGATGCCGAGCAGACCGTACGGCAGCCAGGAGTTCGACCCCGCCGCCGACGTGTCGACCGGGATGTCGTCCAGCGAGCCGAATGAGAACTCCGGCAGGGCCGCCAGCGCGAACACGATCAGGGCCGCCACCGCGATGCCGGTGACGACGAAGCTGAAGCGCAGCGCCTCGCCGACGCCCCAGAGATGGATGCCGAGGAAGATCGCGAAACAGACCAGGTACATCGGCCAGCCGGACTCCAGGCCGAACAGGCCCAGCGACTCGACGTAGTCGCCGATGAAGATGACGATGGCGGCGGGCGCGAGGACGTACTCGATGAGGATCGCCGTACCGGTCAGGAAGCCGCCCCACGGGCCGAGCGCCCGGCGGGCGAAGCCGTAGCCGCCACCCGCCGTCGGCAGGATCGAGGACAGCTCGGCCAGCGCGAACACCATGCAGGCGTACATCGCGCCCATGAGCACCATGGCGATGGCCAGGCCCCCGAAGCCGCCTTCGGCCAGGCCGAAGTTCCAGCCCGAGTAGTCGCCGGAGACGACGTAGGCGACACCGAGACCGGTCAGCAGCACCCAGCCGGCGCTGCCGCGGCGCAGGGTTCTGCGTTCCAGATAGTCGTCCGCCTCGGGGGCGGGTGTACTGGTGGATTCCAGGGACATGGGCAGACTCCCCACGGGGCGGCGGACAGGAGCTCTTTCCGGGCACGGTGGGGTCGACCGAGCTCCGGTTCAATGGAGTGGATCCATACCTTTGCGGGGTCGACGGCGGGAAGGCAATACCCGTGCGTTAATCGCCCGTAAAACCTCACCCGTGAATCCCCGGCTCGGCCCGCCCGGGAAGGTCTGACTCGGCCCGCCCGTGAATCCCTGACTCAACCCAGGAAGCCCCGCAGCAGCGCCGCCGTCCCCCCGCAGTGCTCGCGCATGATCTCCCGCGCGCACTCCGCGTTGCCCTCGATCACGGCTTCCACGAGCGCGGTGTGCTGGCGTTGCGAGTGCTCCAGGTTGCGTACGAGGAGCGGGATGCAGTCGAGCAGGTCGTTGACCGTCGCGCGCACCGCCGCGTACTGGGCGGTGAGCGTGGGGGAGCCGGACAGCTCGGCGAGCGTCAGATGCAGCAGGGTGTCCAGGCGGCGGTACTCGGCGAGCGGGGCGTCGTGCGTGCGGGACAGGGCCTCACGGAGCCGGTCGGCCTGCTCCTCGCCCAGCCCGTGCGCGGCGCACAGCCCGGCCGCGCCCACCTCCAGCACCTCGCGGAAGCGCAGCGTGTCCTCGACGTCGACGTCCTTCAGGCGGCGGCGCAGCTCCTCCTCGCCGGGTGTCTCGGGGCGGGGCAGCACGAACGTGCCGCCGTAGCGTCCGCGCCGCGACTCGACCAGGCCCTGGTCCTGGAGGACCTTCAGCACCTCGCGCAGGGTCACCCGGCTGATCCCCAGCCGGTCGGCCAGCTCGCGCTCGGCCGGGAGCCGCTCGCCGCCCGGCACCAGGCCGAGCCGGACGACCTGGAGGATCTGCTCCAGGGCCTCCTCGAATCCGTTGCCGGCCCGCACCGGCCGCAGGACCGACGTCAGCCGGTCGTCGGCCCCGGGTGCCCCCGAGCCCCCCGGTGCCCCCGACGCTCCGGATGCCTCGGACATCCCGTGTTCCGTGCCCGCCTGCGACATATGGCCGTACCCCCTTCCCAAGCAATGGTCATCAGTCATACCTTATGGCTCCCGGCTGACCGAAGTAGCCCAAGGAGGCTCTCCCGTGGCAGACCGCACACCCCCGCTGAGCGTCGAGGAGCTGCACGCCCTCGTCGCGAGCGGTGAGATCGACACTGTCGTCCTGGCCTTCCCCGATATGCAAGGGCGGCTCCAGGGCAAGCGGTTCGCCGCCCGCTTCTTCCTCGACGAGGTGCTCCACCACGGCACCGAGGGCTGCAACTACCTCCTCGCCGTCGACACCGAGATGAACACCGTCGACGGCTACGAGATGTCCTCCTGGGACCGGGGCTACGGCGACTTCGCGATGCACCCCGACCTGGCCACGCTGCGCCGCGTCCCCTGGAACGCCGGTACGGCGATGCTCGTCGCCGACCTGGCCTGGGAGGACGGCTCGCCCGTGGTGGCCGCCCCCCGCCAGATCCTGCGCCGCCAGCTGGAGCGCCTCGCCGAGCTCGGGTACACGGCCAAGGTCGGCACCGAGCTGGAGTTCATCGTCTTCAAGGACACCTATGAGCAGGCCTGGGACGCCAACTACCGCGGGCTCACTCCGGCGAACCAGTACAACATCGACTACTCGGTGCTCGGCACCGGACGGATCGAGCCGCTGCTGCGCCGTATCCGCAACGAGATGGCGGGCGCCGGCCTCACCGTCGAGTCCGCCAAGGGCGAGTGCAACCCGGGCCAGCACGAGATCGCCTTCAAGTACGACGACGCCTTGGTCACCTGCGACCAGCACGCCATCTACAAGACCGGCGCCAAGGAGATCGCCGCCCAGGAGGGCGTCTCGATCACCTTCATGGCCAAGTACAACGAGCGCGAGGGCAACTCCTGCCACATCCACCTCTCGCTCGCCGACGCCTCCGGCGACAACGTCATGGCTGGCACCTCCGCCGACCCCGGCGGCATGTCCGAGGTGATGCGGCACTTCCTCGCGGGCCAGCTGGCCGCCCTGCGGGACTTCTCGCTCCTCTACGCCCCCAACATCAACTCCTACAAGCGGTTCCAGCCGGGCTCCTTCGCCCCGACCGCCGTCGCCTGGGGCCACGACAACCGCACCTGCGCCCTGCGCGTCGTCGGCCACGGCCGCTCGATGCGCTTCGAGAACCGGCTCCCCGGCGGCGACGTCAACCCGCACCTCGCCGTCGCCGGACTGGTCGCCGCCGGCCTGTACGGCATCGAGCAGAAGCTGGAGCTGCCCGAGCCCTGTCCCGGCAACGCCTACGCCGCCGACTTCGAGCACGTCCCCAGCACGCTCCGCGAGGCCGCCGAGCTCTGGGAGAACAGCCCGATCGCCAAGGCGGCCTTCGGTGACGAGGTCGTCGCCCACTACCGCAACATGGCGCGCGTCGAGCTGGACGCCTTCGACGCCGCGGTGACCGACTGGGAGCTGCGCCGCTCCTTCGAACGCATGTGAGGCCCTTCTTGTCCGACCAGCTCCTCTCCGACCAGCTCCAGGTACTGAATCCGGCCACCGAAGAGGTCGTCGCCACCGTCCCGGCCGCCAGCGCGGCCGACGTGGACGCGGCGGTCGTACGCGCCACGAAGGCGCAGACCGCGTGGGCCGCGCTCGCGCCCGGCGACCGTGCCCGTCTCCTGCGCCGGTTCGCCGTCGCCGTGGACGAACACCTCGAAGAACTCGCCCAGTTGGAGGTGCGGGAAGCCGGGCACACCATCGGCAACGCCCGCTGGGAGGCGGGCAACGTCCGCGATCTGCTCGACTACGCGGCCGGGGGAGCGGAACGGCTGACGGGCCGGCAGATCCCGGTCCCCGGTGGTCTGAACGTCACGATCCTCGAACCGCTCGGCGTCGTAGGCGTGATCGCCCCCTGGAACTTCCCGATGCCGATCGCCGCCTGGGGCACCGCCCCCGCGCTCGCGGCCGGCAACGCGGTCCTCCTCAAGCCCGCCGAGACGACCCCGCTGACGGCACTGCGGCTGGCGGAACTGGCGTTGGAGGCCGGACTTCCGGAGGGGGTCTTCCAGGTACTGCCCGGCCACGGCCCCGTCGCCGGCAACGCCCTCGTCGAGCACCCGGGCGTCGCGAAGATCGTCTTCACGGGGTCAACGTCCGTGGGCAAACAGGTGTTGGCGAAGGGTTCGGCGCTGCTCAAGCGCGTCACCCTCGAACTCGGCGGCAAGAGCCCCAACATCGTCTTCGCCGACGCCGACCTCGAAGCCGCCGCGGCCGCCACGCCCATGTCCTTCCTCGACAACTCCGGCCAGGACTGCTGCGCCCGCACCCGCATCCTCGTCCAGCGCTCCGCCCACGACCGCTTCCTCGACCTGCTCGCCCCCGCCATCGAGGCGGTGACGGTCGGCGACCCGGCCGACGAGCAGACGCAGATGGGCCCTCTCATCTCCAAGGTCCAGCTGGAACGGGTGCGTGCGTACGTCGACCAGGGCGCCGAGGGCATCCGCGGCAAGGCCCCCGAAGGCCCCGGCTTCTGGTTCCCGCCGACCGTCCTCACCGGCGTCGACGCCCACGCGCGCGTGGCCGTCGAGGAGGTCTTCGGCCCCGTCGCCGTCGTCCTCCCCTTCGACGACGAGGCCGACGCCATCCGGCTCGCCAACGCCACCGACTACGGCCTCTCCGGCTCCGTCTGGACCCGGGACGTCGGCCGCGCCCTGCGCGTCTCCCAGGCCGTGCGGGCCGGCAACCTGTCCGTCAACTCCCACTCCAGCGTCCGCTACTGGACCCCCTTCGGCGGCTTCAAGCAGTCCGGCATCGGCCGCGAACTGGGGCCGGACGCCCTGACCGCCTTCACCGAAACCAAGAACGTCTTCATCAGCACGGAGGCCTGAGCCGCTCATGACCGAAGAGAACATCTGCCGCCGCCTCGTCGGCCGTACCGCCGTCATCACCGGAGCCGGCAGCGGCATCGGTCTCGCCACCGCGCGCCGCCTCGCCTCCGAGGGGGCCCACGTCGTCTGCGGCGACGTCGACGAACAGCGCGGCAAGGCCGCCGCCGAGGAGGTCGGCGGGACCTTCGTCAAGGTCGACGTCACCGACGCCGAACAGGTCGAGGCGCTGTTCAAGACGGCGTTCGACACCTACGGCAGCGTCGACATCGCCTTCAACAACGCCGGTATCTCACCGCCCGACGACGACTCCATCCTGGAGACCGGCCTGGAGGCCTGGAAGCGCGTCCAGGAGGTCAACCTCACCTCCGTCTACCTGTGCTGCAAGGCCGCGATCCCCTACATGCGGCAGCAGGGCAGGGGCTCCATCATCAACACGGCGTCCTTCGTGGCGAGGATGGGCGCGGCGACCTCCCAGATCTCCTACACCGCCTCGAAGGGCGGCGTCCTTGCCATGTCCCGTGAACTGGGCGTGCAGTTCGCCCGCGAGGGCATCCGCGTGAACGCCCTCTGCCCGGGCCCGGTCAACACCCCGCTCCTGCAGGAGCTGTTCGCGAAGGACCCGGAGCGCGCGGCCCGCCGCCTCGTCCACATCCCGCTCGGCCGTTTCGCCGAGGCCGAGGAGATCGCCGCCGCCGTGGCCTTCCTCGCCAGCGACGACTCCTCCTTCATCAACGCCACCGACTTCCTGGTCGACGGCGGAATCTCCGGCGCCTACGTCACCCCTCTGTAACCCGCTCCCCTCGCC
>NZ_JAKEIP010000350.1 GCF_021474425.1 Streptomyces muensis | reverse complement strand
GCAGGGGGGCGACGCGGCCGCCGCCGCTGCGGCCGGAGGACGGCGAGGGCTTCGTCGCCGGGCGGCCGCCTCTGCGGGACTCGATCAGGCCGACCGCCCGCTCGGGCAGCCACGCCGACGCCGTACCGCTGTCGTCGGTGCCGGAGCCGAAGAGATGGGGGGCGAGCTGGGCCTGGAGGTCGGCCGGGTTGGGGCGGGCCGTGGCCTCCATCTGCATACAGGACTCGATGAGCGGGCGCAGCTCGTCCGGGAGGCCTTCGAGGTCGGGGCCCTCGCGCAGCAGCATGAAGACGGTCTCGACCGGGTTGGCGCCGTGGAACGGGGGGTGTCCGGTGGCGGCGAACACCAGCATCGAGCCGAGCGAGAAGACATCGCTCGCGCCGGTCACGCTGCGGGAGTCCTTCGCCTGCTCCGGCGACATGTAGGCGGGCGTACCGACCGCGACGTTGGTCATCGTCAAACGGGTGTTCGAAACGCCGGACGCGATACCGAAGTCGATGACGCGGGGACCGTCCTCGACGACGAGCACGTTGGACGGCTTGAGGTCGCGGTGGACGAGACCGGCGCCGTGGATGGACTGCAGGGCCTCCGCGACACCGGCCGCCAGCCAGCGCACCGCCTGGGCCGGGAGCGGCCCGCACTCGTTCACTATCTCTTCGAGGGAGGGCGCGGGGACGTACGCGGTGGCCAGCCACGGCACGGCGGCGCGCGGGTCGGCGTCGACGACCGCTGCCGTGTAGAAGCCGGAGACCGCCCGGGCCGCCTCCACCTCACGGGTGAAGCGGACGCGGAACAGCTGGTCCTCGGCGAGCTCGGTACGGACGGTCTTGATCGCCACGCGCCGGCCCGAAGCCGAGCGCGCGAGATAGACCAGCCCCATGCCGCCGGCACCCAGCCGTCCGAGCACCTCGAACGGCCCGATCCTGCGCGGATCGTGCTGCGTCAGCTGATCCACCACTCTGCCTGCCACCTCCCCGTACGGGCCCCGTCACCCAGATATGTACGCGACCCCGTGCAGCGTCTCACCACCGCACCGCCTCGGCGGCACGCACCCCGATTCTTCCTGTCTCGGGGCGTGGTTGCGAACCCGAGGGCGGAACGGGGTGTCTTGGGACAAAACCACAGCCCGCCGCACGGTGGAAGCGCCGGTTCGCATAGTGGGACGCGGAATGCGGGCCGAAGGCGGCCCCGGGTAAGAGTGCGGTCAGCGTTCCAGGACCGCGAAGGACGCCCCCTGGTCGTCGGTGACCACGGCGACCGTGCCGTACGACGTTTCGAAGGGCGGCACCTGGACCCGCCCGCCGAGCCGGTTCACCGTGCCGAGGGTCTCCGCGCAGGACTCCACCCGGAAGTGGACGACGAAATGCGGCGGCATCATCGCCGGGAAGACCTCGGAGACGGCCGCGCGGCCGAAGTCCGGCTTGGCGTCCGGTCCGAACAGGGCGTCGGCGAAGAGCTCGCCGTAGAAGGCGTTGGCCGCCTCGGTGTCCCGGGCGTAGAGCTGCACCCAGGCGAAGGTGCCGGTCTCGTGCCGCCGGCCGAAGCCCCGGTGGCTGTCCGCCTCCCAGAGCGCGAAGACGGCACCCTCGGGGTCGGTGACCAGCGCGGCCGCCCCCAGCCCTGCCCCCATCTCCACGGGCGGGATCACCACCTGCCCGCCCGCCGCCCGGATCCGCTCCCCCAGCGCGCGGGCGTCCGGGGTGGCGAAGTACACCGTCCACACAGTGGGCAGCCGCCCGTCCGTCTTGCGGGCCAGCGCGGCGACCCGCTCCCCGTCGAGGAGCGCCCACACGGTGGAGTCGTACGCGCCCTCGAAGTCCCATCCGAAGAGCTCACCGTAGAACCGCTTGCCCGCCGCCACATCGGGAAGCTGGGCGTCGACCCAGCACGGAACGCCCTCCGTGTATCCCGTTCCGTTCGCGGATGCCCTGTTTTCGGCCATGCGGCAAAAGTAACGGCGTCTTACGCGGCCCGCAGACCAGGCACACCAGCCTCGGCATACTCATGCACCCCATTTGCAGTCGGCCGAATCGCGCCCCGATCACGCCTCGGTAAGCTGACGACATGACAGGACAAGTGCGTACCGTCGACGGCCGCGTGGCCGGCCGGCGTGGGCAGGCGACCCGGCAGAAGCTGCTCGACTGCCTCAGCGAGATGCTCAGCTCCTCCCCCTACCGGGACGTCAAAGTCATCGATGTCGCCCGGAAGGCGGGGACTTCACCCGCGACCTTCTACCAGTACTTCCCGGACGTCGAGGGCGCCGTCCTGGAGATCGCCGAGCAAATGGCCACCGAGGGAGCCGGGTTGACCGAGCTCGTCGAGGGCCGCAGCTGGGCCGGCAAGGCGGGCTGGCAGACCGCGCAGGAACTCGTCGACGGATTCCTGGAGTTCTGGCGCAAGAACGACGCGATCCTGCGGGTCGTCGACCTCGGGGCGTCCGAGGGCGACAAACGCTTCTACAAGATCCGTATGAAGATCCTGAACTCCGTCAACAACTCCCTGACCGAGGCGGTCACTCAGCTGCAGGCCAAGGGCAGGGTCGACAAGGACGTCAGCCCCGCCGCGATGGCCGGCTCGATCGTCGCGATGCTCGCGGCGGTGGCCTCGCACCAGAAGGGCTTCCAGACCTGGGGCGTCAAACAGGCCGAACTCAAGCCGAACCTCGCCCTGTTGGTCCACCTGGGCGTGACCGGCAAGAAGCCGACGAAGTAGTTCGCCGGTTCAGCAAGTCCTGTCTGGCAGGCGGTGGCTCACCCGACGTGGGCCGCCGCCTGCCGCGCTATGCGGGCAGCGGACGATCCCGTACGACGTGTTTCATCACCAGTGTCGAGGTGAGGCGCTGCACCCCGGGCAGGGTCGCCAGCCGCTCGTCGTACAGCCGCTGGAAGGCGGCTAGGTCGGCGGTGGCGACCCGCAGCAGGTAGTCGGGCTCGCCGAACAGCCGTTGCGCGTCCAGGACATCGGGGATCTCCGCGATGGCCCGCTCGAACTCGGCGACCGTGTCCCGGTCCTCCTGCCGCATGGAGACGAAGACCAGCGCCTCGAAGTTCAGCCCGACGGCGGCCGGCTCCACGACGGCCCGGTAGCCGCTGATCGCACCGGCCCGCTCCAGCTCCCGCAGCCGCCGGTGGCACGGCGAGACGCTGAGCCGCACCCGCGCGGCCAGCTCGGTCACGGTCAGCCGCCCGTCCTGCTGGAGCTCGGCAAGAATCTTTCTGTCCACGTCGTCCATGAGGCAGATCTTCCCCCACAGAGCGCGATCATGGGCAAACTTCGACAACACTTTCGGGCCATTCCCGCCTAATGTCGCCAGCATGGACTCCGGACTGCTCCTCTCCTTCCTCGCCATCGACCTGCTCCTCGTCTGCGTGCCGGGCGCCGACTGGGCGTACGCGATCTCCGCCGGGCTGCGCGACCGCTCACCGGTGACGGCGGTGGCGGGCCTGGTCACGGGGTACGCGCTGCACACGGTCCTCGCGGCGGCCGGCCTTGCCGTGCTGGTGGCGGGCGAGCCGGGTCTGCTCACCGCGCTGACGGCCGCGGGCGCCGCGTATCTGGTGTGGCTGGGGTGGGGGGTGCTGCGCCGGCCGGGTACGCCGGGGGCGGCCGAGGAGACCGTCGCCGCGAGCCCGGCCCGTGCCTTTCTGCGCGGTGCCACCATCAGCGGGCTGAACCCCAAGGGCCTGCTGCTCTACCTGTCCGTGCTGCCGCAGTTCCTGGTGACCAAGGGCGACCATCTGCCGGTCCCCGCCCAGACCGCCGTGTTCGGGCTGCTCCACATGGCGTGCTGCGCCGCCGTCTACCTGACGGTGGGCCTCGCCGCCCGCGCGGTCCTCGGCGCCCGCCCGGCGGCGGCCCGTGCGGTCGCCCGTACGTCGGGGGCGGCGATGCTGGGGATCGGCGCGTTTCTGCTGGTCCAGCGCCTGGCCACGCTGTGACCGGCGCCGGGCCCTGCTTTGACCTGCGGCCGGCCCCGCTATGACGTGCGGACGATCCTGAAGAGCCGGATCTCCCGTTCCACCCGGGCCTGGTACGTCGCGTACGGCGGCCAGAACGCGAGCGCGGTCTTCCAGACGGCCGCCCGCTCCTCGCCCTCCAGCAGCCGGGCGGTGACCGGGATGTCCCTGCCCTTCCAGCTGACCTCGGCATCGGGGTGGGCGAGGAGGTTGTGGGTCCAGGCGGGGTGGCCGGTGCGGCCGAAGTTGGAGCCGATGAGGATCCAGCTGCGGCCGTCCTCCTCGGGCATGCAGGCGAGCGGAGTACGGCGGGGCCGTCCGCTGCGGGCGCCGGTCGAGGTCAGGATCACGCCGGGCAGCATCTGCGCGCTGAGCAGCACCTTTCCTCGTGTGAGCCGGTGCACGGCACGGTCGAGCGCGGGGATGACGTGCGGGGCGACCTTGGCGAAGCCCCGCGTGGAGGACACCTTCTGTACGACGCGTGCGCCGATCACACCGCCACCTCCTGTGCCTCTGACGTCTCGAAGAGCCGTGCCGTGTCGGCGGCGTGTGCCCGCAGGCGGTGCACCGGGCCGAAGAGCAGTTCGTCGCCTGCGGCGCGCTTGAAGTACAGGTGAGCCTCGTGTTCCCAGGTGAAACCGATGCCGCCGTGGAACTGGATGCTTTCGGCGGAGGCGGTTCGGAGTGCGTCCAGCGTCTGGGCGAGGGCGAGGTGCGCCTCTGGGGGTGCCACTGTGTGTTGTCGGGCGGCTGCGGGTTCGTTGGGGCTGGTCGCGCAGTTCCCCGCGCCCCTTGAGGGCGTTGCAGACCAGGCTGCGTAATAGGCCGCTGATCTTGCTGCCTGGACCTGCACATATACGTCTGCCAATCGGTGCTTCACCGCCTGGAAAGAGCCGATCGACCTTCCGAACTGCTCTCGCTGTTTGACGTACTCCACGGTTCGGTCCAGTGCGCGGTCGGCTGCTCCCACGGCCTCGCAGGCCAGTGCGGCGGCTGTGACCGCCCCTGCAGCCGCCAGGGCTGCCAGTACGTCCGCGCCCTCCTCGCCCAGCAACTCGGCCTCCACATCGCGGAGTTGGATCCGCCCCTGTGGCCGGGTCGCGTCCAGGGCTGTCTGCCGTACGCGTACGACGCCCGTCGCGTCACCCGGCACCAGGAACAGCAGCGTCCTCGACCGGGCGAAGCCTCCGGCGTGGGCGGCGACCAGCAGCAGGTCCGCGCTGTGGCCGTCCAGGACCTGGTCGGCCTGCCCGTACAGCCGCCAGCCGTCCTGCGCCCGTCGTGCCTGTACGCCCCCGGCGCGTCCGCCGCCGGCCCAGTCGCCGGTGTTGTCGCCGGTCAGGGCGAGGGCGGTGGCGAGGGCCGGGCCGGGGACGGCGAGAGTGGCGGTGAGGGTGCCGGAGGCGAGGCGGGGCAGCAGGGCGGTGCGCTGGGTGTCGGTGCCGAGGGCGAGGATCAGGGGTGCGGTGAGGACGGTGGTGGCGAGGAGGGGGGTGGGGGCCAGGGAGCGGCCCACCTCCTCGCAGGCGAGGGCGAGTTCGGTCGCCGAGCAGCCGACGCCGCCGTAGGACTCGGGGAGGGCGAGTCCGGGCAGGCCGAGCTGTTCGGCGAGGGCGGTCCACAGGGCCGGGTCGTGGCCGGCCGGGGTGTCGACGGCCGCGCGCAGCTCGCGAGGGCCGCAGCGGCTGTGGAGCAGCTCGCGGAGGGTGCGGCGGATCTCGTCCTGCTCGGGGGTGAAGCTGGCGTCCATGGGCCTTCCCTCCGGCTCTTGGCTCCAGAGGCCCTTCCCTCCAGATCTGACGGGCCGTCATATTAGGAGGGTCGCACCGAGATGCACAGAGGTTGGACGCACAGGGCTTGGAGGCCTCTCATGACTGCCGGGAACCGGAAAGTCGCCGTGGTCGGCGTCGCCCTCGCCGACTGCGGTCGGGTGGACGACGCCACCCCGTACGCCCTGCACGCCCAGGCGGCCCGCCGCGCCCTCGCCGACGCCGGGCTGGCCCGTGCGGTGGTGGACGGCTTCGCCTCCGCCGGCCTCGGCACCCTCGCCCCGGTCGAGGTCGCCGAGTATCTGGGCCTGCGCCCCACCTGGGTCGACTCCACCTCCGTCGGCGGCGCCACCTGGGAGGTCATGGCGGCCCACGCGGCCGACGCGATAGCGCGGGGGCACGCGAACGCCGTACTCCTCGTCTACGGTTCGACGGCCCGCGCGGACATCAAGGCGGGGCGGCGCACCGGGAACCTGTCCTTCGGCTCCCGGGGACCCCTGCAGTTCGAGGTGCCGTACGGCCACACGCTCATCGCCAAGTACGCCATGGCCGCCCGCCGCCACATGGTCGAACACGGCACGACCGTCGAGCAGTTGGCCGAGGTCGCGGTCCAGGCGCGGGCGAACGCCGCCCTGAACCCCGAGGCGATGTTCCGCGACCCGATCACGGTCGACGACGTGCTCGCCGGGCCGATGATCGCCGATCCCTTCACCAAGCTGCACTGCTGCATCCGCTCCGACGGCGGCGCGGCGGTGCTGCTGGCCGCCGAAGAGTTCGTACGGGACTGCCGTACGGCCCCGGTCTGGGTGCTCGGCACCGGGGAGCACGTCTCGCACGCCGCGATGTCCGAGTGGCCGGACTTCACGACGGGCCCGGCGGCGGTCAGCGGGCGGCTCGCCTTCGAGCGGGCCGGGGTGCGACCGGAGGAGATGGACTTCGCCGAGATCTATGACGCCTTCACCTATATGACCCTGGTGACGCTGGAGGACCTCGGCTTCTGCGGGAAGGGCGAGGGCGGGGCGTTCGTGGAGAAGGGGCGGCTGCTGGTGCGGGGCGGGGAGCTGCCGGTCAACACGGACG
>NZ_JAKEIP010000349.1 GCF_021474425.1 Streptomyces muensis | reverse complement strand
CTTCGACCCCGCCAGGGGGCTGCGCCCCCTGGACCCCCATCGGCCTCCGGCCTCGTCCTCAAACGCCGGACGGGCTGAAAATGCCTGGTGGAGCGCCCTGTGGGTGAGTGGGGGCTGGGGACGGACTTGTCCCCCCGAGAGGTGAACGCCTTCCCGGACGGACTGTCTCGTTAGCCCAACTGTGCTGTGTTGCTCTGTTCTTACGGCTCTGTGCTGTTCCGTCCGTCACCATCGCTCACGTGTTGAGTAGGGAAGCCCTTCGCGCCCATCTGTTGGCTGCTCGGCTTGCCGGGACCGTGGCTACTTCTCGGGAGGTGAGTCTTCGGAGTTATCGGCTTTTTGCTGCTCGGGATCCTCGTGTGGTCATCGGGCTTGATCCTGAGGGGGCTTGGGGGCAGCGGGACTTGCTTGGGTTGATGGCGGAGCGGTGCGGGGTTTCGGCCGATCCGGGGTGTGTGTCTGGGCCGGATGTGATCGATCCGGAGCGGACTTTGAGCGGGCTTGATGCCTTTGCTGAGCGGATCGGGGAGGCCGCGCGGCGTCGGGTGCCTGTGCTGCTCGGGACCGGGCACCCGCATCGGCTGCTCGGTTTCTACGCCGCCTTGGCGGACGCGTTGTCGGCGGCGGGATGTGCCGTTCTCACTCCGGCGCATGGTCGTCGTGTCGACATAACGACCCGGTTCGGCCTACGCACGTACAACCTGGCCTACGTACGAGGAGTCGCGTTGGTGCGGGAACCCGGCGCTCCGAGCACCGGGCGTGAGACCGGCGCACACACGCACTCGCCGCTCCCGGTTCGTACCGCGCTGGCGGCCGCGGCGGAGGCCGGCGGGCCGTTGCCGGAGTTGGTGATCGGGGATCACGGGTGGGTCTGCGGGGCAGGTCAGCTGGGGTTTGAGGCCATTGGTCTCGCCGATACGGATGACCCCGCGCTCTTTGTGGGGGAGGCCGAGGGGTCTGTGTCCGTCGTCGTTCCACTTGATGACGCTGTGCGGTCTGATTACTACCGGCCGCTTACCCGCTACGTACTCAATCGAGCGTGTCTGTCCCAGTAGGCCGCCGATGGGTGCACCTCTTCCCCACTCGCATCACTGGCACCTACATTGGGGAGTGAGCACGCAGCGACGAAGAGTCACCGGAAGGGGAAGCCGGTGGCCGTCGAGTGCGGAAGGTTCAGGTGTGTCATGGCTGCAGCTGGCGAGAGGCCTCTGAACGAGGTTCAGTTCCTTACCGTGGCGGAAGTCGCCTCGGTGATGCGAGTGTCGAAGATGACCGTGTACCGGCTGGTGCACAGCGGTCATCTGCCCGCGATCCGGGTGGGGCGTTCGTTCCGCGTCCCGGAGCAAGCGGTTCACGAATACCTCCGTGAGAGCTATGTGGGGGTGGAAACCGCCTGACGGCAGTGGGTGCGAGGGGGGTCCTCAGGGCTCTCAGGGGCCTTCGGGACTTCCCCCTTCTCCCTCTCGATTACGACCTCAGCGCTCGGGCGGGTAGGCTAGCCCCTCGTAGGTCGTGTGGGCCCATGGCGCCCAAACACCGAGTGATGAGAAGTGAGCGAGGGTAGTCGTGGGCTCTGTTATCAAGAAGCGGCGCAAGCGGATGGCGAAGAAGAAGCACCGCAAGCTGCTCAAGCGCACGCGCGTTCAGCGTCGCAACAAGAAGTAAGCGCGGCGCGCCGCGAAAGTGGCGTGCTTTGTGGCCCCCCATCAGAACTGGTGGGGGGCCACATGCGTATCGAGATCGCGTGCGAGGGGTCGGACTCTGTGCGTATGACTGGACGACTGCGTGAGCCGTCCGGTCGTACGCAGGGAATTTTCGTCACTTCATGCATTGGGCGGTCATCACAGCGCAACACCGACCCGCTAAGTTGGCGGCACACGGGGAACTCGGCAGGGTACGCAGCGGGACGAGTGCTGGAAGGAAGGCGCTGATCTTGGGCAAGGTCGTGCTCGTGACCGGAGTGGCCCGTCAACTGGGGGGCCGGTTCGTACGACGGATCCAGCGAGACCCGGAAGTGGATCGGGTGATCGCCGTGGACGCGGTACCGCCCGAGCACCATCTGGGGGGCGCGGACTTCATCCAGGCCGACATCCGGCAGCCCACCATCGCGCGGGTGCTGGCCGAGAGCGGCGCCGACACCGTCGTACACATGGACGTGACCGGAACCGCGCTCGGCAGCGGCAGCCGGACCATGGTCAAGGAAACCAACGTCATCGGGACCATGCAGCTGCTCGGCGCCTGCCAGAAGTCGCCGACGGTGAAGCGGCTCGTGGTCAAGTCCAGTACGAATGTCTACGGGTCCGCGCCGCGGGACCCTGCCGTCTTCACCGAGACGACCCCGCCCAAGTCGCTGCCCAGCGGCGGATTCGCCAAGGACGCGGTCGAGGTCGAGGGCTATGTGCGCGGGTTCGCGCGGCGGCGGCCGGACGTCGCCGTGTGTGTGCTGCGGTTCGCCAACATCCTCGGTGCGACCGCGGACACGCCGCTCGCCTCGTACTTCGCGCTGCCGGTCCTGCCGACCGTGTTCGGCTACGATCCGCGGCTGCAGTTCGTGCACGAGGACGATGTGATCGAGGTGCTGCGCATCGCCTCGCACGAGCCGGCGCGAGGCACGCTGAACAGCGGCACCTTCAATATCGCCGGCGACGGCGTCCTGCTGCTCTCGCAGTGTTCGCGGCGGCTGGGCCGTCCCACCGTGCCGCTGCTGCTGCCCGCCGTCACCTGGGCGGGTTCCCTGGTGCGTACGCTGGGCATGTCGGACTTTTCGCCCGAGCAGATCCGGCTGCTCACCCACGGCCGGGTGGTGTCGACGGACCAGATGCGGGAGACGCTCGGCTTCAAGCCGAAGTACACGACGGCGGAGACGTTCGCGGACTTCGCCAAGAGCCGCGGACCCGGACTTCTGCCGCCGGAGGCCCTTTCGGGGGCCGTCGACCGGATCGCCGCGCTGCCCGTGCTGGGCGGCGGCCACCTTCCGACGCAGAGCGCCAACTGAGGAGCGCATCAACGATGGCGGACGCCAAGGTCATTCCGTTCGACGACGACCGGTCCCGCGGGAGTGCCGTGCAGCGGCCGCAGCGGCGCCGGAGTGCGGGGAGCAGGCGTAAGAGCGGTGAATCCGTGCTGGTACGCGAGGTCCAGCCCCTCCCGGGACGGGCCTTCGCGCAGGATGATGTTCCTGTGACACGTGAGGAACAGCCGCCCCAGCAGCCCCAGGGCGACGGCGGCCTGGAGCGGCGGATCGCGAGCGGCCTGGCCTTTCTGCGCCGCCGTCTCACCGGGGACTACGAGGTCGACGACTTCGGGTACGACGAGGAGCTCACCGACCAGGTCCTGATGTCGCTGCTGCGCCCGGTGTACGAGAACTACTTCCGGGTCGAGGTGAAGGGCGTCGAGAACATCCCGTCCGAGGGCGGGGCGCTGATCGTCGCCAACCACTCCGGCACGCTGCCGTTGGACGGCCTGATGATGCAGGTCGCCGTGCACGACCACCATCCGGCGGGCCGGCATCTTCGGCTGCTCGCGGCCGACCTGGTCTTCATGCTGCCCGTGGTCAACGAACTCGCCCGCAAGCTCGGCCACACCCTCGCCTGTGCCGAGGACGCCGAGCGACTTCTGGGCCAGGGCGAGTTGGTGGGCGTGATGCCGGAGGGCTTCAAAGGCATCGGCAAGCCCTTTGGCGAGCGCTACAAGCTCCAGCGGTTCGGCCGCGGCGGCTTCGTCTCCACCGCTCTGCGCAAGGGCACGCCGATCATCCCGTGCTCGATCGTCGGCGCGGAGGAGATCTACCCGATGATCGGCAACGCGAAGACACTGGCTCGACTGCTGGGCTTCCCGTACTTCCCGCTGACGCCGACCTTCCCTTGGCTCGGTCCGGTGGGTGCGATTCCGCTTCCCACCAAGTGGACGATCCAGTTCGGCGAGCCCATCCCTACGGATGGTTATCCGCCGGAGGCCGCGGAGGATCCGATGCTGATGTTCAACTTGACGGACCAGGTCAGGGAGCAGATTCAGCACACGTTGTACAAGTTGCTGGTGCAGCGGAGGTCGGTGTTCTTCTGACGCCGGTCGGAGAAACGTTTGTACGGCGATGGGGGCGCCCCCTTTGAAAGGGGGCGCCCCCATCGCCGTATGACTGGCTTGGTGGAGTTGCTAGTTGGCGTCCTCGCCCTCGATGCCCAGGCCCGGTAGGAGGCCTGGGAGGAGGGGTGGGAGGGTTACGGCGGGTTCCGTGGGCGGGGTTGATGTGGACGGGGAGCCGGTGCTTCCGGTGTCCTTCGGTGGGTCGAGGAGGCCGCCGGTGTTGCCGCCGAGCAGGCCTTCGCTCTCGCCGGCCGAGCTCTCGGCTGACTTGCTGGGACCGCCGGACCGGTTGCCGTCGGAGGAGCCGCTGCCGCCGGCGCTGGGGTGGGCCGACCGGTCGGAGCCGGATGTGCCCGTGGACGAGGAGCCGGAACCGCCCCGGCCCTTGCCGTCGCCGCCCTGGGTCGGGGTCGGCGGGAGGAGCGACTGGAGCGGGGCGACCTCGTCGTCTATGGCGTCGAAGACCGAGGACACCTGGTCACTGACGTCCCCGAGCTGGAGGGGAAGCCGCTCGCGGAGGTGGCCCCATGCCTCGCGGTGCGAGCGCGAGAACGCGGAGAGGGCCTGGATGGGCCCCAGGGAGTCCGGATGGCGCTGGTACGCCTCGCGGAGCAGGCGGTGCCCCTCCGAGGCGTCGTGCCGCATGCCGGACAGGGCGCGGCGGACCTCGCCGAGCGACTCGTGGTCGAGCTGCCCGCCGCGGCCCCGCTCCATCAGCCGCCGGGCCTCGTTCAGCCGGGTGGAGGCCTGGTCGAGATAGGTTCGCCCGCGCTCGTCGTCGCCGTCGGCGAGGACGTTGAGCTTGAAATCCTCTATGCCGCGCTTGAGGCCGTAGAGAGAGTCACCGGGCAGGGCGTCGGAACTCGCCGCGGCGACTCCGCCGAAGGCGCTCGCGGCGACACCGACGCTGAGCCCGCCCGCGGTGAGACCCTTGGCCAGCCGTGAACGTGGTCGCAGCTTGCCCAGCGGGGACGCCCGGTGTGCGCCTCTCGCCCGCTCCGAACGCTGTCCGGGCAGAACGGGTCCCGCCTCGCCTCCCGCGGTGCCCTCCTGGAGCATGGCCTCCATCGCGGCCACGAGCTGGGCCCGCTGGACGACCTTGACCTCGGGGTCGAGTACGGGCTTGGGCAGCTCGCCGAGACTCGTGGTGAGGGCCAACAGGCGCCCCTGCTCGGTCTGTTCCGCAGCAGCCGGTGCCGGTGCCGATCCATCGGGCTGCTCGGCCTGCTCGGCCGCCGAGCCCCGGTCGGACTGCTCCTCCAGGGCCTGGGCGAAGGCGTTCGCCCGCCGGTGCGCCGATACGTTCGCGATCACTGGCGGCACCTCCTCTCGTCATGACGGTCGACTCCCCAGGGGGTCCTGAGGGTTGCACGCCCTGACCGAATCCACACGATCGAGTGATCGAAGTCGGCCAGGGAGTGACCACAGGGAGCCTGCATCCCGCACAACGAGCGGCTTGGCACTTGGGTTACGGACGGAGGATGAACGGACCGCGAAGTCAACGGACTTTCACCGAGGGTGAGTTGAAGGTTGCGGAGTGTGCTGGTTCGGTAGGGGGGTGCGCTCAGCGTGCGTCGTCCGGGAGTAGCCGGGCGAGGGTGCGGACGGCTCGGTACTGGAGGGTCTTGATGGCGCCCTCGTTCTTGCCCATGACGCGGGCGGTCTCGGCGACGGAGAGGCCCTGGAGGAAGCGGAGGGTGACGCACTCCTGCTGCTGCGGGTTGAGTCGCCGTACGGCGTCGAGGAGTGCGGCGTTGGAGAGGGACTCCAGGACGGAGTCCTCGGGGGAGCGCTCGACCTCGTTGGCGTCGAGCATCTCGCCGGTGGTCACCTCCAGCCGGAAGCGGCTGGACTTGAAGTGGTCGGCTACGAGGTTGCGGGCGATGGTGACGAGCCAGGCGCCGAAGTCGCGGCCCTGCCAAGTGAAGGTGCCGATGCGCCGTAGCGCTCGCAGAAAGGTCTCGCTTGTGAGGTCCTCTGCGGTGGCCTTTCCTCCGACCCGGTAATAGATGTAGCGGTAGACGGTGTCGCTGTACTGGTCGTAGAGCCGGCCGAACGCGTCGGCCTCGCCGGCCTGTGCGCGTTCCACGAGATCCATCATGCGGGCGCTGTCGCTGTCCGCGGCAGGCCGACGGGCGGTTGCCGCACCGGCCGTGCGTCCGCGTCTGCCGACGGCGGCGCTGCCGTCGGCGAGCGCGTAGCACGGGCCTACGGGTGCGGCGGTTACGGCGAGGGCGGGGACGGCGTACGCGGTGGGGACGAAGCCGCGCAACAGGTCTTGGACCGTTGCGCGCAGCGTAGCCAGGCCCGAGGCGTCAACCCCGACGTGTGGGTACACGGGACTCCCAGAGGCAGAGCTTCCATCACGTGCAGTGCGGGACCGTTCACCCGTCGTAGCGACGGAGGGGTACCGGTTTGCGTCTGAGGAGAATAACGCTTCGTGCAGGCACTGCTACGCCCAGTTGCTCAAATCATCGATTGCGTCTCTTCTGTAACCGTTTGGCGGCCGATCAAGTGCCGGAGAGTGATCGGTTGTTGATCGGAGTCGTCCGGGTTGGGGCTGTCTCCGGGGCGTGTTGTGGTCGTGTGCAGCCAAGGGGACTGGACAGGGGGTTGTGGGGGTATGGGGTGCGGATTGGCTTGTGCGGCCGGGCGTGGTCAACTCCGTGCCGCGTCAGTGGTTCTCGCCCCCGCCGCCCCTACCCGTCCCAGCCCTTGTAGGGGGTCCGCCCCGTGGAGCCCGGCAAGGGGCGGCGCCCCCCGGTC
>NZ_JAKEIP010000348.1 GCF_021474425.1 Streptomyces muensis | reverse complement strand
GTGGGAGGGCGGGGCGGTAGCGGGCCCAAGGGGCGCGGGGAACTGCGCGATCAGCCCCCACCGGCCGTTCGCCGCGCGGTCGCCGTCGGCCGTCGCGGCGGGGGCGCGGTCGGCCTTCTGACCAACCGAGTCGGGTGGGTGGGGACGACCGCAGGCGTTTTCGGCTCGACCGCCGGAGGCAACCGTCAGCGGTCCGCCACCCTCATCTCGAACCACGTCGTCTTGCCGCGCGGCAGCAGGTCCACGCCCCAGCGGTCGGAGAGTTTGTCGACCAGGAACAGGCCCCGGCCGCTGATGTCCATCTCCTGGACCGGCATCAAGCAGGGCAGGCCCCGGGACGGGTCGCGGACCTCGATGCGGATCCAGCCGCGGCGGCGGCGCATGCGGAGCCCGAAGACGCGGGCGCCGGTGTGACGGACGGCGTTGCCGACGAGTTCCGAGACGAGCAGGACCGCGTCCTCCGTCATCTTCGGGGTGAGTCCCCACTGGCGTAGCACGACCACCTGCGTCAGACGACGCGCCGTGGCGGCGGATTCCGGACGGGACGGGAGCGGAACTTCGGCCTCCGTGGGGTTGCCGAACAGCTCCAACGCCTTCGCGGCAGTTTCGTCCTCGACCGCCGGCGACCAGCGCGCCGCAGTGGCACGGCAGTGTCCCCGCGGCTGTTCGATACCCTCCAGCCCCGCCATGCCCCCATCATGGCCGTCCGCAGGGCCCTCCGGGGCCGTTCCCGAGGAATACACCCCCCGGAAGCGCTCATTCCGCACGACTCGGTCGGCATATGACAGGGGCAGTTCGGTGCCGTCCACAGCCTTGCCGACCTGCGACGAAGGGTCCACTGGAGGCAATCGACGGGCTCCCTCGACAAGACACGCTTAAGGTTGCCTTAAGGCTCCCATAAACCGCTCCATCGAGGGACCCGGAATCAGACGTCCTGTCAATTGCAAGTGGCTCGGCGGAGTTTCAGACCCGAAGAGACCAAAGACTCCCCGCCCTCAGAGGAACTTGGCCTTGCCCGGCCCCTCCTCCACGAAGCTCCGCATGCCCCGCTCCCGGTCCTCGGTCGCGAACAGACCCGCGAACCAACCCCGTTCCACCGCGAGCCCCGTCTCGATGTCCGTCTCCAGGCCCGTGTCGATCGACTCCTTCGCGGCGCGCAGCGCAATCGCCGGGCCCTGCGCCAGCTTCGCCGCCCACGCGTGCGCCTCGGCGTAGACCTGGTCCGGCGCCACCACGCGGTCCACCAGGCCCAACTCCCGCGCCTCGTCGGCCTTCACCATCCGGCCCGTGAAGATCAGGTCCTTCGCCTTCGACGGGCCGACGAGACGGGCCAGCCGCTGGGTGCCGCCCGCGCCCGGGATCAGGCCGAGCAGGATCTCCGGCTGCCCCAGCTTGGCGTTGTCCGCGGCGATCCGGAAGTCCGCGCACAGCGCCAGCTCGCAGCCGCCGCCGAGGGCGTAGCCGGTCACGGCCGCCACCACCGGCTTGGGGATCCTGGCCACCGCGGTGAACGACTCCTGAAGGGCCCTCGCGCGCAGGACCATCGCGGTGTGGTCCATGGCCTGCATCTCCTTGATGTCCGCGCCCGCCGCGAACACCTTCTCCCCGCCGTAGATCACCACGGCCCGTACGTCGTCCCGCCGGCTCGCCTCCTCGGCGAGCTCCTTGAGCCGGTCCTGGGTGGCCACGTCCAGCGCGTTCATCGGCGGACGGTCGAGACGGAGGGTGCCCACGCCTTCGGCGACTTCGAGATTCACGGTCATGGAAGCAGGTTAACGGGGACTAACGGCGACGGCCCCGGTGCCGTACCTCACATCGAGGCAGGCACCGGGGCCGCGGATCGCCGTGGGCTTACGCCTTCCACTTCTCCCAGGACATGTTCCAGCCGTTCAGCCCGTTCTCCGGAGCCACCGTCGCGTCGTTGGAGTTCTTCACGACCACCACGTCGCCGATCATCGAGTGGTTGAAGAACCACGCGGCGGGGGTGTTCTTGTCCCACGCGCCCTTGACGTCGCGCAGGCCGATGCAGCCGTGGCTGGCGTTGTAGTTGCCGAAGGCGCCGCCGCCCCAGTAGTTGCCGTGGATGAAGGTGCCGGAGTCGGTCAGGCGGGTGGCGTGCGGGACGTCGTCGATGTCGTACTCGCCGTCGTAGCCGACCGTGTCGCCGTTCATGCGGGTCTCGACGAACTTCTCGGTCATGACCATCTGGCCGTTCCAGGTGTCGTACCCGGGCTTGCCGGTGGTGACGGGGATGGTCTTGACGACCTTGCCGTCCTGCATGACCTTCATCTTCTTGGTCTTCACGTCGACGACCGAGACCTGGTTGCGGCCGATGGTGAAGGTGAGCTTCTTGTCCTGCTCGCCGTAGACGCCGTCGCGGCCCTCGACGCCGTCGAGGTTGAGGTCGACCGTGACCTTGGTGCCGGCCTTCCAGTATTTCTCGGGACGGAAGTCGAGGCGGTCGTTGCCGAACCAGTGGCCCGCGACCTCGACGGCCGGCTCGGTCTTGATGGTGATGGCCTTCTCGACGTCGTCGGGGTTGGTGATGCCCCGGGTGAAGCGGATCGAGAACGGCATCCCGACGCCGACCTCGGAGCCATCCTCGGGGGTGAAGTTGCCGAGGAAGGTGTTCTTCGGGGTCAGCGTGGTGAAGTCGGCCTCCTTGGCGGCCTCCAGGCCGTCGGAGTCCTTGGCGACGGCGTGCACCGTGTACTTGGTGGCCGCGGCCAGGTGCGTGGACGGCGTCCAGGTGCCGCCGTCGCCGGATATCTCCCCGGCTATCGCGTTGCCCTTGGCGTCCTTGACCTCGACGTCCGTCAGCTTGCCCGTGGCCGCGGTCACCTTCAGCGCGCCGCTGGTCTCGACGGACTTGGCGCCGTCTCCCGGCGCTATCGTCACGACGGCCTGGGACTTCTTGGCCTCCGCCGTACTGGAGTCCTCGCCCTTCCCGGCCCCGGCCCCCGTCTCCGATCCGCCGCCCCCGCCGCACGCCGTGACGGCGAGCAGCAGCGTCCCGGCCAGTACCGCCATCCCCTTGCGCCGACGCCAGCCGCCCGCGTTCGCCGCGTCAACCGACGCCCCCGATATCGGCCGCACGTTCAAGTCGTTCTCCCCTCCCCGGACCTGGTAAGGCCCGCGCCCCCACGCGTTTCCCGCGCGCACCGGCGCATATTAACCACAAGGTCATGTGCGTCGGCGCGGCGCGATTGTCACCGTTCAGTTCCAACATCGGCCGATAGCCGGCCGGTCGAGCCGTTCGGGGAACTCACCCCCGAACCCGCCCCCCTGTCCTGTTACTTCACCGCACTACCCGTCTTCCACTCCTTCCAGCCCATATTCCATCCTCCGAGGCCATTGTCGGGAGCGACCTTTTTGTCATTGCTGCGGACCACCTCGACGACGTCCCCGATCAGGCTGCGGTCGAAGAACCAGCCCGCGGGGGTCTCGGAGCCGCCGCCCTTGACGTCCCTGAGCCCCACGCACCCGTGGCTGACATTGCTCTGGCCGAAGATGGAGGCGTCCGCCCAGTAGTTGCCGTGCAGGAAGGTGCCGGAGTCGGTGAGGCGCATGGCGTGCGGGACGTCCGGGATGTCGTACTCGCTCTTGCCGTCGGCCTTGCGGAAGCCGACCGTGGCGCCGTTCATCCGGGTCAGTTCGAGCATCTCGGTGACGACCATCTTGCCGTTGTACGTCGTGTTCTTGGGGGCGCCCGCCGTGATCGGCACGGTGGTGAGCAGCTCGCCGTCGCGCCGCACCTCCATGGTGTGGCGGGCCGCGTCGACGACGGAGACCTGGTGGCGGCCGACGGTGAAGGAGAACGTCTTGTACTGCTGCCCGTACACCCCGGGCGCCCCTTCGACGTCCCGCAGCCGCAGTGCGACGGTGACCCGGGTGCCGGGCTTCCAGTAGTGCTCGGGGCGGAAGTCGAGGCGGGCCTTTCCGAACCAGTGCGGGCGGATGTCCACGGCGGGCTCGGCCGTGACCCGCACGGCGCGTTCGACCGCGGCCCGGTTCTCGATCTCGCGGTTGAACTCCAGGGAGACGATCATTCCGGTGCCGACGGTGGAGCGGTTCTCCGGGGCGACGTATCCGATGAACCGCTCGTCGGGGACGTACGTGGTGAAGGTCGTGTGCCGTGCGCTGCGGCGCCCGTGGCCGTCGAGGGCCACGGCGTCGACCGTGTACTTGGCGGCCAGCGCGAGCCCGGGTTCCTCGGGTTCCCAGCGCAGGCCGTCCTTGGAGATGTGCCCGGGGACCGGGGTCTCCTGGGCGTCCTGGGACTTGACCACCTTCACCGACTCCAGGCGCCCGCTGACCACCCGGACCAGCAGCGGGTCGTCGGGGCGTGCGCCCTTGGAGTCGTCGTCGGGCGTGACCCGGATGACGTCCTCGGGCGCCGGTGCCTTGCCCGGCATCTGGTCGACGCCGCCGTCCGTAGTGCAGCCGGCGGCTCCGGCCAGCAGTCCTGCCCATGTCAGTACGGCGGCCAATGCGGCCCCCGCGCGCCGCGCGCGCCCTTGTACGTGCCTCACGAAGACCCCAACGACGGGGGCGGCCTGGGGGAAACGTGAGTGCGACCCACGGGGTGGGCAGAACATGTGGGAGGACGACGCGACGGGGAGCCGCGGCCAGGGACGACCGGGTGCTCTCCATCCCCCTCGTGTGGTCCCTGAGCCGTGGGAGGCCGACAGGTGTCGAGCGCAGCCGAGCAGGAGGCGGTGGCCGGGGCGGTGGCCGCCGAGGAGGGGCGCCCGGCCGCCGTCGTGAACGGCGCGCGGCGCAGGGCCCCCGCCGTGCCCGTGTGGCCCGGCGCGCCCCTGCCGCTCGGCGCCCGCTTCCGGGTCGGCCCGGACGGGGTGGCGGGTACCAACTTCGCGCTGTGGGCGGGGGGCGCGGAGGCCGTCGAGCTGTGTCTGTTCGACGCGGACGGGAAGGAGACTCGGGCCAGGCTGAGCGAGCTGACGCACGAGATCTGGCACGGGTTCGTGCCGGGGGTGATGCCGGGGCAGCGCTACGGCTACCGGGTGCACGGCCGCTGGGACCCGTGGACCGGCGGCCGCTGGAACCCGGCGAAGCTGCTCCTCGACCCGTACGCCCGCGCGGTGGACGGCGACTTCAGCCTGCCGCCGGAGGTGTACGGGCACGTCCGTGACTGGCCGCAGCAGCATGTCGCCGACACCGTGCGCGACGAGCGGGACTCGGCGCCGTACGTCCCCAAGGGCGTGGTCGTCCACGATGACGACGACTGGGCGGACGACCGCCGGCCGAAGACGCCGTGGGCGGACTCGGTGATCTACGAGGTGCATGTGCGGGGGTTCACGAAGCTGCACCCGGGGATCCCGGAGGAACTGCGGGGCACCTACGCCGGTCTCGCGCACCCGGCCGCCGTCGAGCACCTGGTCAAGCTGGGCGTGACGGCGGTGGAGCTGCTGCCGGTGCACCAGTTCGCGCACGAGGACCACCTTCTGCGCAGGGGTCTGCGCAACTACTGGGGCTACAACTCCATCGGCTACTTCGCCCCGCACGCCGCGTACGCCGCCTCCGGTACGACGGGTCAGCAGGTCGGCGAGTTCAAGCGGATGGTGCACGCGCTGCACGCGGCCGGGATCGAGGTCATCCTCGACGTGGTCTACAACCACACGGCGGAGGCGGGCGAGCTGGGTCCGACGCTGTCGCTGAAGGGCATCGACAACCGGGGGTACTACCGGCTGCAGTCGGACGCGCGCCGGTACGCGGACTACACGGGCTGCGGGAACACCCTGCACGTGGTCCAGCCGCACGTGCTGCGCCTCATCACGGACTCCCTGCGCTACTGGGTGACGGAGATGGGCGTGGACGGCTTCCGCTTCGACCTGGCGGCGGCGCTGGCCCGCTCCATGCACGACGTCGACATGCTCTCGCCGTTCCTCGCGGTCATCGCGCAGGATCCGGTGCTGCGGCGGGTGAAGCTGATCGCCGAGCCGTGGGACGTGGGGTCGGGCGGTTATCAGGTGGGCGCCTTCCCGCCGCTGTGGACGGAGTGGAACGACCGCTACCGCAATGCCGTACGGGACTTCTGGCGGGGTGCGCTGCCGGACGTACGGGATCTGGGGTACCGGCTGTCGGGTTCGAGCGACCTGTACGCGTGGGGCGGGCGGCGGCCGTACGCGTCCGTCAACTTCGTCACCGCGCACGACGGTTTCACGCTGCGGGACCTGGTGTCCTACGAGCGCAAGCACAACGAGGCGAACGGGGAGGGCAACCGGGACGGGTCGAACGACAACCGGTCCTGGAACGGCGGGGCCGAGGGCGAGACGGACGACGAGGCCGTACGGGCACTCAGGCGGCGGCAGTTGCGGAACCTGCTGACGACCCTGTTGCTGTCGACGGGGGTGCCGATGCTGGTCGCCGGGGACGAGCTCGGGCGGACGCAGCGGGGCAACAACAACGCCTACTGCCAGGACAACGAGATCAGCTGGCTGGACTGGGGGCTGCTGGAGGAGCCCGGCTGGAAGGCCCTGTTCGACCTCACCTCCCGGCTGATCGAGCTGCGCCACCGGCATCCGGTGCTGCGTCGCCGGGCCTTCTTCTCCGGGCGGGCGCACTCGGCGGACGGGTTGCGGGATCTGGCCTGGTTCACGCTGCGCGGTACGGAGATGACGGAGCGGGACTGGTACGCGCCCGCTGCCACGCTGGGGATGTATCTGTCCGGGCGGGACATCCCGGGCCGCGACGAGCGCGGGGCGCCGGTCCTCGACGACAGCTTCCTGGCCCTGCTGCACGCCGGGGAGCAGCCGGTGAGCTTCGTGCTGCCGGGGCCGCCGTGGGCCGAGCGGTACGAGGTGGTCGTCGACACGTCGCGGGAGGAGCAGGGGGACGCGCCGGGGGTGGAGCATCGGGC
>NZ_JAKEIP010000347.1 GCF_021474425.1 Streptomyces muensis | reverse complement strand
TCGCCCCCGCCGCCCCTACCCGTCCCATCCTTCTGGGGCTCCGCCCCAGACCCCGCTCCTCAAACGCCGGAGGGGCTGAGTTGTTCAGCCCGTCCGGCGTTTGAGGACGAGGCCCGAAGGGCCGATTCGGGGGTCTGGGGGCGGAGCCCCCAGAAGGGGCGCGGGGAACTGCGCGACCAGCCCCCACCGGGCCGCTCCCGAAGGACGACCCGGGAGGAAACGTGCGGTTCGGAGGAATGCGCCGACGTTCCGCAAGGTTGCCCAGCCCGGAGACGCAAAACGCACGGGCGTACCCTGGTGTACGCCGAAGAATCGAAGCTACAGGGAGCCGACGTGTCCGCAGTCTCACCCGACGGACGCAAGATGCTGCGCCTGGAGGTCCGCAACAGCCAGACCCCCATCGAGCGCAAGCCCGAGTGGATCAAGACCCGGGCGAAAATGGGCCCCGAGTACACGAAGATGCAGAACCTCGTGAAGAGCGAGGGCCTGCACACGGTCTGCCAGGAAGCCGGCTGCCCGAACATCTACGAGTGCTGGGAGGACCGCGAGGCGACCTTCCTCATCGGCGGCGACCAGTGCACCCGGCGCTGCGACTTCTGCCAGATCGACACCGGCAAGCCCGAGGCGCTGGACAGGGACGAGCCGAGGCGCGTCGGTGAGTCCGTGGTCACCATGGATCTCAACTACGCCACCATCACCGGCGTCGCCCGCGACGACCTCCCCGACGGCGGCGCCTGGCTGTACGCCGAGACGGTCCGCCAGATCCACCAGCAGACCGCCGAGCGCGAGGCCGGCCGCACCAAGGTCGAGCTGCTCGCCCCCGACTTCAACGCCGTACCGGAGCTCCTGGAGGAGGTCTTCGCCTCCCGCCCCGAGGTCTTCGCGCACAACGTCGAGACGGTCCCCCGGATCTTCAAGCGCATCCGCCCCGGCTTCCGCTACGAGCGCTCCCTGAAGGTCATCACCGAGGCCCGCGACTACGGCCTGGTCACCAAGTCCAACCTCATCCTCGGCATGGGCGAGACCCGCGAGGAGGTCAGCGAGGCACTCCGGCAGCTGCACGACGCCGGCTGCGAGCTCGTCACCATCACGCAGTACCTGCGCCCGTCCGTCCGCCACCACCCCGTGGAGCGCTGGGTCAAGCCGCACGAGTTCGTGGAGCTGAAGGAGGAGGCCGAGCAGATCGGCTTCTCCGGTGTGATGTCCGGCCCGCTGGTCCGGTCCTCCTACCGCGCCGGACGCCTCTACCAGATGGCCGTCGAGAAGCGTGGTTCCTTCGTCGCCTCGCAGGCCGTCTGATGGCACGGAGTGCCACTCGGTTCGTGTGAACCTGCGCACAAGCAACTACCCCTCGGTAGCCGCCGAATGACGCGGTCCTGGACGTCCCCGCAGATAGGGGGCCCATCAGGGCCGCGTCAAGCATTTCGGGCCACACATCAAGGCTTCATTGGTGTTTGACCGGTCGGTCACGCCCTGGTAACACCAATCAGTGACCCTGGTTGTACACCCCGTGCACCACCCACCGAAGCCGCCATCCCGAGGGGGGACCTCCACCATGCAGGCCGCGCCCGTTCGCGCCACCGCCATCCCGTCGTTCACCACTGCACTGCGTGCCGTCGAGTCGCTGCTGATGGGCAGCGGCCAGCGCACCGCCCGTCGCAACGCCTGGACGTCCGTGCTGGAGGACCGTCGTCGCGCCAAGGACCGGGTCGAGGCACAGCGCGTCCTGGACCAGGTCACCGTCGTCCGTCCCTGACCCTTCCCCGTCCGTGACGGCACTGCCGTCGTCGGCGCTCCACGGGCCACGTAGACTTCGTGGCATGGCGAGGAAGGACACGGCAGCGGACGCTGCGAACCCCGGGCGACTCAAGCAGATCGCTCTGACCTACAAGATGACCCGCAGGGCCGACAAGAAGATCGGTCTTGTACTCGCGGCTGTCGGAATCGTCACCTTCGGTGTCTTCCTCGCGATCGGTTTCTTGATCGGTCACCCCATCTATCTCGGCATCCTGGGCCTGCTGCTCGCCTTCCTCGCGTCGGCGATCGTGTTCGGGCGCCGGGCCGAGCGGGCGGCCTTCGGGCAGATGGAGGGCCAGCCGGGAGCGGCGGCGGCCGTACTGGACAACATCGGCCGGGGCTGGACGACGACGCCCGCGGTGGCGATGAACCGCAGCCAGGACGTGGTGCACCGGGCCGTCGGCAAGGCCGGCATCGTCCTGGTCGCCGAGGGCAACCCGAACCGGGTGAAGACCCTGCTGGCGGCCGAGAAGAAGAAGATGAACCGCATCGTCGCGGACGTGCCGGTGCACGATCTGATCGTCGGCGTCGGCGAGGACCAGGTCTCGCTGAAGAAGCTGCGGACCACGATGCTGAAGCTGCCCCGCGTGCTGTCCGGCCCCCAGGTGACCGCCACCAACGACCGGCTGAAGGCCATGGGGGATCTCATGAGCAATATGCCGTTGCCGAAAGGGCCTATGCCTAAAGGCATGAAACTCCCGAAGGGCGGGCCGAAGGCCCGTTGATCTCCCTCGCACGAGACAGCTCGTACGAGAAAGGGGGCGCCCGGATCATTCCGGGCGCCCCCTTCGTCGTACGCGAGGAGTGCGGCCGCTAGATGCGTACTTCCACGGTCCGCGCCAGCCGGTCGTGCAGGCCCCGGCCGTCGCGGTCCCAGATCAGGGCCGGGATCGCGACGCACAGCAGGGCGGTGCGCAGCAGGGCGCGCAGCGGGTTGACCGTGCCGGTCTCCAGGGTGACCACGCGGAGGCCGAAGAGGCGCTTGCCCGGGGTGTAGCCGACGGTGCCGACGGTCAGGACGCCCATCAGGAAGAAGAGGAGCAGGGCCCAGTTGCTGGTCGCCTGGCCGTAGCCGTCGGTGATGAGACCGTATGCGATCAACAGGCTGATGCCCCAGTCGACGGCCAGTGCTCCGAGCCGTCGGCCCGGGCGGGCGACGGAGCCCGGTCCGTCCTCCGGAAGGCCGAGCTGCTGACCCCGGTATCCGAAGTCGACACCCGCTTCCTCGGCGGCCGCGCGGGGGCCCGAGAGCCAGGATCCGATTGCTTGCCTCTTGTCCACCCGACCACCGTACTGTGCCCGTTTTGCGATGTGGACAGGTGGGGTGAGGTACGGGATGTCCGGTTAACGTGTGCGAAACAAATGGGTCACGCCCGAGAAATCACCCGTCCCTAGGGTCGAGGACAGCGTGTGCCACCGCACTGGCCGCACGAACGAACTACCACCCCGGTCGGACGGTCGGGAGTAGGAGGAGCTGGATGTTCCAGAACGCCGACGAGGCCAAGAAGTTCATCGCGGACGAGGACGTCAAGTTCGTCGACGTCCGATTCTGCGACCTGCCGGGCGTCATGCAGCACTTCACGGTGCCCGTCGAGGCGTTCGACCCGGACGAGGAGCTCGCCTTCGACGGTTCGTCGATCCGTGGTTTCCAGGCGATCCACGAGTCCGACATGGCGCTGCGCGCGGACCTGTCGACCGCCCGGGTCGACCCGTTCCGCCGTGACAAGACGCTCAACATCAACTTCTTCATCCACGACCCGATCACCGGCGAGCAGTACAGCCGTGACCCGCGGAACGTGGCGAAGAAGGCCGAGGCCTACCTCGCCTCCACCGGGATCGCCGACACCGCGTACTTCGGCCCCGAGGCCGAGTTCTACGTGTTCGACAGCGTGCGCTTCGCCACCGGCGCGAACGAGTCCTTCTACCACATCGACTCCGAGGCGGGCGCCTGGAACACCGGCGCCCTCGAGGACAACCGTGGTTACAAGGTCCGCTACAAGGGCGGCTACTTCCCGGTCCCGCCGGTCGACCACTTCGCCGACCTGCGTGCCGAGATCTCCCTGGAGCTGGACAAGCAGGGCCTGAAGGTCGAGCGCCAGCACCACGAGGTGGGCACCGCCGGCCAGGCCGAGATCAACTACAAGTTCAACACGCTGCTCGCCGCGGCCGACGACCTGATGCTCTTCAAGTACATCGTGAAGAACGTCGCCTGGCGCAACGGCAAGACCGCGACCTTCATGCCGAAGCCGATCTTCGGTGACAACGGCTCGGGCATGCACGTCCACCAGTCGCTGTGGACCGGCGGCCAGCCGCTGTTCTACGACGAGGCCGGCTACGCGGGCCTGTCGGACACCGCCCGCTACTACATCGGCGGCATCCTCAAGCACGCCCCGTCGCTGCTGGCCTTCACCAACCCGACGGTGAACTCGTACCACCGTCTGGTCCCGGGCTTCGAGGCGCCGATCAACCTGGTGTACTCGCAGCGCAACCGCTCCGCCGCGATGCGTATCCCGATCACGGGTTCCAACCCGAAGGCCAAGCGCGTCGAGTTCCGCGCGCCCGACTCCTCCGGCAACCCGTACCTGGCCTTCTCGGCCCTGCTGCTCGCGGGTCTGGACGGCATCAAGAACAAGATCGAGCCGGCCGAGCCGATCGACAAGGACCTCTACGAGCTGGCTCCCGAGGAGCACGCGAACGTGGCGCAGGTCCCGACCTCGCTCCCGGCCGTCCTCGACTCGCTCGAGGCCGACCACGAGTTCCTCCTCCAGGGCGACGTCTTCACGCCGGACCTGATCGAGACGTGGATCGACTACAAGCGCACCAACGAGATCGCTCCGCTGCAGCTGCGTCCGCACCCGCACGAGTTCGAGCTCTACTTCGACGTGTGATCGGCGCCTGACCGAGGCATCTGCGCCCGCGCCCCCGCTGTCATACCGACGGCGGGGGCGCGGGCGTATGTTCTATTCTGCCGTTGAGACGACACGGGGGTGGAGACGATGCCGCAGCGGCACGGACAGGACGAACCGGAGCGCGAGTTCGACCTGAGATGGGCGGACGACGCCGAGCACAAGGAGCCCTCGGCGCGGGCCCGGATGCTCGCCGCCCGGTGGAAGGAGAACCCGCCCGGTCCGGTGCCGTTCCGGGCCGAGCCCGATCATGTGGCGCGGCGGCAGCGCCGTTCGGGCTGGGTGTCCACGGCCATCGTGCTGGGCTGTGTCGCCGGGGTGATCGTGCTGCTGGGGTACGTCAACTTCCGCGGGGCCTACTAGCGGCGCCGGGGCCTGTGGCCTTTGCTGGGCCTAGGGCCGATCACGACCCGTTCATGGGGGTCACCGGGTGCACACTGGGCAGTGGGACGAGTGCCTGAGTGTGCGCGGGGTGATGCGAGATGCAGAGCCGGTTCCACAGTGATCGGCGGTTGACCGCCCGGATGGGGATCACTCTGGTTTTGCTCGGGTTGTTGTACGTGGCGTTCATCGCCGCGTTGATCGTGCTGCTGAAGTCCTGGGTGCTGGTCGTGGTCGTGGCGGCCGGGCTGCTGGGGGCGCAGTACTGGTTCTCCGACCGGGTCGCGCTGTTCGCGATGCGGGGGCGGGTCGTGGAGCGGGAGGAGTATCCCGAGCTGCACGGGGTCGTGGACCGGCTGTGTGCCCTGGCCGACATGCCGAAGCCCGTGGTGGCGGTGTCGGAGATGGACATGCCGAACGCGTTCGCGACCGGGCGGAATCCCGATCACGCCGTGGTCTGTGTGACCACGGGGCTGCTGCGGCGGCTGGAGCCGGACGAGCTGGAGGGTGTGCTCGCGCACGAGCTGTCGCATGTGGCGCACAAGGACGTCGCCGTGATCACCGTCGCCTCGTTCCTCGGGGTGATCGCGGGGCTGATCGTGCGGTTCGCCTTCTACAGCCAGCTGTTCGGGGGCGGGCGCCGCGACCAGAACACCGCCGTGGTCTTCGCCGCCGTACTGGGTGTGTCGGCGGCCGTCTACGCGATCAGCTTCCTGTTGATCCGGGCCCTGTCCCGGTACCGGGAGCTGGCCGCCGACCGGGCCGCGGCGCTGCTCACCGGGCGGCCCTCGGCGCTGGCCTCCGCGCTGACCAAGGTGTCGGGGGACATCGCCCGGATTCCCACCAAGGACCTGCGCACGGCGCAGGCGTTCAACGCCTTCTACTTCACGCCCGCCCTCGGCCGGGAGCCCGGCGTGGCGCGGGTCTTCTCCACCCACCCGAGCCTGGAGCAGCGGCTCGACCAACTGGGACGGATCTCCGCCGAGCTGGGCGAGGCAGCGGCTCCCGGAGGGGTGTGAGCATGGGGCTGCTGGACATCCTGTTCGGCCGGACGAAGCCGGTCGCGCCCGATCTCGACCAGCTCTTCGGGCTGCCGTCGGCCGCGGTGACCCTGGAGGCGGCGGCCGGGTTCCGGCCGACCGGCAGCGGGGCGGTGTGCTTCGCCACGGTCGAGGGCGCCGTCTTCGAGCAGACGCACCGCGAGGTGCAGGCGCTGCTGGACGCGGACGCCGAGCGCGAGGGACGGCCGGTGCGGCTGACGCGGGACGACTACGGCTACTCGTGGCTGGTCTCCACCCGCAAACCCGACGATCTGCCGGAGCTGGTCAACGACCTGCACGCGGTGAACAGCGCGATGGAGGTCAACGGCTTCGGGCCGCAACTGCTGTGTTCGCTGGCCGGGTTCGAGGACGACACGGGCAGACGGCTGGCCCTCGTCTACCTCTACAAGCGGGGCACGTTCTACCCGTTCGCGCCGCTGACCGGCACCGCGGAACGGCGTGACAACCCCTTGGAACTGCGGGTGAAGGCGACCCTCACCAACGACCTGCGGATCGAGCAGGACCTGGGCCGCTGGTTCCCGCTGTGGGGCGCCCCCGGCCTGTGACCGGAGGCGCCGTTGGCTGCCGACTACCAGCGGAACGGGTCTCACTTGCTCTTCTCGCGCTCCTGACGGCGGGCTTCGAGGGGACGCTCGCGGCGGTAGCGGCGCTCCCACTTGGCCTGCATGTCACGACGGTCGCGGTAGGAGCGGTAGTCCGCCGGCACGGAGCCGCCCGCCGTCAGGAGCGCGAGAAGAGCAAGTG
>NZ_JAKEIP010000346.1 GCF_021474425.1 Streptomyces muensis | reverse complement strand
GATGAGGGCGCCGGCCGCCGTGGCCTGCCAGTGGGGGCCGCGGCGGGGGCGGGGGCGAGCGGGTCCGCCGGGGTGGTCGGGGGCTCGTCCGCGGGGCGCGGGTCGGGCAGGGCGCCGTCGCGCAGCAGGCTCAGCAGGGCGTCAGGTGAGGGGCGGGACTTGGGGTGCTTTTCCAGGCATAGCTGGATGAAGGGGAGCAACTGGGACGGGGTGTCGTCGAGTTCGGGCGTGCCTTCGACGACCCGGATGGCCGTCTCGTACGGGCTCGGGCTGTCGAACGGGCCGCGTCCGGTGGCGGCGTACGCGAGGACCGAGCCGAGCGAGAAGACGTCGGCGGCCGGGCCCACGTCCTGCGGGGAGGAGAACTGTTCCGGGGACATGTAGGGCGGGGTGCCCATCACGCGGCCGGTCTGGGTGAGGACGTCGGAGGGCGCGAACTCGGTGGCGCGGGAGATGCCGAAGTCGATGACGCGGGGGCCGTCCTCGGCGAGCATCACATTGGCCGGTTTCAGGTCGCGGTGGACCATGCCGGCGCGGTGGATGTCCCGCAGGGCCTCGGCGAGGCCGGCGGCGAGTTCGCGCAACTGCGGCAGGGGCAGCGGGCCGTGGCGGCGGACGTGGGTGCCGAGGTCCTCGCCGGGGATGTAGAGCGTGGCCATCCAGGGGCGCGGCGCGTCGGCGTCCGCGTCCACGACGGGGGCGGTGAAGGCGCCGCTGACCTGGCGGGCGGCGGCCACCTCGCGGCGGAACCGGGTGCGGAACTCGTCGTCGTCGGCGTACTGCGCGTGCACGACCTTGAGGGCCAGGCGGCGGCCGGAGGCCGAGCGGGCGAGGTAGACCACGCCCATGCCGCCGGAGCCGAGGCGGTCCTCGATCCGGTAGCCGCCCACCTCCGCCGGGTCCGTCTCGCGCAGCGCCATCCGTACGTTCCCCCGTTCCGGACCGTTCGACGATCACGAACGAGGGTATCCGTACTCTTCCGGGCCACCCCACGGGCCCCGGAACAGCGCCCGGGACAGCGCCTAGAACTGGATGGAGTTGATGGTCTCGGCTATCGAGTTGAGGAATCTCTGGATGTCGTCGGCCATGCCGGTCGAGGCGAGGAAGAAGCCGAACAGCACGGCGACGACGGCGGGACCGGCCTTCAGGGATCCGCCACGGATCAGCACCACCAAGACGATCGCCAACAGCAACACCACTGACAGCGAAATGGCCACAACAGATCACACCCTCGGTCGGTCCGCTCTCCCGGCCCGGGGACGCGACCCCGCGCACCCCCGCCAGAACCATCGTGCCACCAACCGGGCCCCGCTATGCGGCACGTGACGTTTCGTTCGCCACACCTGTGCCGGATCTGTGCGGGTCCACCGGACGCGACAACCTCTCACGTCTCACCCGTACAGGATTTCGGACGCACACTCGCGAAGGGAATTCGGCGGGTTCGTTTCCATCGGCACACAACGTGTTCGCGGGTATTTCGAATTACGCGTGAGTTGATCATTCCATCGGGGTCATCTCCTGGCCATATGCACCCCTTAGTCCGGATGAATCCGGACAAGACGGGTGGCCAACAGGTGTTCTCCCGGTGCATGTTCGCTGTACACGCGAGGTCGCGCGTAATAACCGGGAATGACCTCGCGGGTTTTACGAAATCCCACAGGCAACGCTAGGGTGCCTCAGATGTTCCATGCTGCCTCGTCCCCCGCATGCGCAGCGAGGGCCTCGATCTGCTCCCCCGGCTTCCGGCGGGAGGGTCTGTGAACAACTCGCTGCGACCGCACGGCCACAACAGAGCGCCACTTCCCCCGGCAGAGTCGTCCGCGGACGGAGTGCCCGGTCCGCGCTCGCCGCAGAACCAGCCCAGCCAGCAGGCTCAGGCGGACACGAGATCCGCGTCCGGCGGTGCCAAGCAGCGCGACGCGTTCTTCGACAACGCCAAGTACCTGGCGATCGTGCTCGTCGCCATAGGACACAGCTGGGAGCCGATCAAGGGTGACAGCCGGATCCTGGAGGCCGTGTACACCGTCGTGTACACCTTCCACATGCCGGCGTTCATCATCATCTCCGGCTTCTTCTCGCGCAGTTTCGACGCGACCCCCAACCGGCTGAAGCGCCTGATCACCGGCGTCGCCGTGCCGTACATCGTCTTCGAGACGGCCTATCCGCTCTTCAAGCGCTGGATCGACGAGGACCCGAGCCAGGAGATCAGCCTCCTGGACCCGTGGTACCTGACCTGGTTCCTGTGCGCGCTGTTCATCTGGCGGATGACCACCCCCATCTGGAAGATGGTGCGCTGGCCGTTGCCGATCGCGCTCGGCCTCGCCATGGCGGCGACCGTCACCCCGGAGATCGGTGACGACCTCGACCTCCAGCGGGTGCTGCAGTTCCTGCCGTACTTCGTGCTGGGTCTGTGCATGAAGCCCGAGCACTTCCACATGGTGCGTACGCGCACGATGCGGATCCTGGCCGTGCCGGTGTTCGCGGTGGCGCTGGGCTTCGGGTGGTGGGCCGTGCCGCGGATGAACACCGCGTGGTTCTACCACCGTGACGCCGCTCAGGAGCTGGGTGCGCCGTGGTGGGCCGGGCCCGTCATGGTGCTGGCGATGTTCGGGTGCTCGCTGCTGCTGACGGCCTGCTTCTTCGCGTGGGTGCCGCGGCGACACATGTGGTTCACGGCGCTCGGGGCGGGGACGCTGTACGGCTATCTGCTGCACGGGTTCTTCGTGAAGGCCGGGGACTACCAGGGGTGGTTCGAGCACGGCTGGCTGCAGCGGCCGCTCGGTGAGATCTTCGTCTCCGTCGTGGCCGCTGTCGGTGTGACGCTGCTGTGCACTTCTCCTGTGCAGCGGGTGTTCCGGTTCGCGATGGAGCCCAAGATGGAGTGGGCGTTCAAGCGGGATGCGGCCGAGTTGGCTCGTGAGCGGGAGAAGCGGGAAGGTGCGGGTGCTCGGGAGAAGGTCAGCGCCTGACCTCATCTGACCTCATCTGAACGTCGCGGAGAGTCAGTCTCCTGTCAGGCCGAGAAGTGCGCGCATGTGTGCGTACTTCTCGGTCAGTCGTTTGCGGGTCGGTTCGTCGAGGGCGGCCAGGCGGGTGGGGTTCGCGTTGTGTGCCAGGTCCGCCTCCTTTACGAGGAGGGCGCCCGGGGTGGTGAGGATGCGGGTGGCGTAGGTCTCGGGGGGTTCTCCGGGGCGCTTGGTGACGGCGTGGACGATCGCCTTGGTGCGGGGGGTCAGGGGGGCGTCTTCCAGCCACTGTGTGGAGAGGGCGTCGTCCTCTATCGCGTCGTGGAGCCAGGCTGCGGCGATCTGGGATTCGTCGCCGCCGCGGTCTTGTACGCCTTCCGCTACGGCTCTGAGGTGGTCCGTGTAGGGGTGGCCGGCCTTGTCGGTCTGGTGGGCGTGGGCGGTGCGGGCGATGGCTTCCACGTCGGTCAGGGACAGCGGGGTGGGGTGGTCGGTGTCGGTCACTGGTCCAGTGTGCCTTCGCCCCCGCCGCCCCTACCCGTCCCATCCCTTGAAGGGGCTCCGCCCCTTCGACCCCGCTGGGGCTGCCGCCCCAGACCCCGCTGTCGGCCTTCGGCCTCGTCCTCAAACGCCGGACGGGCTGAAATGTGCTGGGTCAGCGCTGAAACGTGGCCGTCTCCAGCCGTGAGGTGGTGCTTACTGCTGGGGGTTGTGCGGGGGGATCGGGGGGAGGTCGCCCGTTGTTTCGTAGGTGGTCAGCATGGTGATGCGGCGGGTGTGGCGCTCGTCACCGGAGTACGGGGTGTTGAGGAAGGTCTCGACGAACTTCGTGGCCTCGTCCTGGGTGTGCATGCGGGCGCCGACCGCTACGACGTTGGCGTTGTTGTGCTGGCGGCCGAGGGACGCCGTCTCATCGCTCCAGGCGAGGGCCGCGCGGACGCCCTTCACCTTGTTGGCGGCGATCTGCTCGCCGTTGCCCGAGCCGCCGATGACGATGCCGAGGGAGTCGGGGTCCGCGGCCGTTCGCTCCGCGGCGCGGAGGCAGAAGGGCGGGTAGTCGTCCTGGGCGTCGTAGATGTGGGGGCCGCAGTCGACCGGGTCGTGACCCGCCGCCTTCAGCCAGTCGACGAGGTGGTTCTTGAGTTCGAAGCCCGCATGGTCGGAGCCGAGATACACGCGCATGGAACGAGTGTGACACGGGTGTTTCGGGGCAGCAGCGCCGGGTGTCGACCGTGTTGAGTGTGACGCACTCCATGGAAGCTCAAGGAAACCTCAAGTAACAATCCCAAATCAAAGGTTCCCGAATCCGTTCTCCTCCGATTCACTGGTCCGACTCGTACACCGCTCCACTACCGCTCGTACGAGAACCGCTCCCCACGGCTCAAAGGAAATCCGTTCCATGACTTCGCAGCCGAAGCAGAAGACGGCCGGACCGGCCGCCGGCGGTCACGGCCTACAGGCCGGACTCAAGAACCGTCACCTGTCCATGATCGCCATCGGCGGCGTCATCGGCGCCGGGCTCTTCGTCGGGTCCAGCTCCGGTATCGCCACCGCGGGACCCGGCATCCTCCTGTCGTACGCGCTCGTCGGCACGCTCGTGGTGCTGGTGATGCGGATGCTCGGTGAGATGTCGGCCGCCAACCCGACCTCCGGATCGTTCTCCGCCCACGCCGACCGTGCGCTCGGGCCCTGGGCCGGGTTCTCCATCGGCTGGCTGTACTGGTTCTTCTGGGTGGTCGTGCTGGCGGTCGAGGCGACCGCCGGTGCGGCGATCCTGGAGGGGTGGATACCGGCCGTTCCGCAGTGGGGCTGGGCACTGATCGTGATGGTGGTGCTCACCGCCACCAACCTGGTCTCCGTCGGCTCCTACGGTGAGTTCGAGTTCTGGTTCGCCGGGATCAAGGTCGTGGCCATCGCCGCGTTCATCGTCATCGGCGGGCTCGCCGTGTTCGGGCTGCTGCCGGGCGTCGACAGCTCGCAGGCCGGGCTGAGCAACCTCACCGACCACGGCGGCTTCCTGCCCAACGGGGCCGGCGCGATCCTCACCGGTGTGCTGCTCGTCGTCTTCTCCTTCATGGGCAGCGAGATCGCCACGCTGGCCGCCGGTGAGTCGGAGAACCCGCAGCGGGCGGTCACCAAGGCCACCAACAGCATCATCTGGCGTGTCGCCGTCTTCTACCTCGGTTCGATCCTGGTCGTGGTTGCCCTGCTGCCCTGGGACAGCAAGTCGATCGCCGACGACGGCTCGTACGTGGCCGCCCTCGACTCCCTCGGTATCCCGCACGCCGGTCAGATCATGAACTTCATCGTGCTGACCTCGGTGCTGTCCTGTCTGAACTCCGGCCTCTACACCGCCTCCCGTATGGCCTTCTCGCTCGGCCAGCGCGGGGACGCGCCGAAGTCGTTCGCGCGGACGACCGACCGGGGTGTGCCGCGGACGGCGATCCTCGTGTCCGTGGTGTTCGGGTTCGTCGCCGTCTTCTTCAACTACAAGTTCCCGGACTCCGTCTTCCTCTTCCTCGTCAACTCCTCCGGTGCGGTCGCGCTGTTCGTGTGGCTGGTGATCTGCTTCTCGCAGCTGCGGATGCGGAAGATCATCCAGGCCGAGGCGCCGGAGAAGCTGGTCGTGAGGATGTGGCTGTACCCGTATCTGACCTGGGCCACGGCCGCGCTGATCGTGTTCGTGCTGGGCTACATGCTGACCGACACCGAGCATGACGGCCGGCAGACCGTGCTGCTGTCGCTGCTGGTGGCGGCGGTCGTGCTGGTGGTGGCCTTCGTGAAGGAGAAGGTCGGTCGGGGGCGTGCGGTCGCGGGCGGGGCGGCGGCCGTTCCGGATGCGCCGCGTGACGAGGTCAAGACCGGCTGAGCATCGTTCGGAGTTCGAGGGGCCTTCGGGAACGCGTGCGCGTTGCCGAAGGCCCCTCGGCTTGTTCCGGCCTGTGTGCCTACAGCCGTCCTACAGCACCGTGAAGCTGTCTCTCACCTTCTGGTAGGTCTTCAACGCCTCCGTCTCCGCGTCCGGCCGGTACCACGTGTTGATCTGGTACGACTTGCCGTCGACGGTGAAGCCCAGCAGCTGGGCGTGCCAAGGGTCGCCCTGGAGCGTGAAGGTGTACTCCCAGACGACCGCCGGGTGACCGCGGAACGTCGTCCGTTCCAGGCGGATCTTGCGGTACTGCTGCCCTTGCTGGGCGTTCTTCTCCGACTTCTGCCAGGAGTCCATCAGGTCGTCGCGGGCCAGGGACGACTTGGCGGCGAGTTCCTGTTCGGCGTCCGGGGAGGTGTAGTGCACCTCCGATCCGGTCTTGACGTCCCGGCGCCAGTCCTCGGGCGGCACCCACGCGAATCCGCCGGCCTCCCTGCGGGATCCCGGCGGGAGGCTTTGCGGCCTTGAGGTGCCTTCGACCGTGGGGGACACGGACGACGACGGTGACGGTGACGGCGGTGATGGCGAGGAGCCGGCCTGGCCTTTCTCGGGTCCGCCCGGGTTGATCGCCAGGAACACCGCCACGGCGGCGCCTGCGGCGACGATTCCGACTGCGGCGGCTCTTCCTGTACGGCGGTGTCCTCGACGGGGTTGCTCCGCCGGGACGGCGGGGCCGGGGAGCTCGCCGGGTGGCATGGCGGGGCGCGGGCCTGCGCCTGCGGGCGCCGGGCGCTGCTCGGTCAACGCCTCGGAGCGGGCCAGGGAGATGCCGGGGCGGGGTGACGCGGCCCTGGCGGAGTTGCCGGTCGGGGTGGGTGAACGGACCTCCGAGCCGGCTTCCGACGTGGCCTGGGAGGCGAGTTCGGTGGAGGCGGTGGAGGTGTGCGGTACGTCGTTGGCCTGGGGGTGTTCCGGCTCGGTTCGGGTGTTCTCGGGTCGTATGGCTTTGGTCGGGGGCGAGGCTTGAGGTGGTATCGCGTCGCGTATGTCGTCCGGCCGACGGGGGTCGGGTG
>NZ_JAKEIP010000345.1 GCF_021474425.1 Streptomyces muensis | reverse complement strand
GCAAACCGCGATTATATAACTGGTCTGGTGGGCTCGGTTTTGTGTATAAGATACTGCGTCCTCGCCGCCGCCATGGAGATGATCGCCGAGCGCGGCCTGGAGAAGCTGACCATGGCCGCGCTCGGCCGCGAGGTCGGCATGAGCAGCGGCCATCTCCTCTACTACTTCCACTCCAAGGACGAACTGCTGCTGCGCACCCTGGAGTGGAGCGAGGGCCGGCTCGGTGCCGCGCGCGGCCGGCTGCTGACCCGGGCGTCCGCGACGGTCAGCGAACGCGTCGAGGCGTACGTCGACCTGTACGTCCCCGAGGGGCATCGCGACCCGCACTGGACGCTGTGGCTGGAGGTCTGGAACCGCTCGCAGAACGCCGACGACGACGCCCGCGACCGGCAGGCCGCGATCGAGGGCGCCTGGCACCGCGACCTGGTGGCCCTGGTGGCCGAGGGCGTCTCGCGCGGGGAGTTCCGGGCGGTCGACCCGGACCGTTTCGCCGCCCGGCTGCGGGCGCTGCTCGACGGGTTCTCCATCCATGTGGCGATCGGCCTGCGCGGCACGGACCGGGCGCAAGTTCTCGGCCACGTACGGGAGTTCCTCGCCGACAGCCTCCTCGCGGACTCCTGAGCTCACGTCCAGGTTGTACGCAATACGTCGGATTGACCCTGTCACGCGTGGTGCGTTTGCCTCGAAGGGAATCCACAGGGGGGAACATGTCCAGAGCCACGCGTGTGTCCACGGTCTCCTTAGCGGCGGCACTGCTGCTCACGCTCACCGGCACGAGCGCGTCCGCCGCGCCGCCCGCACCCCGCGTCGAGCGGGTCAGCACCGCAGCCGACGGCACCCAGGGCGACGGTGCCTCCAGCGCCGCCCACACCACGCCGAACGGCCGTTTCATATCGTTCCGTTCCTCGGCGACCAACCTCGTGCCCGAGGGGATCACCCACCCGGGCACCTACTCCTACATCCGCGACCTGAGAACCGGCCACGTCACCAAGATCGAGCTCGCGCTCAGCACGCCCCGCCTCAGCGCCGACGGCCGCTGGGCCACGTACACCGACTGGGGCAGCCGTAAGATCAACGTCTTCCTGATGGACCTGAGCACGGGCACCCGGATCCGGGCCGGGGGAGACGCCCGGGACAGCGGGTCCGCCCCGGACATCAGCGCGGACGGCCGCTACATCGCCTACACCTGGGGATCCGGACACCCGCAGTTCCCCAATCGCATCGACCTCTACGACCGGGTCACCGGCACCCGCGAGACCGTCAGCGCGGGCCCGCAGGACGACGAGACCCGGGACATGGACAACCCGTCGATCAGCGGCGACGGCCGCTACGTCGCCTACCAGGACGAGGGCAGCGGCGACGTGTGGGTGGCCGACCGCACCGCCGGCACCCAGACCGAGGCCGACGACGGCACGCCCTCCACTGTGGTCCAGCTGAGCGCCGACGGCCGGGTCCTGGCGATGGACTCGGCGGACGGTTCGTACGTACGGGACCTGCGCACCGGCCGGATCCAGCACTTCCCCGGCGCCGAGATACGGGCCGTCAGCCCCGACGGGCGCCGGATCCTCCTCCAGGACGCGCAGTCCGACCTCTGGCTGCGCAACCTCCACGGCGGACGCCAGGTCCTCGTCGGACACGGCAGCGCCATCGACGGCTCGGTCTCGGACAAGGGCCGCGCGGTCGTCTACTCCTCCCAGGACACGGACATCGTCCCCGGCGACACCAACGGCGTGTCCGACGTCTTCCTTCGGACAGTGCGATGACAACGACCAACCACGGGGGAACAACCATGCACAGCAAGAAGCGCCTGGCCGCCGCCGCCCTGGCGGCCGTCGCCGCGGCGGCACTCACCGGCCCCGCTGCGGACGCCGCACCTCGCGCCCCGCGCACCGAGCCGATCAGCGTCACACCGGAGGGCAAGGCGGGCGACGGCGTCTCACGGGTGGCCGTCATCAGCCGCAACGGCCGCCACATCGCGCTCACTTCGGACGCCGAGGACCTCGACCCGAACGTGCCGCACGGCGGCATGTACCTGCGCGACGCCCACACCGGGAAGCTGCGCTTCGCGGGCTTCGGGGGGCTGGTGGCGGTGCTGAACGACGGCCGCTACGTCTACGTCGAGTACGGCCCGACGTCCGCCGAGCTGTGGATCCACAACCGCGACACCGGCGAGCGGGTCGGCTTCGGCATCGAGGTCCCCGAGGGCTTCGAAGGACAGCCCGCCGAGGTCTCCGTGAGCCCCAACGGCCGCTACGCGGTCTACACCCTCCGCGAGACCGAGGACAACACCAGCGTCGTCTTCCTGCGCGACCGCCTCGCCGGCACCACCGAGCGCATCAGCCACCCCCGACCCACCTGGGAGCCCCGCAACGCCTTCGGCCCCACGGTCAGCGACGACGGACGCCGGGTCGTCTACCAGTACAACTACGCCAACGGGCCGCGCGGCGACGACTGGGGCGATGTCTGGATGTACGACCGCGGCACCCGCGAGCACAACCAGATCGACCGCTCCTACGACGGCTCCAAGACCGAGAAGGAATCCCTGAACCCCTCGATCAGCGGCAACGGCCGTACGGTCGTCTTCGAGTCCCGGGACACCCACCTGGTGCCCGACGACAACGACGTCAGCTGGAACGTCTTCGTGCACGACATCGCCACCGGCACCAACCAGCGCATCCACGGCACCCAGGGCGGCCCCGGCGAGGTCTACACCCGCAACCCCGCGGTGAGCGCCGACGGCCGGTACGTCACCTTCATGTCGGAGATCGAGGAGCCCGGCAGCCGCTACGGCAAGGAGTGGCCCGTCTACCTGCGGGACCTCCGCAAGGGCACCACCACCCTGGTCACGCCCGACACCGCGGGCGGCACCGCCACGGCCGACGTCCTGCCGGGCCGGATCGCCGACGGCGCCCGCCGCGTCCTCTTCCAGTCCACCGACCCGACCCTGATCCCGGCCGGCGACACCAACGACGGCACCGACATCTTCGTTCGGCACCTGCGGTGATCAACGCTGTGCTCGCATCCTGAGACGGACGGTGAGCCCGGGGGCGGTGTGTGCCAGACTGCCCCCGTGCTCTCGTTCGCCATGATTATTGGCAGCAGGCGCGCCGGTCCGCAGTGACCGCCACGTACGACCAGGTACGGGCGGACACCGTCGTCCTCGACCCGCGCGCAGACCTCTCGCACCCGCGAGGGGTTTTTCGCTTTTCTGGCCCACCTTCAGCCGGGAGCAAAGCGCGAGGGATCATTGGGGACGGTGGAGCCGGTCATTCCGGTAACGACCGTGATCCGACGGGATCCAACAGCAGGAGCCTTGACACCATGACCGCAACCAGCGAGCTCGACGATTCGTTCCACGTGTTCGACACCACCCTGCGCGACGGCGCGCAGCGGGAGGGCATCAACCTCACCGTCGCGGACAAGCTGGCCATCGCCCGGCACCTGGACGAGTTCGGCGTGGGCTTCATCGAGGGCGGCTGGCCCGGTGCCAACCCGAGGGACACCGAGTTCTTCGCGCGCGCCCAGCAGGAGATCGACTTCCGGCACGCCCAGCTGGTCGCCTTCGGCTCCACCCGCCGCGTGGGCGCCAAGGCCTCCGAGGACCCCCAGGTCAAGGCGCTCCTGGACTCCGGCGCCCCGGTGATCACGCTGGTCGCGAAGTCCCACGACCGGCACGTCGAACTGGCCCTGCGCACCACCCTCGACGAGAACCTGGCCATGATCCAGGACACGGTCGCCCACCTGCGCTCCCAGGGCCGCCGCGTCTTCGTCGACTGCGAGCACTTCTTCGACGGCTACCGCGCCAACCCCGAGTACGCGAAATCCGTCGTCCGTACGGCGTCGGAGGCCGGCGCGGACGTCGTCATCCTCTGCGACACCAACGGCGGCATGCTCCCCGCCCAGGTCCAGGCGGTGGTCTCCACGGTCCTCGCGGACACGGGCGCCCGCCTCGGCATCCACGCCCAGGACGACACCGGCTGCGCGGTCGCCAACACCCTCGCCGCCGTCGACGCGGGCGCGACCCACGTCCAGTGCACGGCCAACGGCTACGGCGAGCGCGTCGGCAACGCCAACCTCTTCCCGGTGGTGGCGGCCCTGGAGCTGAAGTACGGCAAGAAGGTCCTCCCCGACGGCCACCTCCGCGAGATGACCCGCATCAGCCACGCCATCGCCGAGGTCGTCAACCTCACCCCCTCCACCCACCAGCCCTACGTCGGCGTATCGGCCTTCGCCCACAAGGCCGGTCTGCATGCCTCCGCGATCAAGGTCGACCCGGACCTGTACCAGCACATCGACCCCGAGCTGGTCGGCAACACCATGCGGATGCTGGTCTCCGACATGGCCGGCCGCGCCTCCATCGAGCTCAAGGGCAAGGAGCTCGGCATCGACCTGGGCGGCGACCGCGAACTGGTGGGCCGGGTCGTCGAGCGCGTCAAGGAGCGCGAGCTCAAGGGCTACACCTACGAGGCGGCCGACGCGAGCTTCGAGCTGCTGCTGCGGACGGAGGTCGAGGGCAGGCCCCTGAAGTACTTCGACGTCGAGTCCTGGCGCGCCATCGTCGAGGACCGCCCCGACGGCACCCACGCCAACGAGGCCACGGTCAAGCTCTTCGCCAAGGGCGAGCGCATCGTCGCCACGGCCGAGGGCAACGGCCCGGTCAACGCCCTCGACCGCGCCCTGCGCGTCGCCCTGGAGAAGATCTACCCCCAGCTCGCCAAGCTCGACCTCGTCGACTACAAGGTCCGCATCCTGGAGGGCGTCCACGGCACCCAGTCCACGACCCGGGTCCTGATCTCCACGTCCGACGGCTCGGGGGAGTGGTCGACCGTGGGCGTGGCCGAGAACGTCATCGCCGCGTCCTGGCAGGCCCTGGAGGACGCCTACACCTACGGTCTGCTGCGGGCCGGGGTGACACCGGCCGAGTAGGCCGAACAGCCCTCGCCACCACCTCCGGGCCGGGCGTCCACGGCACAGTGAAGCCATGGACGACAAGGACACGGATCCCGGACACTTCCTCGCCCGGGGGCAGGTGGCGACCCGCCTGCCCGCCCAGGACCCAGGGGGTGTTTGAAAGTCCCGCACAGCACCCACGGCGCCCGGCACGCACCCTCGCCGCACCGGCCGAAGGCCCAAGTAGCTCCGCTACGAGGGCCTTCGTCCGGCACGCCGAGGGCACGCACCGAACACCGCGGGCACCGCACGGGACTTTCAAACACCCCCTGACGAGCCCGGCGCTTCTACGCCGAGAAACTGGGCCTGGAACCGGTCGACGAGCGGCCGGGCGGGCTGCTGTACCGCTGCGGCGGCACGGAGTTCGCCGTGTACCGCTCGACCGGAGCCTCCCCCGGCACCTTCACTCAGATGGGCTGGCAGGTCGAGGACGTCGAGGCGGTGGTGACGGAGCTCCGGCGGCGCGGGGTGCGCTTCGAGGAGGTCGACGTCCCCGGCTTCCACACCACCGACGGCATCGCCGACATCGAGGGCCACTACCCGACCAAGGGCTTCCGGGGTGAACGGGCCGCCTGGTTCCACGACAGCGAGGGCAACCTGCTGGGCATCGGCGAACCGTACGCCTGAGCATTCCGGCCACCGCGGCCGCCGCCTTTTCCCGGCCCATCAGGTAGCGTCGAAGTATGAGGACTCCGCTCTTCCGGGGCCTCATGAGCTTGCTGATCGTGCCGGTCACCGCGACGGTCGCGGTGCTCACGGCCGGCGCGCCCGGCGCCCATGCGGCCACGGACCTCTCGAAGGTCGCCGAGGCGCTGCGCGAGGAACCCGTCTATGTGGACCCCGCCGCCTCCGACCAGCTGTCGTCGGCCGACGCCGAGGCGCTCGCCGACAAGATCAAGGATGCCGACAAGCCCGTCTTCGTCGCCGTCCTCCCGGCCGACCAGCCGACCGAGAACCTCCTGCTGAACCTCCGTACCGAGACCGGTGTCACGGGCCTGTACGGCGTCCGCGTCGACGACCGCTTCGACGCCGCCGCCGACGCCTCCGTGATGTCCCGGCAGGCGGTGAACAACCTGGTCACCTCGGTGCAGAGCGCCGGCGACCCCAAGGCCCAGCTGAACGACTTCGTCGACGCGGCGCTGCGCAACGTGAGCGGCACGGCACCCGCGAGCTGGAGCGACGGCTCGGGCGGCGACGGCGTGGACGTCAGCGGACTGATCGCGGCCGGCGCGGTGCTGGTGGCGGGCGGCGCGGGCGCCTACGCGCTGGTGAAGCGCAACCGGCGACGCCACGAGGCGGAGCGGCAGGCGGCGCTGGAGAAGCTGCGGGTCGTGGTCGACGAGGACATCACCGCCTTCGGCGAGGAACTGGACCGCCTGGACTTCCACCCGGCCGCGCCCGAGGCCGACGACGCGATGCGCGAGGACTACGAGCACGCCCTGGACTCCTACGACCAGGCGAAACGGCTCATGGACTCGGCGCGCAAACCGGAGGACGTCAAGGCCGTCACCCAGGCCCTGGCGGACGGCCGCTTCTCCCTCACCCAGCTGGCCGCCCGCCGGGAGGGCCGACCCCTGCCCGAGCGCCGGCCGCCCTGCTTCTTCGACCCGCGGCACGGCACCGCGGTGGCCGACGAGACATGGACGCCGCCCGGCGGCACCGCCCGCGAGGTCCCGGTCTGCGCGGCCGACCGCACCCGGCTGTCCGAGGGCCGCGACCCCGTGATCCGCGAGGTCGACACCGAGCACGGCCGCCGCCCCTACTGGGACGCCGGCCCGGCATACGGCCCCTGGGCGGGCGGCTACTTCGGCGGCGGCATCCTCCCCGGCCTCCTCATCGGCACGATGCTGGGCAGCATGATGGCCGGCCCCGCCTACGCGGCCGACTACGGCGCGGGCTACGGCTACGGCGACGGCGGTTACGAGGGCGGCGACGTGTCCGGGGCGGACTTCGACGGCGGGGACTTCGGGGGCGGGTTCGGCGGAGGGGACTTCGGT
>NZ_JAKEIP010000344.1 GCF_021474425.1 Streptomyces muensis | reverse complement strand
GCCCGGATCCACCGCTGCCGGGCACCGTAGGAGGCATAGGGCGCCGCGGGGGTGAGGGCTGGGGGAACGATCTCCGGGAGTTGTTCGTCACAAAGGCGGGGAGATCGTCATGACGGGGAGGAACGGGGGGAAGCAGACCTCTGTCACTTTGCGCGTCGGCATGGCACGATCCCCCGTAAGTTACTGACGGGACATCAGTTTGGGGGCACTGGTATGGGTTCGGGCAAGCGCGGCCTGGTCGCAGCGGCCGTGACCGTTGTCTGCGCGGTCACCGTTCTGGGGGTCCCAGGGACGGCGTTCGCGGCTCCTACACCGACCCCGAGTGCCTCACCGTCCGTGTCGAACAACGACCTTGAGGCCGTGCGCAAGAAGCTGGACAAGCTCTATCACTCGGCCGCCGTCGCCACCGACGAGTACAACGCCGCCGAGGAGGCGGCGAAGACGCAGTCCGCCCAGATCGTCGCGCTGGCCAAGAAGATCGTCGAAGGTCAGGAGAAGCTCGCCGACCTGAAGAAGCGTGCGGGCGCCGCCGCCGCCGCGCAGTACCGCTCGGGCGGACTGCCCGACGAGGCGCATCTGCTGCTCAGCGACGACCCGCAGGCGTTCCTCGACGGCACGGGCCGGGTGCTGCAGGGGCAGCGCGCGACCAAGGGGCTGCTGGCCGAAATGACCCGCACCCAGCAGGACTTGGAGCAGTACGCCAAGGACGCCTCCGCCCAGTGGCGGAAGCTGGAGGACGGCCGCAAGGCCAAGGCCGCCGCCAAGAAGAAGATCGAGAAGCAGATCGCGGCGGCCGAGAAGCTGGAGTCCCAGCTGGAGGAGGAGGAGAAGGAGCGCCTCGCCGAGCTGGAGGCGGAGGCCGCGCACAAGGCGCAGACCGCCTGGCTGGACTCCGGCATCCTCAAGGACATCAAGGGCGAGGCCTCTGAAAAGGGGCGCAAGGCCATCGAATACGCCACTGCCCAGCTGGGCAAACCGTATGAATGGGGCGCCGAGGGGCCCAAGACGTACGACTGTTCAGGGCTCACGTCGGAGGCCTGGGCGAGCGCCGGGAGCGGCATTCCGCGGACCTCGCAGGAGCAGTGGAAGCAGCTCAAGCGCATCGACATCGAGGACATGCGCCCCGGCGACCTCATCATCTACAACGACGACGCCAGCCATGTCGCCCTGTACGTCGGCGACGGCGCGATCATCCACGCCCCGCGGCCGGGGCGGACGGTGACCGTCGCGGGGGCCGGATCGATGCCGATCCTCGGAGTGGTTCGACCCGATGCGTGAGCATTGAGGCCGACTTGCGGGCGGGTGGCGTGTGAGGTGTTGGGGCCGTCGGGCGTGATCCCTGCCACGTGACCCAACCCACGTCACCCAGTTCTCCGTCTGTGTATTGACGTGACGTTCGTCATCCCTGGGCGTCCGCCACGCTGTCCAACTGCGGTAGGGAACGCGGCATATGACAGCGGCCAGCGCCCATTCGGCGTGCGCCACACCATTCCGTTGCGGCGCCGACAACCGCTATGGTCCCCGTCGGTGGATCGAGACCCCTCGTTCCACCAGCCCTCGGGGGGGAGGGAAGGAACTCAGACGATGCCCGTACCCATACCGCGGCAGAGAGCGATCCCGGCCGTGGAAAGTGGTCAGGCGCAGGCCGCGTCCCCAGGCGGCACCTCCACGGAAGAGGCCCCGCGTAAGGAAACAACGGTCGAGAACACCAGCCACACCAACCTGACGCTGCTGCTGATCGAGGACGATCCCGGCGGCTCCGCGATCGTGCCCGAGCTGCTCGACTCGACCGGCAAGCCGATCCGGGTGCGCACCGCCCGCAACCTCACCGAGGCCGAGCGGCTGCTCACCGACGACGTGCACTGCATCCTGCTGGACCTCGCGCTGCCCGGCCGGAGCGACGACGAGGACGAGCTGGGCGTGCTCAAGCACGTCCTGGAGCTCGCGCCCCGGCACGCCGTCCTCGCCCTCACCGCCTCCGGTGACGCCGAGCGCGGCGCGGAGGCCGTGCGCGTCGGCGCCCAGGACTATCTCTTCCGGGACGAGCTGGACGGGCGGCTGCTGAGCCGGGCGATCCGGTACGCCGTGGAGCGGAAACGTTCCGACACGGCCGAGCGCCGGCTCGCCGAGGGCCGGATGCGCGCCCAGGAGAACCGTCGTCTGGAACGCGGTCTGCTGCCGACGCCGCTGCTGGAGGGCTCGTCGCTGCGGTTCGCCGCGCGGTATCGCCCGGGGCGCTCACGTGCGCTTCTGGGTGGTGACTTCTACGACGTCGTCCGTACCGCGGACGGCACCGTGCACGCCATGATCGGCGACGTCTGCGGCCATGGGCCCGACGAGGCCGCGCTCGGTGTGGAGCTGCGGATCGCCTGGCGGGCGCTCACGCTGGCGGGGCTGTGCGGCGACGAGCTGCTGGGCACGCTGCAGCAGGTCCTGGAGCATGAGCGGGCCGACGACGAGATCTTCGCGACGCTGTGCACGGTGGACATCGCGCCGGACGGCCGACGCGCCGGGCTCTGCCTGGCCGGACACCCCTCCCCGCTGCTCGCCCGGCCGGGGCGGGCGGCACGGCTGCTGCCGTACGACAACAACGGGCCCGCGCTCGGGCTGCTGCCCGGGGCTCGCTGGCCCCGGATGCAGGTGGAGCTCGGCGCGGAGTGGTCCCTGATGCTCTACACCGACGGCCTGATCGAGGGACGCGTCGGCGAGGGGCGGGAGCGGCTCGGGCAGGACGGCATGGTGTCCATGGTCCGTCGGCAGCTGTCCGAGGGGTTGCGCGGGGAGGCGTTGCTGCGGGCCGCGGTCAATGAGGTCCGGGACCTCAATGGGGGCGAGTTGGCGGACGACGTGGCGGTGTTGTTGCTGGATCGGGGGGTTTGAGGGGCGCGTCGACGTCCGGGGCGGGGTCGGAGTCGCGTCTCGCACCTCGCGGCGAAGCCGCGGACTGCAGATCGATATAGCCCGCGTCCCTTCGGGCATCGGCATGGTCCCGGGGCTTGGGTGGCTGGCCCCTGGGGGCGTCGTTCGGCGCTGGCCCTTGAGGAGGCGTCGTGTCAAGCAGCTGCCGCTCAGCGGCCGCCGTTCCACGGGCCGTACGGGCCGTCGCTGCTCGAGCCCTTTCTGCTGCGGCCGCCGCCGGGGAGGCCCTTGATCGCGGGGCGTACGTCGACCATGTACACGATCGTCGCGATGAGGCCGATGATCGGCAGGAACGACAGGATGTTGAAGATCAGGTTCACCACGAAGGCGAGCCCGAGGATGATCATCCAGAACGGCTTGGTCTGCTTGTCGGCCGCGCGGTAGGCGTCCTCGCGGCGGATGGCCGCGTCGATCAGCGCAAAGCCGCTGAAAAGGATCAGGGCCATGCTCATCAGCCACATGAACCCCGCGAAGCCCTGCATCAGCACTACGTCCACCACCCGACTCGGCTCGTACCTACGCGGTCACCGTACCCGCAACCGCAGGCCGGCTACCCGAACAACGGGCCGAGCACCTGTTAAGTGCCCGGCCCGTGCGCGATGGTCCCGTTTCACCCGCCCGGGTGACCTGGGGGTACTCGGAACGGGTTGGTCGAGGGGGTCGAGGGGTTACTTGGCGGGCGGAGTCGTCTTCTTGGCGGTGGTCTTGCGCGCGCCCGTGGTCTTCTTGGCCGGGGCCTTCTTCGCCGGGGCCGCCTCGGCGGCGGGCTCGGTCCGGGCCGGCTTGGCCTCGGCCTTCCGCCCGTTGTCCACGCCGTTCGCCTTGTCCGTCCTGACCTCGACCGGCTCGGCCTTCGGCTCGACGGCCACGGCGAACTCCTCGATCTCCTCGGCCGCCTCGCCGCGCCAGGTCTTCACGGTCTGCTCGCCGTGCTCGGCGACCTTCTCGTAGGTCTCGCGGGCCTTCACGGCGTACTCGGCGGCGACACCGAGGGTGCGCAGCGCGATGTCCTGGGCGCTCTCACCGAACTTCTTCAGGTCGGCGTCGAGGTTGCTGCCGAGCTTCTTGAAGTCCGCGTCCAGGTTGGTGCCGAACTTCTTGATGTCGGCGTCCAGGCTGCTGACGAACTCGTTGACCTTCGTCTGGAAGCTCTCCTGAGCCTCCTTCGCCTTGGCACCCGCCTCCTTGGCGCGGGCGGTGGCCTTCTCCTGGACGGCCTTGGGGTCGGTGTTGCGCACGGCCTCGAACCGCGCCGGCGCCTCGGCGCGCAGCTGCTCCACCAGACCGGGCACCTTCTTGGCCTGCTGAAGGGCCAGGTCGGCGGTGCCGGCGGCGAAGTAGAGCGGAGTCGGGTCGCTGAGGGTCTTACGCAGGTCGTCGGTGATGGCCATGGTGATGGTCCTCCCGGTTTGCTCTGAGGTGAGGGTTTTGGGTCCCCGTGATCGGCCGGGCCGATGCTTGCCGACGCGGACGGGGGTCGCGCGTACGGCAGCTCGCGGTCAGCCCGCCGACTGCTGGGGGTCGATCGGGTTCTCCGGGTCGGCGGCGCTGCCGTCGGAGGTGCGGGTGTTGCGGGTCGTGCGGGTGGCACGGTTGGTGCCGGTCGTGCGGGTGGTGCCGGTGCTGCTGGCCGTACGGGTACGGCGCGAGGCGGGCTTGCGGTCGGCGTCGGTCGTACCGGTCGAGCCGTTCGTGCCGCCAGTGCGGTCCGCGTCGGTCGTATCGCCCTGCTCGGAATGCACCGCGTCCTGGCCCGCCGAGACGGCTTCGGCTGCTCGCTGGACCGCCTCGGCAGCCTCGTCCGTCTCCCCCGCCTCAGGGGATATCCCGAACCCGTTCTCCTTGCGGAAGGATTCGTAGATCTGGAGCAGTACCTGCTTCTGCCGCTCGTTCAGCGTGGGATCGGCGAGTATGACGGCACGCGTCTCCACCTCGTCCCGGTCCCGCTCGGCGTCGAGGATGCCGGCCCGCACGTACAGCGTCTCCGCGGAGATCCGCAGCGCCTTGGCGACCTGCTGCAACACCTCCGCGCTCGGCTTGCGCAGCCCGCGCTCGATCTGGCTCAGATACGGATTGGACACCCCGGCGGCATCGGCGAGTTGCCGCAGTGACAGCTGCGCCGTGCGCCGCTGCTCACGCAGATACTCACCGAGATTGCCGACGTTGAGCGATGCCATGCCTCCACCTTGCCCCACCGTCGCTAACTATTGCAAGCACCCGCTTGCAAAAGTGCGCCATGCCACTCCGAACGGGCCCGCTCTCGGAGATCTCCGGCCGAGCCGGTGCTGTCTCGCTCTTTCTGAGCCGCTGTCGCGCTTGGCCGCCTACGGTTGTCCGACTGGTGACAAGGCGACGGGGGCAACGATGCGTATCGCGGTGACTGGGGCGGCGGGCAGCCTGGGCGGGCGGGTCGTGGGGTTGCTCGCGGACCGGGGCGACGTGGACGTCGTAGCGATGACCAGGCGGAGGCTGCCTGCCGGGACGTTTCCGCCGCAGGTGGAGGTCGCCGTCGCCGACTACGCCGATCCACCCGCTCTGCGTGCGGCGCTGAAGGGCGTGGACACTCTGGTCTTCGTCTCCAGTGACGGGCCCGACGCACGGGTGCTGCTGCACCACCGCAATGTTGTAGCCGCTGCGGCGGCTGAGCGCGTCGGCCATGTCGCGGCGCTGAGCAGCGTCGACGCCGACACGGCGTCCCCGTTCTGCTATGCCGTGGTCAACGGGCTCACCGAGGGTCTGCTTCTGGCTTCCGGCATCCCGTGCTCGTTCGCCAGGGCTTCGCTGTACATCGAGTTCTTCCAAGGCTGGCTCACCGAGGCACGCGCGACCGGGCTGCTGCGGCTTCCGGCAGCGGACGGCCGGGTCTCTCTGGTGGCGCGCGACGACGTGGCGCGCGCCCTCGCCGCACTCGCTGTGGGTGAGCCGACGGGCCGTCACCATGACATCACGGGGCCCGAGTCGGTGGACCTGGCAGGCATCGCCTCGATCACGGCGGAGGCGTGGGAGACGCCTGTCACCTACGTGGACATCCCGGCTGACACGTACTGTGCCGAGATGGCGGCGACCGGCCTGGATCCCTGGTGGCTCTACGCCTTCTCGTCCATGTTCGCCTCGGTGCGCGAACAGCGCTGGGATCGAGTCCGAAACGACTACACCCAGCTGACCGGCCGCTCCCCTCTCGCTCTCCGCGACGTCCTGTCAGCGCACGGGTGAGAACCAAACTAAAGCTCCCTCCGCACCGTCGCCAAGCCGTGGTTCGTCCAGCAGCTCCGCACCATCGCGCACACCTTCAGGTTCCGGTGACCGGGACGAGGGTCAAGTACGTGATGCCAAGGATGTTGCGGTAGCCGTCAGCCCAGGACGACCGCTGGCGGTCGACTCGTTCGCGGGTCTCGGCGGCACCGTCGACGTCCGTGAGATCGCCCGGCGCAGCGGGGTCGGCATGGGCACGCTCTACCGCCACTTCCCGACCAAGGACGACCTGCTCGCCACCGTGCTGGAACAGCAGTTCACCTCCTGGCTCACCGCCGCCCACGAGCAGGCCACCGCCACCGAGGACCCCTGGCAGGCACTGGCCGGGTTCTTCGAGCAGATGCTCACCACGCAAGCCGGCAACCGCGCCGTCATCGAGAGCTACGCCAGCACCGGCGGCCCCACCAGCTCCTGCGCCCAGCGCTGCTACTCCTTCATCGACGAGCTGCGCACCCGCTGCATGAACGCCGGCCTCCTGCGCCCCGACGTCACCACCGCCGACCTGGTCCTGCTCAGCGGCTCCCTGAGCCAGGCCGTCCTGACGACCGGCGACACCCACCCGGGCCAGTGGCGCCGCCTCCTGCACATCTCCCTGGACGGCCTCAGCAGCCGCAACACCGAACCGCTGCCCGAGCCTGCGGCCCACCTGCACCCACCCAGGAACGACTGACCCACTGCGCGGCGCACTTGCCACACCCAGAGGGCCCGCCAGCTTCCCCGACCGACCCCGGCGTCCAAGAAGGCGCGCCACGCCCATCCCCTCCCCCCGGCCCCACGAC
>NZ_JAKEIP010000343.1 GCF_021474425.1 Streptomyces muensis | reverse complement strand
GCCCTGCCTGCCGCCCCACCGGCCACCCGGCCGACCGCCCCGCCCACCACCCGGCGTACCGGGGCGCCCTCGCGGCGTTTCCTCGCCCGGGCGACGCTGCTCTCCGCCGCGCTGTCGATGGCCGGGGCGGTCCTCGGACTCGGGCGGGACCAGACGCTCGCGCACCTGTTTGGTGCCGGGGAGGACAGCGACGCGTTCCTGGTCGCGTGGACGCTGCCCGAGATGGCCTCGACGCTGCTGATCGAGGACGGGATGGCGTTCGTGCTCGTGCCCGCGTTCAGCCTGGCGCTGGCGCGGCGGGCGCACGGCGTCGGCGCCCCCGACCCCGTACGTGCCCTGGTCACGGCCTCGCTGCCACGGCTGTGCCTGGTCCTCGCCGGCTCGGCCGCCGTACTCGCGGCCCTGGCGCCGCAGGTGGTCGCCGTGCTCGCGCCCGGCCTGCCCGAGCCGGACCTGGCCGTCTCCTGCACCCGGCTGACCGCGACCTGCGTCCTGACCTTCGGGCTCGCCGGGTACTTCAGCGCGGCGCTGCGGGCGCACCGCGACTATCTCGCGCCGGGCGCCATCTACATCGCCTACAACCTCGCGATCATCGCGACGATGTTCGTGCTCGCCGACCGCTGGGGCGTACGAGCCGCCGCGCTCGGGGTCGCGCTCGGCGGGTGCGTCATGGCCGCCGTACAGGCACCGTCCCTGTGGCGGCGGATCGTCGGAGGCCGGGAACCCGGTCGCTTCGCGACGGCCTCCGGGTACGTCGAGGACGGTGGCCGGGCGCTCGTGCCCGCCCTGGTCTGCGCGGTCCTGCTGTTCACGCTGTGCCGGCAGTCGCAGGTCCTCATCGAGCGCTATTTCGCCTCCGGGCTGCCCGCCGGGGCCATCTCGCACCTCAACTACGCCCAGAAGGTCGCCCAGTTCCCGATGTCGCTGGCGATGATGGTGTGTGTCGTGACCTTCCCGGTGGTGGCGCGGGCCATCGCCGAGGGCGACCTGCGGCGGGCCCGGGACCGGGTCGAGCGGGACCTGACGCTGATGGGCTGCCTCGTGCTGCTCGGTGCCGCCATGGTCGTGGCCTGTGCGCCGCAGATCATCCAACTGCTGTTCCAGCGCGGCGCGTTCACCGCACAGGACACCGCCGCCACCGCCGCCGTCATGCGGGTCTACGCGGTGGGGCTGCTCGGGCACACACTGGTCGGGGCGCTGGTGCGGTCGTACTTCTCGACCGGCCGTACCACCTGGTTCCCGCTGCTCGCCATGGGGGCCGGCGCGCTCGCCACCGCCGTCATCAGCGCCTGGGCCGTGGCCCCGTGGGGCGCGCGCGGCCTCGCCGCGGCCAACGCGGCCGGCATCACCCTCACCGCGCTGCTCCTGCTGAAGGGGCTCGGACCGCGGGAGGACGTGCCGGGCAGTGTGGCCGTGCGGGTGCGGTGGGTCGTCGCGGAGTTGTCGCGACCGGTGCGGGCGGCCGTGTGCGCCGCCGGGGCCGGGGGTGTCTGCGCGGGGCTGCTGCAGTCACCCGTGGCCGCCGTCGCGGTCGGCTGCCTCTGTGTGAGCGTCGTCTTCCTGTCGCTGGCCTGGGTCCTCGACGCGGCCGGTGTCCGGGCCCTTCTGCTTTCCGTCACGCATTCCGTCCGTAGCTCCCTCACCCGAAAGCTTCGCCATGGTCGCTGACATCTCCGCCGCCCCACGCGCGGCCGAACCCGATCCCGACCCGAACGCGGGGGGACGCCCGAGACGGGGTCCCGCCGCCTGGGTGGCCATGTACCACTCCGTCTCCGACTGCCGGGACGACCCGTACAACGTCACCGTCACGCCCGACCGCCTGGACCGGCAACTCGGCTGGCTCGCGGCCCGTGGACTGCGCGGGGTGAGCGTGCGGGAGCTGCTCGCGGCGCGCGCCCGGGGCGCCGAGCGCGGCCTGGTCGGGCTCACCTTCGACGACGGTTACACCGACTTCCTCACCGACGCGGTGCCCGTGCTGCACCGCTGGGGCTTCTCGGCCACCGTGTTCGTCCTGCCCGGGCGGCTCGGCGGCGAGAACTCCTGGGAGCCGACCGGGCCGCGCAAACCGCTGTTCGACGTGGCCGACGTCCACCGGGCCGTGTCCGCGGGCATGGAGATCGCCTCGCACGGCATGACCCACCTCAACCTGACCAGGACCACCGACGAGGTGCTGCACTCCGAGGTCGCCGGGAGCCGGCAGCGGCTCGCCGCCCTCACCGGAGGCGACGTCGACGGCTTCTGCTACCCGTACGGCTGTCTCGACGAGCGCGTCGTCGCCGCCGTGCGCCGGGCCGGCTACCGCTACGCCTGCTCGATCTCCCCCGGCCCGGACAGCTCCGGCGACCTCGCGCTGCCCCGGATCCACCTCGGGCAGGCGGACATCTCGCTGCGGCTGGAGCTGAAGCGCCGTCTGGCCCGGTACTACGGCCGTGCCCTGGAGGCCGTGTGAAGGCCCTGCACGTCATCACCGGCCTCGGCGTCGGCGGCGCGGAACAGCAGCTGCGGCTGCTGCTGCGGCACCTGCCCGCGCAGTGCGACGTGGTGACGCTGACCAACCCCGGCTCCGTCGCGGCCGGCCTGGCCGCCGACGGCGTCCGCGTCGCCCACCTCGGGATGAGCGGCAACCGCGACGTCGACGCGCTGCCCCGTCTCACCCGGCTGATCCGCGCCGGCCGCTACGACCTGGTGCACACCCATCTGTACCGGGCCTGTCTGTACGGCCGGATCGCGGCGCGGCTCGCGGGGGTCGGGGCGGTCGTCGCCACCGAGCACTCGATCGGCGAGAGCCGGCTGGAGGGCCGGCCGCTGACCTCGGGTGTCCGCGCCCTCTACCTGGCCGGCGAGCGGCTCGGCCGGGCCACGGTCGCCGTGTCGCCGACGGTGGCGCAGCGGCTGCGGCACTGGGGGGTGCCCGGGCCCCGCATCCGGGTCATCCCGAACGGCATCGACGCGCCCCGGTTCCGCTTCGACGAGGTGCGCCGCAAGGAGGCCCGGGCCTTCCACGGGCTGCCGCCGGACGCGTACGTGGTCGGCGGGGTGGGGCGGCTGGCCCCGGGCAAGCGGTTCGACCTGCTCGTGCGGGCGCTGCACCAACTGCCCGGCGACGTACGGCTGCTGCTGGTGGGCGCGGGACCCGAGGAGGCGGCGCTCAGGCGCACCGCGCAGCGGCTCGGGGTCGCGGAGCGGATGGTGCTGGCGGGCGAGCGCCCGTATCTGCCCTTGCCGGGCGACGACGCGCCGGGGCTCGCCGCACTGCTGTCCGCGATGGACGTACTCGCCTCGCCGTCGCCGGAGGAGGCCTTCGGCCTGGCCGTGGTCGAGGCGCTGGCGGCCGGGCTTCCCGTGCTGTACGCGAGTTGCCCGGCCGTCGACGACATGCCGCCGGACGCGGCTCCCGGAGCCCGGCGGGTCCGGGGCGGGGCGGATGCGTACGCGCGGGAACTGCTGCGGCTGCGGGCGGTGGGACGGGACGAGCGGTCCGTCCCCGATGTCGTACGCCGCTATGACATCGCGCGTACCGCGCGGCAGTTGATGGATCTGTACACGGCCGCTCTGGCCGGCTCGAACCTGGAAGTGAGTTCCTCATGACAGACAACCCCACTGAGGGTGCCCGGGTGGCCGACCGTACGCGCTCGCGCGTGCTACGGCTGGCCTCATGGTGGTGGCTGCCGGCCGCCGCGCTGGTCGGTGCCGCCGCCGGTGGCGCCTACGGCCAGCTGAGACCTCCGCAGTACACGGCGACCAGCTCGGTCGTCGCCGTGCCGAACGGCACGACCGAGGCCGACTGCACCGACGCGCTCGGCTTCGCGCAGGCGTACGGCCGGGTGGCCACGCAGCTCGCGGTGCTCGGGGACGCCCAGGTGTGGGCGGGCGTACCGGTGTCGACGCTGCGCGAGAGCGTGGACGTGGCGACCTCGCCGGACGCGCCGATGGTGGCGGTGTCGGCGACCGCGTCGAAGCCCTCGCAGGCCGTCGACATCGCCAACGCCGTGTCCCGTGCGCTGATCACGGAGGCGGACCACACGCGCTCGCGCACCGGCATCCGGCTCGAACGTCTCTCCCGTGCCCTGAAGCCCACCGAGCCGTCGTCCGCGTCCCCGGCGCTGGCCTCGCTGGTGGGCGCGAGCGCCGGCGGTCTGCTGGGCGGCCTCGCGCTGCTGGCCCGGCCGCGGCGTGCCCCGGAGGGGGACGACGACCAGGGCCACGCCTCGGTCCCCGGCCCGGCAGGGGCCGCCGACGCCCGCGGGACGCTTGGGTGAGCGGGTACGGGCGCGCGCTGTCGGTGGAGGTGTGCACCGAGGAGCGCGCCTTCGCCGAGCTGGCCGGCGACTGGGAACGCCTGCACGGTGCGTGCCCGTCCGCGACGGCGTTCCAGAGCCATGCCTGGCTGCACTCGTGGTGGCAGTCGTACGGCAGGCCGGGCCGGCTGCGGCTGGTGCTGGTGCGCAAGGGCGGTGCGCTGGTGGCGGCGGCGCCGCTGATGCGGGTGCGTCGGCCGCTGCCGGCGCTGGTGCCGATGGGCGGTGCCATCACCGACATCTGCGATGTGCTCATCGACGACGAGGTGGCCGCGCCGGCCGCCGGGGCGCTCGCGGGCGCGCTGGCCGAGCTGGCGCGCACCGCCCTGGTCGACTTCCGTGAGGTGCGGCCGGGCGGGGCGATGGAACGCGTCTACCTGTGCTGGCGCGGGCCGCGGCACCGGCTGCCCGACTCGGTGTGCCTGGAGTTGCCCGCCGTACCCATGGACGAGTTGGTCGGACGGCTGTCGTCGCGGCATGCCCAGCGGGTCCGCAACAAGGTGAACCGGCTCGCGCGGCTCGGCATCGAGTGGCGCCTGGTGCGCGGCGAGGAGACCGACGCCGCGCTGCGTCGGCTGCTCGCGCTGCACCGGCTGCAGTGGCAGGGCCGGGGGATGTCGTCGGAGCACGCGCGGCCGCGGTTCCTGGAACACCTGGTCCGCTCGGCGGCGCCGATGACCCGGTCCGGGCAGGCGGCGGTGATGGAGTTCCTGCTCGACGGGACGGTGGTGGCGGTCAACCTGAACCTGCTCTCGGGACGACCGGGAGGCCTGGCGGGCACCTACCTGTACGGCTTCCACCCTCAACTGCGGGAGCGCAAGGTGGACGTGGCGGCGATGCTGCTGCACGCCTCCACCGAGCACCTCACGTCGGTCGACGGCCACCGCGTGCTGAGCCTGCTGCGCGGTGACGAGCCGTACAAGTACCGCTGGCACCCCAAGAAGGTCGTCAACCAGCGTCTACTGCTGTCCCGCCGCCGCACCGCACCCCTACTGGCGGCGGCTGTCGCGGAGGCGGGTGCGCGGGAGCGGGTCAAGAGGGTGTTGCGGCGCGCGGCGGACGGGGCGGACGGGGCGGAGCAAGCGCAGCCGGTGGACCATGCGGATCAGCGGTAGCCGCCCTTCCCCGCTCACAGTCCGGAGTCGCCGCAGTCCCTCCATACGCCGTCCTCCTTGACCAGGGCCAACTCGAGGCTGTTCTCCGGTATCTCCTTGAGATGGGTGACGGCCACCGCTCTCGTGTCGCTCACCTGCGTGATCTCGTCGAGGACGAAGTGGAGGGCACCCGGGAAGTCCAGGTCGACGTCCTGCCCGGCATGCTCACGGCGTTCGCGGGCGCACGCGTTCGCGTAGATGTCCGCGTAGGTGGATTCCGGATCATTCATCACGTCGACGAACCGCTGGGCGGCGCCCTCCGGGGTGTTGTCGTAACTGTCGGGCCGGGTGGCGAGTACGACGACGGCGATCACGATGCCGGTGACTGCCACCGCACCCGCCACCACGACCGCCCTCCGCCGCCACCAGCCCGATCTGACCGGTTCGGGCCTGTCCGAGCCGGGTGTCGGATCGTCGCTCGTCATCATCACGGCCCTCCTCGGCTTGCTGAGCGAGGAGAGCTGTCTAACAGGCTGGTCCCGGGAGGGGTCCCGAGGTCTCATCACGTCTGATCCGGTCCCGATGTCAGTCCCGCCCCTTACGATCCCCGGTCATGACCGACGACCTCCTCGACTACGCGCGCCCCGGACCCTTCACGCGCCTGCACCCGACCCAACTCCGGCTGCTCGAAGGCCTTCCGGAGGACCCCGTGGGCATCTGTGCCGCCGTGCGGAGCCTGGTCATCCAGCCTGCGGACGCCGCGGCGTCAGGAGTGCCCGAGGACCGGATCGCCGAGAAGAACATCCGGCCGGTCAGCAAGCTGATCACCGCGCTGACCGCCCTTGATCCCGCGCCGCTTCACCATCCCCGGACACCCGGGACCCGGGTGATCGGCACCTGCCGTCACTTCGCCACCCTCGCCTGCGCGCTCCTGCGGGCGCGCGGCATCGCTTCCCGGGCCCGGTGCGGTTTCGGCACCTACTTCCTCGAGGACCGCGGCATCGATCACTGGATCACCGAGTACTGGGACGGCGACCGGCACCGCTGGGTGCGTGTCGACACCGAGCACCTCGGCAAGGACCACGTCGACCGCCCGGACGATCTCGCTCCCGGCGAGTTCCTCACCGGCGGCGAAGCATGGGTCCAGTACCGCGAAGGATTGCTGGACGCGGACCTGTTCGGCGTCGCCGGCACCGACCACGCCTGGGGCCCGGCCGAGATCAGCGGCAACACCGTCCGCGACCTCGCCGCACTCTGCAAGCGGGAGACACTCAACTGGGACGAGTGGGGCCGCATGACCGCGGCCTACGAGGGCAGGACCGGACCCGACTACGACCAGCTGATCGACGCGGTCGCCGACGCCTGCTCGAAGGACGATCCGCCGGCCTTGGCGGGCTTGTTCGCCCACGGGGATCTGGCGGTTCCTCAGCACATGGTTGCTTGAGCAGGACCCCCGACCGCCTACCGCACCGATACCTGTTACGCCCACTGAGTGAGCCGCACGGACCCTCAGCTCCCGTACAGCGCCTCGATCTCCCCCGCATACGCCGCCATCACCGCCTGCCGCTTCACCTTC
>NZ_JAKEIP010000342.1 GCF_021474425.1 Streptomyces muensis | reverse complement strand
GTGGTCGGGGGTGTGGGGTGTTGCTGGTAGGGGTTCGGGGGTACGGCCTGGTTGCCGTACGGCTGTTGCTGGGCGTGCGTGGTGAAGCCGGGCGGCGGGCTGTCGCGGCGGGCGCGGTTCTTGCTGCGGACGGCGAGGGCGCCGATCACGAGGACGAGGAGGATTCCGCCTGCGGCGAGGGCGAGGATCGTGGTGGTGCTCAGGCCGCTGCTGTCGTCCGAGCTGCTGGAGGAGGCCGGGGGTGTGGTGGCGTCGTCCTTGCCGGTGCTGCTGGAGTCGGCGGCGGGGATGGTCAGGGGGCCGTTCTTGGGGCCGGCCGGGATGTTCTGCTTGAGGGCGGCGAGCGGCTGGATGTAGCCGTAGCCGTACTTCTCGTCGGGGAGCTTGAGGCCCTTGGCGTCGTCGGGGAGACCGGCCGTCTTGGTGAGGCGGTTGACGATCTGGCCCGCGGTGAGGTCGGGGAACTTCTCGCGGAGTAGGGCGCAGGCGGCGGAGACGTAGGCGGTGGAGTCGGAGGTGCCCGTTCCCTTCTGGTAACCGGTGGAACCGGTGTCGGTGGAAACGATGCCTACGCCGGGGGCCGTCAGCAACGTAGTTGGGCCGTAGTTGGACTTCTCCCAGATCTCGCCCGCATTGTTCACCGCTCCCACGGCGACCGCACCAGGGTAGTTGGCTGGGTACTCCGGTCCGGTTCCGTTATTCCCAGTGCTTGCAACTACGATGACGTTCTTCTGGACCGCGTACGCAACCGCTGCCGCTCCCGCCTTAGTTGCGCCAGAGGCCTGAGAGATATTGATTACCGAGGCCCCATGATCCACCGCATAACGAATTGATGCAGAAAAAGGCTCATCTGATGCCGTCCCCGAATCCCGGATCGGGAGAATCTTGGCGTCTGGAGCGAGCCCCTTGACGCCGTCAGCACCCTTTGCCCCGTGTCCATGAGCAGCAATGACTCCAGCCATGGCAGTGCCGTGGCCGTCGCCCTCGGGTGATGCATCGGAGTCGCCGTCGATAAAGTCCTTGCCTGGAAGGACGTTGCCCCGGAGGTCGGGATGTTGGGCATCCACGCCGGTATCGATGACGGCGACAGTGACGCCCTTGCCTGTGGCGATCTTCCAGATCTTTTCGGCGCCAAAAGCTTCAAGCGGCCACTGGTCGTTCCTTGTCTGGTCCGCCATAGCGGTCGTCGCCGTGGAGAAGACCAGTGCCCCCGCTGCCGCTGCACCGCACAGGATGCGCAGTGTCTGCTTGAGCGCCATTACGTGTTCCCTCTCGTGATCTGCGTGCGGGGTGGGCTCGCGCCGCGAAGCTCGCGAGCCCACCCACTGTCCTGCTGATCGTGCCTGGCGGAGTTCTAGTCGATGACTCGGGGGGTGGTGTTCTGGTTGGGCGACACCCAGGTCTCCTCGTCCTCTACGAGGTAGTCGGGGCGGTTCTTGGCGTTCTTTTTCTTGTCACGGCCGCTGCCTGCTGCTGCGCCAGCTCCATGGAGGCCGGCCGATCCACGGCCTTCCGCAGTGCCACCGCGGCTGCCGTGCAGGCCTGAACCGACACCGGAACCAGAGCGGGAGGGACTCTTGGCCTCGCCGACGACGCCGCCCTTCGCACGAGCCAGAGGGCCACGGCCGGAACCCGACGATGCGCCCTTCCCGCCCGCTCCGGCACCCATTCCGGCACCGCCCATTGCGCCACGGCCCGCACCGGTCCCGGCACCCGTTCCGTTCGCCGAGCCGTTGCGCCCGACGCCCGCTCCGGCGCCGTTCGAGCTTCCCGGAAAGCCGGTCCCTCCACCAGTTAGGCCGTTCGCTCCACCAGATCCGACGCCACTGCCTCCGCCGGGGACGCCAGCACCGGTCCCGGCCGTGGCCCCTCGGCCCGCACCACCCGGGCCGGTGGTGGTGATGCTGTCCACATCTGTGCCGACAGCGGAGGGGGGTGCGGTCTTGGAGGAGGAACGGGATCCTGGACCGCCAACGCGATTCGGACCGCTGGGGGTTGGGGAAATCACGGATCGGTTCCCGCTGCTGGACGAACTACCGGTGGACGGTGTCCGCCCAACGAGCCTGGGACCGGAGTCAGTCGGCATGACCACGATGGGAATCGGCGGCGTACCGCCGGGGTCGCCGGGGTACTGTTCACTATCGTTCCTGTTGCCAGTCGGACGCCAAGTTCCCATAGCCTTCGTCTGCGAAGCATAAGCAGCCCCCAGCTGCTCCATCTTCACAGCCATCTTCAGCTGGGCTTCTTTACCGGCGGACAGTTCGCCCGAGTTGTTGTCCAGGGCCTTCTGCGTGGACGCCCCCTGACCCAGGTCGTCCTCCAGGCCCTCGTCCGAACGGCTGCCGAGGTCCCCGACCGCGTCGAGCACGCTGCTGGTCGTGCCCGGCTTCTCCATCGCCTCGACCTCGGGCTTGATGGTCTCCAGCACGGTTGCCGCGCTGTGCATCGCGGTGGATGTGTACTGCGCGTACTTCGCCCCGTCCTGGAGCTTCTTCGCGATGATGTCGGCCTGTTCCTTGAACCGGTCGGCCGAGTCGCCTTCCCAGTGTTCGAGTACCGCGGCCACCGCTTTCAGGAAGGTGTCCCGGACGCCTCCGTCGCCACCCTCGCCGACCAGTTTGTTGTTGACCTCGGTCCAGCCTCTGGCAACGTTGTGCACCTCGACCGGTTTGGCGTTGCGGACCATGGCCTTCATCTGGTCCATGTTCATGTGCGCGAAGTCCGACTCGTGCGAGGCGTTGTAGCACATCGCCGCCGGCTGGTACTCGTACGTGTAGCCGTCGTTCTTGCCGCCGCTCATGGCCTGGTCACTCCCCGCCCTGCATCGACTTCGTCACGTCGGCTTCCTGGTCCTGGTAGGCGCCGTGCGTCTTCTTCGTCTTGGTGCCGAAGTCGTCCATCAGGTCGTGGACGTGCTCCACGATGTCCTCAAGATGCGTCTTCATCTCCGCATGCGCGACGTGGAGTTTCTCCGCCTCCACGAACGTCGCGCCCGCGACGCTCTCGCCCAGCGCCCCTGGCGGCAGGTACGTCTTGTACTTGGAGTCGGACTTCGCGTCCCCCAGGTCAGATATGACCCAGTTGAGCTTCTTGACGACCTCGTCCAACGCGCTCAGATCAACTCTGTAGCGTCCGCTCGCCACCGCGAGTCAGCCCCTCTCCCCGTTCACCGGTGCAACGCCGTGGCCGCAAGGTCAGCTGAGCGGCCATCTCGGCTGTCTTCCGCTCGTCTGTACGACTTTATCGTCGCCCCGGGCAACACCCCAGGTGCTCCTGTGAATTGTCAGCCACGGCTCGCTCACACGCACGGCCGGCCGTAGTCACCCTGTCGTTGTGAAGAAGCGCATGCTGTACATCAGTCGGCGGTCCCTTCGCCCTCGGGCTTATCGGCCGGGGGCGGCGTATCAACGACGTAAGAGCCCTTGTGCGGCAGCGTCTCAATCAGTCCTCGCTCGCGAAGGTCTCGTAGCGCACGCCGGATGGTCCGGTCGGCAACGCCGTGAGTTCCAGCGAGCCGCGTGATGCTGGACAGCGCTCCACCTGGCGGGATGCGTCCCGACCTGATCTCTTCTTCGATGGCGCGTGCGATGCGCTGCCACTCGTACTCGGCCATGTCTTCAGCTTCGCCCGGTGTACCGAGCACCGCATCGGCGGACCATGGTGTACCAATGGATGCCGTGGTATACCGTGGTATATCCACAAGGCGCCCCCGCGACCGTTCCAGCGGCCCGGGGGCGTGGCCACCAACTTGCAGGAGCTGATGACGATGGGCATTATCCATGCCCTCCTACGTTGGGTGCTGGAGGTCTTCGGCCCCCACCCCCGTGGCCGGCACCGCGCCGACCGCCCGGCCACCGTGCCGCCACCGCTCGCCCCTCCGGCGCCCCGGCACGGCCCTCGTCGCCGAGGAGCCCCTACGGGCTGGCGTCCCCGCTCGACGGCGAGGAGACCGCCCTGGTCCGCCCCTACCTGGTCGCGTTCGAGGAGAGGCGGCGGCGAAGGGAACGCCGCCTTGTCCTGGTTCATGCCGCGGACTTCGGTATCGACCTCATCGACCTTGATCAGTACGTGACCGGTGCGCGGGAGGTGGCGTGATGGCCACCAGCACCTCCACCAGCACCGCGCTGTGCGGCGCCCGCCGCCCCGGATGGCAGCGGCCGGGTCACGCACGTCACCGCCTGCCCTGCGTCCTGGGGCGGGGCCACGACGGAGACCACCGCGACGCCTTCGGTCACGCCTGGCTCCAGCAGCCGCCCGGAATGGAGGAGTGCGGGGCGCCGCTCCCCGGTGCGCAAGGGCTCGCATGCCTGCGGACCGAGGGGCACGACGGCCCGCACCTCGACATCGCCGACCGCGCGCCAACTGACGCGTGCGAAATGTGCGGGTCGACCGAGCAGCCGCACCTGACCGTCACCACGGACAGCGGCGGAACCGTCCGGCACCAGCAGGTCTGCCAGCGGTGTGCCCGCACGGACGCGTCGGCCGTCGTACGGCGGCCCGTGCGGATGTGCGTGCGCTGCGACCGGACCACCGACACCCCTGTAATCGTCTCCGAAGTGCACCAGAACTCCGGGCCCGAATTCAACGTGTACGCGTGCCGCGACTGCGCGCCCCACTTCCCGCCACCGCCCGACGTGTTCGACCTCTTGTAGGCCGGGCGCGGGCGGCGGGCATCATCCAGCCCGACCGCAGGGCGCATCCATCCATTGGTGCTGTCCGCCCCGCCTTGGCGGCGAAACAGGGCGGACGACCGCGCGACGGACGGCCTCGGAGGCATCGACATCCCGCTTCCGGGGCCGTCTGTTGCTTCGCCCGCACCAGCGTGGCTTGATCGCGAGGCCGGCGCGAGGTGCCCTCCCTCGGGCCTGGGCGAGCGGGTCAGGGCTTGCCGATGTCCACGGCCCATACCCCCGTGCCGTCATAGACCTCAGGTGTGGCGGTCAGCACTTGTCCTTCGACGGCACTGGCAGCCGCTGCGTAGACGGCGTGCCCGTACGTCCAGCCCAGTCCTGCGGCCACGGTCTGCTCGACAGCGGCGGCACCGGCGAAGTCGAGTGGGAGGAACTCCAGGCCGGGGAGTGCACCGACGTGTGCGACCACCCCCGGGAGTTCGAGAGTCGCGGCCACCAGACACAGCGCCGGGACATGCGCGCGCTGGTAGGGGTCGTCGACCTCGACCACGGCCAGCCCTGACAGCAGCCGGTGGCCGCGGCACAGGGCGAGGACCGCCGTATGGTCCAGGATGATCACCTGCGTTCCCCCACCTGTCGGGCTGCGATCGAGGCACGCCATTCCTGCGCCGCGCGTACGTCGTCTTCGGAGAGGTCCGGGCACAAGTTGGCCCGGACGTAGGCGATAGCCCGGGCCGTACGCTCCGCGCGCTCCGCCTCCGTGGGCGTTGCGGCGACCACGCGCTCGACGTAGGCACGCGTACTGAGGCCGCGTTCCTCGGCGAGGGTGCGCAGACGGTCCCTTATCGGCTCGCTGATCTTGATGGTGGTGTCAGCCATGCCGCAAGAATACTAGTGAATACCGATGGTGTCCGGAATTTCCGAAGGGGCGCCGCATCGCCCGAGCGGTGCGACCGGCGGCTCTGCGTGCGGTTCCGCGGGTGGTGCGGCGACGACGGCGGGCCGGCGGCGACGGGCGCGGAGGGCCACAGGTCCCTGCAGGTGCTCGGAGGGGCGTACAAGGCGGCGGCCGCACGGATCCCCGCGCGGGAAGCCCTGGGCCGCGGATACCCAAGAGGACCTGGCAACGTCTGAGTTCGGCTGGGCGGACCGCTGGATGCGATGCCGCACGTCTGGTGGTGCGGTGGGAGGGCCCGCGCCCTCCGACCCTCTGGACCGATTGCTGTTCCACCGTCCTTGAATGCGGGGAGAGTCAGAAAATCCGTCGTTCCGGGGCACTTCTCACCGGTAGGGGCGCGCAACGTCGAACAAGCGTGTAGCTTCCGGGGCATGAAGGGCGGGGGAGCTGGGAGGGGGCTCTGTCCGTCCGTGCGGAGGGGACCGGGGACTTGGGTGACTGGGGGGTTGCTCGATGGGAGTGCGGCTCATGGTGGTCGACGACCACCGATTGCTCGCGGAGGCGTTGGCCTCGGCGTTGAAGCTCAGGGGGCATCGGGTGCTGGCCGCGGCGGCGCCGGCCGCGGGGGCGGCGGAACTGGTGATCACGCGGGCGCCTGAAGTGTGTCTGCTGGGGACCGCCTCGCCTGCGGAGCCGGGGATGTTCGATCCGGTGGTGAAGATCAAGCGGGAGCGGCCGCAGGTGGCCGTGCTGGTGCTGGGGCCGGTGCCGAGTCCTCGCGGGATCGCGGCGGCGTTCGCTGCGGGGGCCTCCGGCTATGTGCGGCACGACGAACGCATAGAGGGTGTCGAGCGGGCGATCATGAAGGCTCGGGCGGGGGAGGCGGCGGTGGCGCCCTCTCTCCTCCAGGGCGCGTTCAGTGAGTTGCTCAACCCGGCCGCCCAGCCGGACGACGAGGGGCAGCGGCTGTTGCAGATGCTCACGCCTCGGGAGGTCGAGGTCCTGGTCAGGGTCGCGGACGGCGAGGACACCCGGCTGATCGCCGCGGGGATGGGCATCGCACCGTCGACCGCGCGTACGCATGTCCAACGGGTGCTGATGAAACTGGGCGTCGGTTCGAGACTGGAGGCGGCGGCGTTGGCGGCTCGGACGGGGTTGCTGGACCGGGCGGGACCGGTGTCTCCGACGGAGCCGCCGTGATGCCTGCGGTGGCCCGCGGGGGTGCGGGTGGCGCGGTTCGGTGCGTTGTGGGTCGGGGCCGCGCCGGGGGGTGTCCGTCCTCGGTCCGGTGGCGGGAGTAGGACAAGAAGTGCTGTCTGTTGACACCGGCCGCTGCGGGCGGACACCCCCCGACACGGCCCCTTCGCGCCGCGGACGCCCGCGGCCCGGTGGGGGCTGATCGCGCAGTTCCCCGCGCCCCTTGAGGTCTTTCAGCCCGTCCGGCGTTTGAGGACGAGGCCGAAGGCCGATGGG
>NZ_JAKEIP010000341.1 GCF_021474425.1 Streptomyces muensis | reverse complement strand
TCCGCACCCGACGAACAACCCCCGGGGTCGAAGGGGCGGAGCCCCTGGGGATGGGACGGGTAGGGGCGGCGGGGGCGAAATCCGCCCGGAGGCTCAGTCCGTCGTCACGCGAACCGAAGGCAACCCCATGACAACCAACACCGAACGACTCCTCAGCGACCTGCGCCGGGACCTGCGCGAAGGCGGGCTGTACGGCTCGTTCCTCGTCCGGGACCTGGAGACGGGGGACGAGATCGGGATCGACCCCGACGTCGAGCTGCCCGTCGCCTCCCTCGTGAAGATCCCGCTCGCCCTGGTGACCCTGGAACGCGTCCGACGCGCAGAACTCGACGGCGCCCAGACGATCGAGGTGCCGCCGGGCCGGATCACCACCCCCGGCCCGACCGGAGTGAGCCGCTTCCGACACCCGGCCCACATCGCCGTCGAGGACCTGATCTACCTCAGCACCTGCATCAGCGACAACAGCGCGGCCGACGCCCTCTTCGCCCTCACCCCGCCCGACCAGGTCGGCGCGGTCCTGCACGAGCTGGGGCTGCGCGGCATCGCCGTACGGCACACCATGCGCGAGCTGATGGAGACACCGGTGGAGCGTTTCGACCCGGCGGACGTGCACCTGGCACACGCCCTCGCGATCGACGCCGGCACCCCGGGCCGCGGTCACCGGGTCCCCCAGCTCGACATCTCACGCGCCAACACCGGCACGGCCCGGGCCTTCGTCGATCTCCTCCAAGCCCTCTGGCGTCCCGGCGCCACCGAGCCCTCGGCGGTCCACCCCGACGTCGCCGCACAGGTACGCGGCTTCATGGCCAACAACCTCGTACGCAACCGCCTCGCCCCGGACTTCGACTCCGACGCCTCCACCTGGTCGTCCAAGACCGGCATGCTGCTCAACCTGCGCCACGAGGTCGGTGTCGTCGAACACGCCGACGGCCAGAGCTACGCCATCGCCGTGCTGACCGAGTCCCGGGTGGCCGCGGGCCGCCAGCCGGGCGCCGACGCCCTCATGGGCCAGGTCGCCCGGCGCCTGCGCGACGAACTCCGTTCGAGATGGATCCGGTTCTAGGCCGACAGGCCCTAGCGGGCCGTGACCGCCAGCTTCGCCCCCAGCGCCAGGAACGACCCGGCGAAGCCCCGCCGCAGCCAGGTCATCACCCGGGGCCGGGAGGTGACATGACTGCGGACGGACGCCGCGAGGACGCCGTACGCCGTGAAGACCACGAACGTCACCAGCATGAACACCCCGCTGAGCGCCAGCATGCGCGGCAGGGCGTGCGCCTCGCCGGGGTTCACGAACTGGGGCAGGAACGCGAAGAAGAAGATCGTCAGCTTCGGGTTGAGGAGGTTGACCAGAACGCCCCGTACGACCACCCGCCCGGCCGGGACCGGCGCGGCCCCCTCCCCCTCGTCCACCGCGAGCGCCGCCTTGTCGTTGAGCGTGGCCCAGGCCATGTACAGGAGGTAGGCGACCCCGGCGTACTTGAGGATCTGGAACGCCGTGGCGCTGGCGTGCAGCAGGGCGGCGACCCCGGTGACGGTGGCCAGCATGTGCGGCACGATCCCGAGCGTGCAGCCGAGGGCAGCGACGACACTCGCGCGCCGGCCGCGGGAGAGCCCGGCGGCGAGGGTGTAGACGACGCCGGTGCCGGGAGTGGCGACGACGACGAGGGTGGTCAACAGGAATGCGATGCTCATGCGGCCCAGCCTGGGCGCGCGGCGGCCCCGGACACAGGGCCAATGCGATGCCGGTATCCGGGGCCAATGACGAGTGACGACGGAGCTCTCAGGTCAGGCGGGCGCGGGCAGCGCGGCCCGCTCGGACTCGGCGCGCAGCACGCAGAACTCGTTGCCTTCCGGGTCGGCGAGAACGGCCCAGCCGCGGCCGTCGGGTTCACGGCGGTCGGCGACCAGGGAGGCGCCCAGCCCAAGGAGCCGCTCGACCTCCTCGTCCCGTGTCGTGTCGGGGCGCAGGCACAGATGGAGCCGGTTCTTGGTCGTCTTGGGCTCCGGGACCTGGTTGAAGTACAGGGTGGGACCGCCGGGCAGCGTGATCGCGGTCTCCTCGTCGCCGGGCCCGTCCTCGGCATCGACGGGGTGCCCGGTCACCTCCGCCCAGAAGCACGCCAGTTGGTAGGCGTCCGCACAGTCGATCGCGATGTTCGTCACCGTTGAGGCCATGGGCACGATCTTTCCCGGACGACGCCCGGTCCGCCACGCGAAAAGCTGACGGGAGACGTGATGTCTCCCGTCAGCCTCAGCTCACGAACAGGCCCTGACTAGGCGCCGATCAGCCGGCTGGCCAGGTAGCCCTCGATCTGGTCGAGCGACACCCGCTCCTGCTTCATCGAGTCCCGCTCACGCACGGTCACGGCGTTGTCGTCCAGCGTGTCGAAGTCGACCGTGACGCAGAACGGCGTACCGATCTCGTCCTGGCGGCGGTAACGGCGGCCGATCGCGCCGGCGTCGTCGAACTCGATGTTCCAGTTCTGGCGCAGCGCCTGGGCGAGGCCCTTGGCCTTCGGGGAGAGCTCCGGGTTGCGGGAGAGCGGAAGGACGGCCACCTTCACCGGCGCCAGCCGGTGGTCGAGCCGCAGCACGGTCCGCTTCTCCATCTTGCCCTTGGCGTTCGGCGCCTCGTCCTCGACGTACGCGTCGAGCAGGAAGGCCAGCATCGCGCGGCCGACACCGGCCGCCGGCTCGATGACGTACGGCGTCCAGCGCTCGCCGGCCTCCTGGTCGAAGTAGGAGAGGTCCTGGCCGGAGGCCTTGGAGTGGGCGCCGAGGTCGTAGTCGGTGCGGTTGGCGACACCCTCCAGCTCGCCCCACTCGTTGCCGCCGAACTGGAAGCGGTACTCGATGTCAGCGGTGCGCTTGGAGTAGTGGGAGAGCTTCTCCTTGGGGTGCTCGTACCACCGCATGTTCTCCTCGCGCAGGCCCAGGCCGGTGTACCAGTTCCAGCGCTGCTCCATCCAGTACTCCTGCCACTTCTCGTCCTCGCCCGGCTTGACGAAGAACTCCATCTCCATCTGCTCGAACTCGCGGGTGCGGAAGATGAAGTTGCCGGGCGTGATCTCGTTGCGGAAGGACTTGCCCATCTGCGCGATGCCGAATGGCGGCTTGCGGCGCGAAGTGGTCTGCACCTGGGCGAAGTTGGTGAAGATGCCCTGGGCGGTCTCGGGGCGCAGATAGGCGATGGAGCCGCTGTCCTGCGTCGGGCCGAGGTGGGTGGAGAGCAGACCCGAGAACTGCTTGGGCTCGGTGAACTGGCCCTTGTTGCCGCAGTTGGGGCAGTTGACGTCGGCGAGGCCGTTCTCCGGGAGGTGGCCCTTCTTCGCCTCGTACGCCTCCTCCAGGTGGTCGGCGCGGAAGCGCTTGTGACAGGAGGTGCACTCGGTGAGCGGGTCGGTGAAGGTGGCCACGTGACCGGAGGCGACCCAGACCTCGGGGGCAAGGATGACGGACGAGTCGATACCGACGACGTCCTCGCGCGACGTCACCATGTAGCGCCACCACTGGCGCTTCAGGTTCTCCTTGAGCTCGACACCCAGCGGTCCGTAGTCCCAGGCGGCGCGCTGGCCGCCGTAGATCTCACTGCAGGGGAATACGAAGCCACGGCGCTTGCTCAGGCTGACGATGGTGTCGATCTTGTCGGCGGCCACGGTGCTCTCTTCATTACGACGACGGGCGACGAAGCGAGGCGCTTCACAGCGAATGCTTCAGGGTACCGGCGGGGGATCCCCCTCAACCAAATCGGTTGCCCTCTGTGGACCGCTCATCACGCTTGTTGACAATCGTTTCCACTACGGCTGAAAATGACTGTCATGAACGTACGACGAAAGCACATATCCGGGATCGCCCTCGCCGCCGTCACCGCCCTCGGTGCCGGCACCCTCTCCGCGTGCTCCTCGGACAGCGCGGCCGCGGGCAACACGGACAAGTTCGACGTCGTCGCGTCGTTCTACCCCATGGCCTTCCTCGCCGAGCAGATCGGCGGCGACCATGTGAACGTCTCCAGTCTGACCGAACCCGGCCAGGAGCCGCACGACCTGGAGATCAGCGCGAAGCAGCGGGCACAGCTGGAGGAGTCCGACGCCGCCCTCTACCTCAAGGGTCTGCAGCCCTCCGTCGACGAGACCGTCGAGCAGTCGGGCCTCAAGACGAAGATCGACGCCGCCACGCTGACCAAGCTGGAGGACCACGGCGCGGTCGAGGACAGTCACGGGCACGGCGGCGAGGAGGAGCACTCCGAGGAGGAGGAGCACGCCCTCGACCCGCACGTCTGGCTCGACCCGGTGAAGTACGCCGAGATCGCCAACGGCGTCGGCGCCGCCTTCGAGAAGGCGGACCCGGACAACGCGGCCGACTACAAGAAGAACACCGCCGCGCTGGTCAAGAAGCTCGGCGAGCTGAACACCGAGTTCGCGGACGGGCTCAAGGACACCAAGTCCAAGGTCTTCTTCACCAACCACGCCGCCTTCGGCTACCTCGCCGAGCGCTACGGTCTCACCCAGGAGGCCATCTCCGGCCTCGACCCGGAGAGCGAGCCCAGCCCGGCCCGGATCAAGGAGCTCCAGGAGGAGGCCAAGGCCGACGGCGTGACCACCGTCTTCTACGAGACACTCGTGTCCGACAAGACCGCGAAGACCCTCGCCGACGACGCGGGCCTGAAGACGGATGTCCTCGACCCGCTCGAGGGCATCACCGACAAGTCCAAGGGCGACGACTACATCGCGGTCATGCAGGCGAACCTCACGGCCCTGAAGACGGCTCTGGGAGCCAAGTGATCGACCCCATGGAGGACGGCATGACCGAGCCCGTCATATCGCTGCGCGGCGTCCGCGCCGAGCTGGGCTCGCGCCCCGTCCTGCGCGGCATCGACCTCACCGTGCGCCGCGGTGAGGTCGTCGCGCTGCTCGGCGCCAACGGCTCGGGCAAGTCGACCGCGGTGCGCACCGTCATCGGCCAGGTGCCGGTCAGCGCCGGCGAGATCGAGCTGTTCGGCACGGACCGGCGCCGGTTCCGCGACTGGGCGCGGGTGGGCTACGTCCCGCAGCGCACGACGGCCGCGGGCGGCGTGCCCGCCACGGTCGGCGAGGTCGTCTCCGCGGGCCGGCTGTCCCGCACCCGCTTCGGCGTCTTCCGCAAGGCCGACCACGCGGCCGTACGGCACGCCCTGGAGCTGGTCGGCATGGCGGACCGTGTGAAGGACTCGGTGGGCGCCCTCTCCGGCGGCCAGCACCAGCGCGTACTGATCGCCCGCGCGCTCGCCTCCCAGCCCGAGCTGCTGATCATGGACGAGCCGATGGCGGGCGTGGACCTGGCCAGCCAGGAGGTGCTCGCGCAGACGCTGCGGGAGCAGGTCGCGGCCGGCTCGACGGTGCTGCTCGTGCTCCACGAACTCGGGCCGCTGGAGCCCCTGATCGACCGGGCGGTGGTGCTCCGCGACGGCTGCGTCCTGCACGACGGCCCGCCCCCGAAGGCCGTCGGCCAGCACGCGCTGCCCGGCCACGACCACGTACACCCGCACGCGGCGCCGGACGCCGAACCGATCCGCACGGGACTGCTGAGCTGATGGACTTCCTCAACTACGACTTCATGCAGCGGGCGCTGCTCGCCGCGGTCCTGGTGGGCATCACGGCCCCCGCCGTGGGCATCTACCTCGTCCAGCGCCGCCAGGCCCTGATGGGCGACGGCATCGGCCACGTGGCGATGACGGGCGTGGGCCTCGGTTTTCTCCTCTCCTGGTCCCCGGTGTGGATGGCGACACTGGTGTCGGTGCTCGGCGCCATCGCCATGGAACTGATCCGCTGGTACGGCAGGATGCGCGGCGACCTCGCGCTCGCGATGCTCTTCTACGGCGGCATGGCCGGCGGCGTGATGCTGATCAACCTCGCCCCGAACGGCTCGAACGCCAACCTGACGTCGTACCTCTTCGGCTCCCTGTCCACGGTCAGCGAGTCGGACGTGACGGCGATCATCCTGCTGGCGGCCTTCGTGGTCCTGGTCACTCTCGGCCTGCGCCGCCAGCTGTTCGCGGTGAGCCAGGACGAGGAGTTCGCGAGGGTGACGGGCCTGCCGGTCCGCGCCCTGAACCTGCTGACGGCGATCACGGCTGCGGTGACGGTCACGGTCGCGATGCGCGTGGTCGGCCTGCTGCTGGTGAGCGCGCTGATGGTGGTACCGGTGGCGGCCGCTCAGCAGCTGACGCGGAGCTTCGCCGCGACGTTCGCCATCGCGGTCGGGATCGGCGTGACGGTGACCATCGGCGGCACGGTGACCTCGTACTACCAGGACGTGCCGCCCGGCGCGACGATCGTTCTGCTGACCATCGGCGCGTTCATCGCGCTGACCGCGCTCGCGGCCCCGCTGGCCCGGCGCAGGGCCCGTGCCCTGGCCGCCGCGCAGCCCTCCGGTGACCCGGCGGAGTGTGCGATTCCGGCCAGCCGGGAAGCCGCGGGGAAGGTCGGCGCCTGACCGCTGACGGTCCGGGCTGGCACAATGGCCCGGCAAGTGCAGACGTGAGGAGGCAACCGGTGACAGTCGCTGGACCGCCCGTAAAGGGCCGCGCGACTCGACAGCGGGCCGCCGTGGCGGCGGCCCTTGACGAGGTCGACGAGTTCCGCAGCGCGCAGGAACTCCACGACATGCTCAAGCACAAGGGCGACTCGGTCGGGCTCACCACGGTCTACCGCACCCTGCAGTCCCTCGCCGACGCCGGTGAGGTCGACGTCCTGCGCACCGCCGACGGCGAGTCCGTCTACCGCCGCTGCTCCACCGGCGAACACCACCACCACCTCGTCTGCCGCGTCTGCGGCAAGGCCGTCGAGGTCGAGGGCCCGGCGGTCGAAAAATGGGCGGACGCCATCGCAGCGGAACACGGCTTCGTGAACGTGGCCCACACGGTGGAGATCTTCGGCACCTGCGCGGACTGCGCATCAACCTGACCATTCCCTCGCCCCCGCCGCCCCTACCCGTCCCATCCCCAGGGGCTCCGCCCCTTCGACCCCGGGGGGTCGTTCTTCGG
>NZ_JAKEIP010000340.1 GCF_021474425.1 Streptomyces muensis | reverse complement strand
CCGCCACCCCCACGCCTGGCCACCACACCGAACCTCGGCACCAGCACCTCCTCCAGCGCCCCGGGCAGCATCGCCGCGAGTCGCTCGTCGGAACCGGCGCCGATCTCCAGCCAGACCGTGGGCCGGTCATGGATCAGCAGCAGGACGCAGCCGGCGTGGAGCAGTGCCGTGACCGGGCCCTCGGGGTGGCCGGCGAGCTGCTGCCAGACCCGTTCGCGCAGCGGGACCTCGGCGAGTTTGCCCTGCTTGCGCAGCCAGGCCTCGACCTCGGCGAGGGCGAAGGAGGGGCTGGTCTCGGTGCCGCCGACCGGCTTGGGGAAGCCGGCGTGCCTGCGGCGCCAGTTGCTGACGGCGGCACGGCCGACACCGGCGAGCCGGGCGATCCCGGCGGCGGTCACCTCCGTCGCGTTGTCCTGCATCCCGCCTGCTCCCCTCGTCATCCGCGTCGCGGCACGTCGTCCGCGCCAACCGCGTCATCCGCGCCGTCCCCCGCGTCCTCGTGTCCGCGTGTGGCGCCGAGCATACCGACGTACGCAAGATCGACCCATTCACGGCCGTGTACACACGACATCGCGTGAATCGTGTTGACTCGGTTCACACGCTCTGCTCTTATTGACGCAGCGAACGAGCGACTACCGATTCGGCGGCGGTCGCCGCGCGTAGGGAGGGGACACAGCCATGGGTATGAAGGGCAAGATCGCGCTGGGCGCCGTGGTGGGGATCGTCGTCATCGGCGCCGTGTCGGCGAACGCGGGAGACGGCGGCTCCGGCGGCACCGGCGGCACCGGCAGCGGGGACAAGGCCTCTTCGTCGTCCGGGGAGCGCACCGGCGGCGAGAAGGGGAAGGACACGGCCGAGGCCGCCGAGAAGAAGGCCGCGTTCGCGGGGGACGGCGACTTCCAGGTCGGTTCGGACCTGAAGCCCGGGACCTACCGCACCACCGGCAACACCGACGGCATGTGCTACTGGGAGCGGGCCAAGGACTCCTCGGGCGAGGTGGACTCGCTGCTGGCCAACGACAATGTGACCGGCACCAGTTACGTCACCGTCAAGGCCACCGACAAGCTCTTCTCGTCGAGCGGCTGCGAGGACTGGGAGGCCGTCGACGACAAGGCGAAGGCCAAGGGCTCCCCCGCCACGACGATGGCCGGCGACGGCGGCATGTTCAGAGTCGGCGTCGACATCGCCCCCGGCACCTACAAGTCCACCGGCAACACCGACGACTCCTGCTACTGGGAGCGCGCCAAGGACGCCGAGCACGGTCTGGAGTCGATCACCGCGAACGACAACGTGACCGGTTCGGCCGTCGTCACGATCAGCGCCTCGGACGCGTACTTCAAGACCACGGGCTGCCAGGACTGGAAGAAGTCCGGCTGACCCGGCCGTCGCGGGGCACGGCCGGACGGCGGTTCACAGCGGGTGCCGCATCCACACGTTGGGCTCGACGTACACCGCGTGACCCCGCTCCGGCTCGCACCGCACCGGCACCAGCGCGCCCGGCACCTCGATGTCACCGGCCGTGTCGAAGGGCAGACCGGTCCAGCCGCGCCACTGCTCCAGCGAGCCGGCGACGGTCATCGAGGCCGGGGCGACGGAGTCGATGGTGGCGCCGGCCCGGGCGTGGACACGCAGCCACGGGTCGTGGGGCAGGCCGTCGGGGCGTACGCGACGGGCGTACTCCTCGATGGGGGTGTGCGGTTCGAGATGCTTGGCGCTGGGGCGGACGGGGGCGACGACCTCGCGGAAGCCGTGGGCCCGGGCGTTGTCACGCATCGCGGTGAGCATACGGGCGGACAGGCCGCGCCCCTGGGCGTGCGGGGCGATGACGACGGAGATGGCGCTGACGGTGTCGGGCGGGGTACCGCGGCGCAGGTCGGCGAAGGCCCACACCAGCACCTCGTCCCAGCCCCGGGCGGGCAGCCGGCCCCGGCCCTCGGCGGCGAGGGCGAAGGGAACGCTGTAGGCGTGGGCGACGACCTCGCCCCGCTCGTCCTCGGCGAACAGCGCGTACTGCGGGAGTTCGCGCGGGATGCGGCCGTAGTGGGCGTTGCCCACCGGGTCCTGGGTCGTGAACTCGGGCCAGGTGTCCGGCATTTCCATGACCCGGCCGAGCATCTCGGGGCGTTCGGCGAGGCTCGATACCTTCAGCTCCATACGCGCCACCGTAGAGCTGGGGCGACCGCGCCGACCAGCGATTTTACGCGGGGCACGCCCGGGTCAGCCGCCGCACTGACCCAGCATCATCTCCTTGTCGGCGGTCGTCACCGGCAGTTCGTACTTCAGCGACACCTGGGCGAAGCGCACCGCGTAACTGCAGCGGATCCGCTTGTTCGGGGGCAGCCAGGAAGCGGGGCCGGAGTCGCCCTTGGAGCTGTTGGTGGGGCCGTCGACCGGTATGAGGTTGAGGGGGTCGTTGGCGATGTCCTGGCGTTTGCCCTCCGGCCAGCGGGAGGCGCCCATCTGCCAGTCGTACGACAGCGGCATGACGTGGTCGATCTGTACGGTCGTGGCGCGGGACTTGGCCCAGTCGATCGTGCGGCCCGTGTACGGGTCGCGCAGGGTCATGGAGGACACGACGCAGTCCGAGCCGGAGCGGAAGCGGACGTCCTCGCCGTCGCGTTTGAGGAGATCGTTGCGGGTGTCGCAGCCGTTGCGGGCGAACGGGATGCCGCCCGGGGCCGAGTCCATCCAGGCGTAGCCGAACTTGTCCCGCTCGTAGCCCGTCCTCGGGCCGCGGCCCTTGGTCGCCACCTTCTCGATGAGGGCCCGTGCCTCGGCACGGTCGGCTTCCGAGGTGAGGGGCGCGAGTCCGGGTTTCGTGCCGTCCGGGTTGTCCAGTGGGCTCACCGCCCGGCCGGTGCCCGCGGCGGGGGCGGAGCCGGAGGGCTCGGCTCCGGCCGACGGCAGGTCGACGTTCTCGCAGCCCGCCAGTACCAGCACCATGCCGAGCATCGCGGCGGCGCTCGCCGCCCCGCCCCTTCGACGCGCCACCATGCGTCCCTCCCCTTGCAGCCCGGTCCCGCTCCGCCCGCCCCGCCGCGCACCGGCGGTCTTCCCGGTTTTCCCCGGGCACAGCGTCGTGCACACGGTAGCGACCCGGCGCACGGCGGCATTCAAGTGGTCCAGACCTCAAACGGACCAAGCGCGCATACCTCACATCCCGGGCGTATGGTCGGTGGTGAGTCACCTCCGGAAGGAGCTCTTGGATGGGCATCTTCGACAGGTTCAAGAACCGTCACGCTCAGGACAAGGCCAGGGACATGTCCGACGCCGCGGAGCGGCAGGTCAACGAGAAGACGGGCAACAAGTACGAGAGCCAGGTCGACGACGCGCAGCAGCGCATGGAGCGCGGACTCGGCATGGACCGCGACCGGCCGCCCGAGCAGCAGTAGAGGCCGAGGCCGGAGGAGCACGAGAGCCGTCGGGCACGGCACCGACCGACGACGCCGTCCGCGGAGACCCACCTCCCGCGGACGGCTTCGTGCGGCCGAGGCAAGTGCGGCTTGACCTCAAGTCCGCTTGAGGTCGCAGAGTGATCGCCATGACCACCGAAACAGCTGACACCGCGGACAGCACGTACAACGCTGACAACGAGGCGGACCTCGACGCCATCGCCGAAGTAGTCGCCACCGTCGAACGCACCCAGCGCGCCAAGGACGCCGAGGGCTTCCTCGCCCTCTTCCACCCCGACGCGCTCTGGACGACCGCCCACGGCAAGGTCCTCATCGGCCTCGACGCCATCGCCGAGTTCACCCGCGCCGTGCTGCCCGCCGCCAGCTGGGACGGCGAGGTCACCTACGAGGTAGCGCACACCCGGTTCCTGCGGCCCGACGTGGCGGCTGTCAAGGTCCGGCAGATCTACCACTCACCGGACGGCACCACCGACACCGAGGGCGCCCCGCTCTACGTCATGACCAGGCAGAGCGACGGACGCTGGCTGCTGCACGCCTGCCAGAACACCGAGGTGCGGACCGAGGTACGGGGCGGCTAGGGCACGTGCGGCGCCGTACCCTGTCGCCCCTCGCCCGGGGTGGTCACGACCCCAGGATCGACGCCAGGAACTCCCCGACCCAGCCCAGCAACTCCCGCCCGACCAGCGGCTTTCCGCCCACCTTCGCGGTCTTCGGGCGCGGCACCAGCAGTTGGTGCACGGCCGGCTTGATGACGGTGCCCGGGTAGAGGCGCTTGACCCGCAGTTCCTGGGACTCGCGCAACTCCACTGGTGCGAAGCGGATGTTGTTGCCCTGGAGGACGATCTCGCCGACGCCGCACGCGCGGGCGAGCATGCGCAGGCCTGCCACGAGGAGGAGGTTCTCGACCGGTTCGGGCAACTTGCCGTAGCGGTCGACGAGTTCCTCGCGTACGGCCTTGATGTCGTCCTCCGTGTTGGCGGAGGCGATGGCACGGTAGGCCTGCAGGCGCAGCCGCTCGCCGGGCGCGTAGTCGTGCGGGACGTGGGCGTCGACCGGGAGCTCGATCTTGACCTCCAGCGGCGGCTCCTCCTCCACGCCGCCTTCCAGCGAGGCGCGGTAGTCGGCGACGGCCTCGCCGACCATCCGGACGTACAGGTCGAAGCCGACGCCCGCGATGTGGCCGGACTGCTCGCCGCCGAGGAGGTTGCCCGCGCCGCGGATCTCCAGGTCCTTCATGGCGACGTACATGCCCGCGCCCATCTCGGTGTGCTGGGCGATGGTGGCCAGACGCTCGTGGGCCGTCTCCGTCAGCGGCTTCTCCGGAGGGTAGAGGAAGTACGCGTATCCGCGCTCGCGGCCGCGCCCGACCCGGCCGCGCAGCTGGTGCAGCTGGGAGAGGCCGAAGTTGTCGCCGCGCTCGACGATCAGGGTGTTGGCGTTGGAGATGTCGATGCCGGACTCGACGATCGTGGTCGAGACGAGGACGTCGAACTTCTTCTCCCAGAAGTCGACGACGACCTGCTCCAGGACCTGCTCGGACATCTGCCCGTGGGCCGTGGCGATCCGTGCCTCGGGGACGATCTCGCGCAGGCGCGCGGCCGCGCGGTCGATCGACTCGACGCGGTTGTGGATGTAGAAGACCTGGCCCTCGCGCAGCAGTTCGCGGCGGATCGCGGCGCCGATCTGCTTCTCCTCGTACGGGCCGACGAAGGTCAGGACCGGGTGGCGCTCCTCCGGCGGGGTCGTGATCGTGGACATCTCGCGGATGCCCGTGACCGCCATCTCCAGGGTCCTCGGGATCGGGGTCGCGGACATCGTGAGGACGTCGACGTTCGCGCGCAGCTTCTTCAGCTGCTCCTTGTGCTCGACGCCGAAGCGCTGCTCCTCGTCGACGATGACCAGGCCCAGGTCCTTGAACTTGGTCTCGGAGGAGAACAGCCGGTGCGTGCCGATGACGATGTCCACCGAGCCCTCGCGCAGGCCCTCCAGGGTCGCCTTCGCCTCGGTGTCGGTCTGGAAGCGGGACAGGGCCCGGGTGTTCACCGGGAACTGCGAGTAGCGCTCGGAGAACGTCCCGAAGTGCTGCTGGACCAGCAGGGTCGTCGGCACCAGGACGGCCACCTGCTTGCCGTCCTGCACCGCCTTGAACGCGGCCCGCACCGCGATCTCCGTCTTGCCGTAGCCGACGTCGCCGCAGATCAGGCGGTCCATCGGGACCGACTTCTCCATGTCCTCCTTGACCTCGGCGATGGTCGTCAGCTGGTCGGGGGTCTCGGCGTACGGGAAGGCGTCCTCCAGCTCCCGCTGCCAGGGGGTGTCCGAGCCGAAGGCGTGCCCGGGGGCCGCCATGCGCGCGCTGTACAGCTTGATCAGGTCGGCCGCGATCTCCTTGACGGCCTTCTTCGCGCGCGCCTTGGTCTTCGTCCAGTCGGCGCCGCCCAGCCGGTGCAGCGTGGGCGCCTCGCCGCCGACGTACTTGGTGATCTGCTCCAGCTGGTCGGTCGGGATGTAGAGGCGGTCGCCGGGCTGGCCGCGCTTGGCGGGGGCGTACTCGACGACGAGGTACTCGCGCGTGGCGCCCTGGACGGTGCGCTGCACCATCTCGATGTAGCGGCCGACGCCGTGCTGCTCGTGGACGATGTAGTCGCCCGTCTCCAGGGTGAGCGGGTCGATGGTCTTGCGGCGGCGGGCCGGCATCCGGGCGCCGTCCTTGCCGGCCGCCTTCTGGCCGGACAGGTCGGTCTCGGTCAGGACGGCGAGCCTGAGCGCGGGGTCGACGAAGCCGTAGTCGATCGAGCCGCAGGCGACATGGACGATCGAGGGGGAGATCTCGCCCAGGTCGGTCTCCAGGCGCGCCGCCACGCCCTCGCCGCCGAGCACCTCGACGGTGCGGGCCGCCGGGCCGTGGGCCTCGGTCACGAAGACCGTGCGCCAGCCGTCGGCGAGCCAGCCCTTGGTGTCGGCGAGAGCCTTCGCGGTGTCGCCGCGGTAGGACTCCGGGGCGTGCATACCGAGCTTGAGGGTGTCCGCGTCCAGCGTCTCGTCAGCCGCGAACGGCGACACCGACCACCACATCATCTGCAGTTCGCGCGCCCGGTCCCGGACGTCGGCGATGGACCACAGGGAGGCCGCGCCGACGTCGATGGGCGCCTCGCCGCCGCCGGCCGTGGCGGCCCAGGACGCCTGGAGGAACTCCTGCGAGGTGGCCACGAGATCGGCGGCACGCGTGCGTACCCGCTCCGGGTCACACACGACGGCCATGGCGCCCTTGGGCAGGACGTCGAGCAGCAGCTCCATGTCGTCGACGAGGACCGGCGCGAGGGACTCCATGCCCTCGACGGCGATGCCCTCGGCGATCTTGCCGAGCAGTTCGCCGAGCTCGGGATGCTCCTCGGCGAGGGCACGCGCGCGTGCGCGTACGTCGTCGGTGAGGAGGAGTTCGCGGCACGGCGGGGCCCACAGGCCGTGCTCGGCGACTTCGAGGGAGCGCTGGTCGGCGACCTTGAAGTAGCGGATCTCCTCTACGTCGTCGCCCCAGAACTCGATGCGCAGGGGGTGTTCCTCGGTGGGCGGGAACACGTCGAGGATGCCGCCTCGTACGGCGAACTCGCCGCGCTTCTCGACGAGCTCCACGCGCGCGTACGCGGCGGCGGCGAGGGCCTCGACGATCTCGTTCAGGTCAGCCGTCTGACCGGTCCGCAAGGCCACCGGTTCGAGGTCGCCGAGGCCCTTGACCTGGGGCTGCAGGACGGAGCGGACGGGGGCCACGACGACGGAGACCGGGCCTGTCTCGGGGTCGTCGGGGCCCTCGCCGCCGCCGCGT
>NZ_JAKEIP010000339.1 GCF_021474425.1 Streptomyces muensis | reverse complement strand
CGACCCCACCGCCACCCTCGACCCCCTCTCCTCCCTCGCCAAGGGCTGTGCCGAAGCCGCCGCCTGGACCGTCGACAAGCTCAGCGAGGCCGTGAAGGAGACCGCCACCGTCGACTTCACGAACCTCACGTTCCTGAAGCACTACGCCGTCGTCTTCGCCGCGTCCGCGATCCTCACCCTCGTGCTCTGGCTTCTCGCGGTGGCCAAGAGGGCCGTACGAGGCGTACCGTTCGCGACCGCCCTGTCGGAAGCCATCGGGTTCCTCTGGCTCACGGTGCTGGCCTCGGCGTTCACCCCGCTCATCCTCTACACGGTCGTCTCGGCGACCGACGCCGTCAGTGACGTCCTCGCGAAGGCGACCGGCAACCAGACGGACACGTTCTTCGGCACGTTCTCCGAAGCCCTCGAAAAGGGCGACGACATCGGCGGCGGCCCGATCATGCTGATCCTGGTCTCGCTGATCTCCATCCTCGCCGCCGGCATCCTCTACCTGGAGCTCTACATCCGCGCCGTACTGCTGTACGTCGGCGCCCTGCTCGGCGTGGTCGTCTACGCCGGCCTCGTGGACAAGGACCTGTGGGGTCACGTCCGCCGCTGGGCCGGCATCATGATCGCGGTCATCCTCGTCAAGCCCGTGATCGTCATCGTCCTCGGCCTCGCCGGCGCTCTCGCCACCGAGGAGGGCCCCGACTCCCTCGCCGCCGTGGTCTCCGGCCTCGCCATCATCCTGCTCGCGATCTTCGCCTCGGCGATGATCTACCGCTTCGTCCCCGGCTTCGGCGACGAGATCGCGAACACCCGCAACAACCGCATCATGCGCGGCGCCGAAGGCAAGGCCGCCGCCGTGCTCAGCTCCCCGGCGACCCTCGTCGCCCAGGGCATCAAGACCCACAGCTCCCGCGCCGACAACCAGGGCGGCGGCCAGTCCGGCTCGGGCTCCCGCCCGTCCAACCCCGTCTCCGGCGGCGTCGCCGCACACAGCTCACGCTCCTCGAACGGGGGCGGCGGATCTGTCCCCTCCGCCGCACCCGCACCCCGCTCGGGCAGCTCGGTGAACACCCCCCACGCCAGCAACACCCGCAACAGCAACCGTTCAGGAGGTGACGGGCGTTGACGACCGAGTCCCACGTGTCCCACGCGGTCACGCCCCGCCGTTCATATCTGATCGGCCGCGCCCGGCCGAACGCGATCGTCGGCCGCAACCGCGAGACCGGCGAGATCGCGCTGATCATCGTGGGCGCGTTCCTAGGCATGATGTGCGGGCTCCTCGTCCCCGTCCTGTCCCTGCGCATCGTGCTGCTGATGGGCTTCCCGCTGATCGCGCTGGCCGCGGTCTACGTGCCCTACAAGCACCGGACCTTCTACAAGTGGTTCGAGATCAACCGCAGCTACAAGCGCACCCTGCGCCGGGGCACCGCCTACCGCTCCGGCGCCGTCGAGGCCGGCACCCACCTCGACGGCCGCGAGGTCGAGGTCGGCCCGCCGCCCGGCATCGGCCGCATCACCTGGCTGGCCGCCCCGTTCGGGCCCGACGAGATCGCCGTACTGCTCCACGCGGACCGGCGCACCGTCACCGCCGCCATCGAGATCGAGGGCCCCGGCGTCGGCCTGCGCGACTCCGAGGACCAGGAGGCCCTCGTCGACCGCTTCGGCACCCTGCTGAAGCACGTCGCCAACGGAGACGGCTTCGTCACCCGCCTCCAGATGCTCGCCCGCACCCTCCCCGCCGACCCGGACGCCCACGCCAAGGACGTCGCCCAACGAGGCGACGACCGGGCCGCGGGCTGGCTCCAGCAGTCGTACGACCAACTCCAGTCCATGGTGTCGACGAGCAGCGAGCAGCACCGCGCCTACCTCGTCGCCTGTATGCACTTCACCCGCGAACTTGCCGCCGAGGCCCAGGCGATGGCCCGCGCGGCCCGCCCGCACGGCGGCAAGGTCGACCGGGACGCCGGACTCGCGGTCGTCATGGCCCGCGAGCTGACCGACATCTGCTCACGCCTCCAGGAGGCCGACATCCGCGTACGGCAGCCCCTCGGCCAGGGCCGCCTCGCCTCCCTCATCCACTCCATGTACGACCCGGACCACCCCATCGACCACATCCAGGCGATGACGAAGCGCAACGCCTGGCCGGCCGAACTGGACGCCATGGAGCCCACCTTCCTCCAGGCCAAGACCCGGGAGTCCTCCACCCGCGCCCCCTGGTGCCACGCCACGGCCTGGGTGAAGGAGTGGCCGATGACACCGGTCGGCGTCAACTTCCTGGCGCCGCTGCTCGTCCACACCCCGGACGTCATCCGTACGGTCGCCGTCACCATGGACCTCGAACCCACCGAGGTCGCCATCGAGCGCATGCTGACCGAGAAGACCAACGACGAGGCGGAGGCCAGCCGCGCCGCCAAGATGAACCGCACCGTCGACCCCCGCGACATCGCCGCCCACAACCGCCTCGACCAGCGAGGAGAAGACCTCGCGAGCGGCGCCGCCGGCGTCAACCTCGTCGGCTACATCACCGTCTCCTCCCGTACCCCCGAGGCCCTCGCCCGCGACAAGCGGACCATCCGGGCGTCGGCCGGAAAGTCGTATCTGAAGCTGGAGTGGTGCGACCGCGAGCACCACCGGGCATTCGTGAACACACTCCCCTTCGCCACCGGCATTCGGAGGTAGGACCTGATGCGGGACCCGCTGTCCGTCCTCACCGACGCCTTCACGTCCTTCCTCTTCGGGAAGGTCGAGACGACCCGGCCGCCGGTGCGCACGTCGACGGGCCAGGCCCAGGCGGTCTACCTCCCGACCGCCGCCCCCGGCCTCGGCGACTCGGGCGTCATCATCGGCCGCGAGGTGTACTCCGGGAAGGGCTACATCTACGACCCCTTCCAGCTGTACGGCCAGCAGCTCCCCGCCCCGCACTGGCTGGTCCTCGGCGAGTCCGGCAACGGCAAGTCGGCCCTGGAGAAGACGTACGTCCTGCGCCAGCTGCGCTTCCGCGACCGCCAGGTCGTCGTCCTGGACGCCCAGGGCGAGGACGGCGTCGGCGAGTGGAACCTCATCGCGCAGGAGCTGGGGATAACCCCCATCCGCCTGGACCCGATGGCCGCCCTCGACATGGGGATCCGCCTCAACCCGCTCGACCCCGCGATCACCACGAGGGGCCAGCTCGCCCTGCTCCGCACGATCATCGAGGTCGCGATGGGCCACGGCCTCGACGAGCGCTCGGGCTTCGCCCTGAAGGTCGCGCACTCCTACGTCAACGAGACCATCCTCGACCGCCAGCCCGTCCTCACCGACATCGTCGAACAGCTACGGCACCCCGAGCCGGAGTCCGCCGAGGCGATGAACGTCGCCATAGACGACGTACGCGCCTGGGGCCTGGACGTGGCGCTGGTCCTGGACCGCCTGGTCGACGGTGACCTGCGCGGCATGTTCGACGGCCCCACCACGGTCGGCATCGACCTCGACGCGCCGCTCATTGTGTTCGATTTGTCCCACATCGACCGCAACTCCATCGCCATGCCGATCCTGATGGCGATCGTGGGCGTATGGCTGGAGCACACCTGGATCCGCCCCGACCGGAAGAAGCGCATCTTCCTGGTCGAGGAGGCCTGGCACATCATCAACAGCCCCTTCGTCGCCCAGCTCTTCCAGCGCCTGCTGAAGTTCGGCCGCCGCCTCGGCCTGTCCTTCGTCGCCGTCGTCCACCACCTGTCCGACGTCGTCGACGGCGCGGCCGCGAGGGAGGCGGCCGCGATCCTGAAGATGGCCTCGACCAGGACGATCTACGCCCAGAAGGCCGACGAGGCACGGGCCACGGGCCGCGTCCTCGGCCTGCCACGCTGGGCCGTGGAGATCATCCCGTCCCTCACCCCCGGCATCGCCGTCTGGGACGTCAACGGCAACGTCCAGGTCGTCAAACACCTGGTCACCGAGACCGAACGCCCCCTGGTCTTCACCGACCGCGCGATGACGGAGTCCTCCACCGACCACGACCTGACCGACGACGCCCTGCGCGCCGCCGAACTGGAGGCGGAGGAACGCGCGGCGGCCTTCGTGGAACAACACCTCGGCGACTCCGAATCGACGGTGGCATAGGGCCGGCACAGGACAGGGAGGCAGCGTGAGACCGGACGAGCGCCGGGCACCCCGGGACCACCGGGACGGCCAAGGGGGCATCCCCGACGGCCTGCTCATCGGCATACTCGCCTTCCTCCTCGGCATGACCCTGCTGGTGTGGACGGCCACGGGCCTCGCCGCCCTGCTCGCCCACGGCTCCTGGCCCTCCGGCGTCACCTTCACCCGCACCCCCCTGGCCATGCGCTCCCTGATCACCCACCCCCAGGACATCCCGGGCGCCTGGCCGGAGACCCCGAGCGAACAACTCTCCGGATACGGCCTGGTCTGGGGCCTGTTCATCGGCCAGCTGATGATCCTCGTCGTGCTGGCCGTGTTCGTGCTCGGCACGCTGGCCCGATGGCGGGCGGTCAGGGCGGGACGGCGGGAGGCGAAGGCGACAGCGCCGCCGATACCGCATGAGGCCAGGGCACCGCAGGACGCACACGATGTACCTGCGCCACACGATGTGGCCGCACCGCACGTCGTACCCGCGCCCAGAACGGAACCGAAGCCGGAGCGGCAGACGCAGCCGCAGCCGCAGCCGCCGGACCTTTCCGACGCCGACCGGCAGACGACGGCCACCACCCGCGCGGATCTCAGCAAACCGACGGCACCCGGAGCCGACCCCCGAGCGTCTCGGATCACCGAACAGGTGGGCGGGTGGGAAAAACTCTTCGTAGCCCCACGGGAAAGCCGCCACTCAACCGCAACCCAGGCAGTACAGGACGCGGAAGGCCCCACCCTCGTAGTCACCTCGAACCCGGCCCTCTGGCAGGACACCAAGGACGCCCGCGCAAAACTCGGCCCGGTCCTCCTCTACGACCCCACCCACCTCTGCGACACCCCGTCCCGCCTCCACTGGTCCCCCACCACAGCCTGCGAGGACAAGCAGACAGCGGTCTCCAGGGCCACCGCCCTCCTGACCCCGGTCCGCCCCACCTCCCGCCTCGACCAGGCGGTCAGCGACACCGCCGAAACGCTCCTCCGCAGCTACCTCCACGCCGCCGCCATCGACGGCCGCACCATCCGCCACGTCCACCGCTGGTCCCAGGGCACCCAGATCCAGGACGCCGTACGCATCCTCCGTACGAACCCGAAGGCGGCCCCCGGCGCGGCAGGCGAGCTCGAAGCCGCCCTCACAGCCCATCCCGAACGCCGCGACATGGCACAGGAGTTGACCACGAGAGCCCTCTCGGCGCTCTCCACGGTCAACATCCGCGAGTCCTGCAACCCAAACCGAACTGATGCCCTCACCTTGGATTCCTTCATCCACGAAGGGGGCACGCTTTATGTAGTGGGTGAATCCATCGAGGACCCCCGAGCCAACCCGGGCGCCATGCCACTCCTGACGGCCCTCGCCGCAAGCGTGGTCGAGCGCGGCCGGCGCATGGCCGAACGGTCATCCTCCGGTCGCCTCGACCCACCACTGACGCTCGTCCTGGACGACGTCGCCGCCGTGGCTCCGCTTCCCCAACTGCCGGAGCTGCTGGCCACCGGAGCGGACCGGGGCATGCCGACCCTGGCCCTGCTCCGGTCCCGCGAACAGGCCCGCTCCCGCTGGCCGCACGACGAACTCCCCGCGTGAACCGCCGAGTCGGCCCCGAGCGGCCGGCTCGTCACGGCCGCTCGACGACGAACTCCAACTCGACGTCGTCGGGCTCCTCACCCAGCGACACGGTCACACCACTCGGCACGAACCCGGCCCGCCGGTAGAACCGCTGCGCCCGCCCGTTCTCCTCGTGCACGATCAGCCGCACCCGCTCCACGCCCCGCGACCACGCCCACTCCAGCCCGGCGTCGAACAGCACATCGGTCAGCCCGCTCCCCCGCTCCTCGGGCCGTACGAACACACCGACGACATGCCCCTGCTTCCGCTCCACCACGGCCCCGGCCCAGTCCGTCGACCCCGGCTCCTCCACCAGCACGGTCAACGTCCCGACCCACACCCCGTCCGGCCCCTCGGCGATGATCTGCTGCGCCCGGTCCGCCCCCTCGCAGGCGCCCGCGGCCCGCTCCTGCCAGAAGGAGTCCGGCCGGGCCACGGCCTGCTCGTAGGTCTCCAGAAAGGCGAGCGGCGCGATCGGATCCCGCAGCGCGGCAAGCCGCAACTCCTTGGCGGCAGCCCACTCGTCGGCACGTATCGACCGGATGACATAGGCCCCGGGGCTCGTGGTGCTCATGGCGGCAACCGTAGTACCTGGGTACGACATCGCTCACCCGGAAATACGGCCTGCGGCCCTGTGCCACCTGCCGCAAACCCCGGACGATGGACCACGTGACGCAAGAGCGAGCGCCGGAAGAGCAGATCACGGCCGAACGGGCGCCGGAAGCACGGACGCCGGAACCCCTCACCCAGCACGTCCAGCGCATCACCCGACGCGTGCGCACCTTCGACCGCCGCCACCCCCTCGTCTGGGACCTCCACCTCACCGGCTTCTGGGTGACCGCGGCCCTGATCGACTACTACGGCGGCGGCTGGCTCAACGTGGCCCGCGACCGCGACAACCCGGGCTGGCTCGTCCTCACCCTCAGCCTCGGCCTCTCGGTCCCCCTCCTCCTGCGCCGCGCCCACCCCCGGGCCGCACTCCTCGCCATCGCCCCGTCCGCCCTCGTCAACGCCTGGACCGGCATCGCCCTCCAAGCGGTGCTGCTCCAACTCCTCGTCGTCTTCCACCTCGCCCTGCGCCGCCCGCCCCGCAACCTGTGGTGGGCCACCGCCCTGATCCTCACCCCCATCTCCGTGATGGCCACCCGCCACCCACAGGGCACAGCGGACAAGGACATCGTCCCCGTGCTGATGTCCATCGCCGTGGCGACCGCCATCGGCATCACCGTCCGCACCCGCCGCGACCACACCGAGGCCCTGGAAGACCGCGCCCGCCGCCTGGAGATCGAACGCGACCAGCAGGCCCAGCTCGCCGCCGCCGCCGAACGCGCCCGTATCGCCCGCGAGATGCACGACATCATCGGCCACAACCTCTCCGTCATCACCGGCCTCGCCGACGGCGGCAAGTACGCGGCCGCCAAGTCCCCGGAGCGCGCCACCCAGGCCCTGCACGCCATCGCCACCACCAGCCGCCAGGCCCTGGGCGAACTACGCCGCCTGCTCGACGTCCTCCGTGACGAGGACCACCCCCGAGCCCCCCAGCCGGAACTGACC
>NZ_JAKEIP010000338.1 GCF_021474425.1 Streptomyces muensis | reverse complement strand
CGGGAGCTGTGGTCGTCCCTGTGTCGCGCCGTTGGGGCTGGTCGCGCCCACGCGGCGGTAGCCGCAAGTCAATTGCGGCCCCGCGCCCCTGAGGGGCGTCTCCCGCGCCCTTGGCCGGTGAGTCCTGTCGCCATAGCCGCAGACCTCCGCATACGACGAAGACCACCCCGGCGATGACCAGGTTGGCGAAGAGCGACGCCAGGAACAGGGTCACCTCGTTGCCCGGCAGCTTCTCGCGTTCCACGATGCCGTTGACGATCGAGCCGTAGATGCTGATCGGGGAGAAGCCGCCGGCCTGGGCGCCGTGGACGACCAGGGCGCCCATCAGCAGCGGGCTGATCCCGTAGCGGGCGGCGAAGCTCAGGGCGATCGGGGCGACGATCGCCACGGCGGCCGGGCTGACGGCGCCGATGGCGGTGAGCGCGCCGGTGAGGGCGAACATCACCCAGGGGATGAGGGCCACGCGGCCCCGGACGAGCCGGATCGAGGCGTGCACCAGCCAGTCGGTGGTGCCGTTGGAGCGGGCGATGGCGAAGAGGTACGTGACGCCGACGAGGACGACGAACAGGTCGCCGGGGAAGCCGGCGAAGATGCCGTCCGCGTCGAGGTCGGCGACGAGGGTGCCGACCGCGAAGGCGGCGGCGAAGGCGAGCGCGCCCATGTTGATCGAGCGGGTCGTGGCGATGACGAACACCACGGCGAGGACGAGGATCGAGATGAGTTCGGGGGACATACGGGCTCCCGTCTTTGGGTCCCGGGGCGGCGGCGATGGCGGTGGACCGTGCGTGGCCGAGTGGCTGAGCCAATTCGGCCGTTGGCTGGTTAGCGTGGGTGCGCGGCGAGGGCACGTCAAGGGGTTGCGCGAAATTGGCTCAGCCACTCGTCCACTCGGCCACCCACCGGCCCGGTGCTACGCTCCCGGCGAGAGGGGGACCCTGTGACCGACGACGCCCTGCGCCCCATGACCAAGCAGCGCCTCTACGAGCAGGTGCTCGACCGGCTGCGCGCGTACGTCGCCGAGGGCGGCCTAGGCGCCGGGGACCGGCTTCCGACCGAACGCGACCTGGCCCAGCGGCTCGGGGTCAGCCGGGCCTCCGTGAAGCAGGCGATCGTGGTCCTCGAGGTCCAGGGCCTGGTGGAGGTGCGGCACGGGGGCGGCACGTATCTCGTGCGGGACAGCCTCGACGCGGAGCCGGTGGAGCGGATGGTCGAACGCCGCCGGCGCCTTCCCGACGTCCTGGAGGCGCGAGAGGCCCTGGAGACGAAGCTCGCCGAACTCGCCGCCGAGCGCCGCACGGACGACGACCTCGCGGCGATGCGGTCGGCCCTCGCGCACATGGCGAAGGAGATCGAGGACGACGGCCACGGGGTGGAGGGCGACCGCCTCTTCCACGCCGCGGTCACCGCCGCCGCGCACAGCAGCATCCTCGCCGAGTTCATGCGCTCCATCGCCGACCAGATCGCCGAGAGCCGCACCGAGTCCCTCCGCCAGCCCCACCGCCCCGCCCGCTCCCTCGCCCAGCACCAGGCCATCCTCGACGCCATCACCGACCGGCGGCCCGCGCGGGCGGCGGCCGCCATGCGCCGCCATGTCCGTACGGTGGCGAAGGTGCGGTTGCTGGACTGGGAGCCGGAGGAGGAGCGGGAGGCGTAGGGCGGCGGGCTACGGCGCGGGTCTGAGGACGACCCGGCGCCGTGGCAGATTGATGTCGCTCACCTCGACGGACAGCTCGTCGCCGACGCCGGGGACGGCGGAGCCGGCGAGCGCGTCGTGGTGCACCAGCCCCTCGATCCCTTCGGCGACGCGTACGAACACGCCGAACGGGACCGCTTTGGTGACCGTGCCGGGTACCACCCGGCCGAGGGCTTCGCGCGCGAACTCCGCAAGCGGGTCGGGGGCCAGGGCCGCGAGTGAGAGCCGGACCTGCGGCCGGAACAGTTCGAAGGCGAGCACCTCGGCGGTGACCTCCTGGCCGACGTGGACCACGTCGGCGGGGTGCTCGACGTGGTGCCGGGAGAGTTCGGGGACGGTGACGAACCCCTCGGCGCCGTCGAGGTCCACGAACACCCCGAAGTTCTGGATGTCGCGGACGACTCCCCGTACGACCTGCCCCTGCTCGAAGTTCCGCCACGAGGTCTCGGCCCCGGCGATCCAGCGCCTGGTGCCCACCAGCGTGGCCAGGTCCCGGGCGAGCGGGATCTGGACCGTCTCCAGCGCCATATGGCGCAGCCAGTGCAGCCGGGCCCGGTCCACCCGCCCCTCGTGCAGGGGCAGCCGGTCGGCGGACGGAGTGAAGTCGTCGATCACGATCCGGCCGCCGGGCACTAGAAGCCGGGCCGGATCGGCGGGGCTGTCGTCCTCGACCTTGGCGGTACCACCCCCGTCCAGCACCAGCAGGTCGTACGGCCCGCGCTCCTCGATCCGCCGCCAGTCACCGCACAGCACCTCCACGTCGGGCCGGTCGGCGAACACCTCGGCGGCGACGCGGGCCCGCTCGGGATCCCGCTCGACGCTGACGAGCCGCATCCCCTCCCGCGCCCCCGACGCCAGCCAGGCCAGCCCCACCCCACAGCCCGTGCCGGTCTCCCCGATCGCCTCGCCGGCGCCGCCCGCCAGGGCGTGCAGCAGGCGGCCCTGCTCGGGGCGGCAGGAGTGGGCGAAGCCGTGGGCGCGGGCAGCGGCGAGGGCTCGCTCGACGAGCGGCGGGAGGTGGGATTCCTTGGCGTACGCGTCTGTTCCGGAGATCGACATGGCGCCGATCCTGCCGCAGCGGCGTGGACCGCGGCGGCCCGTTCCGCAAGCGCTTGTTAGTCTGCCGGTCGCACATGTGTCCCCTCCGGAGGAGCCCGGCGTGCCCCGAATAGCACTTGTCACCTGCCGCCCCGGCCCCGAGATCAGCGTCGACCGTGACCTGCCCGTCCTGGTGGGCGCGCTGCGGGAGGTGGGGGCGGAGGCCGACGCCGTGTGCTGGGACGACGAGACGGTCGACTGGAGCGGGTACGACCTCGCGGTGCTCCGGTCCACCTGGGACTACAGCTGGCGGGCGGCGGAGTTCCTGGCGTGGGCCGAGCGGTGCGGGAAGGAGACCCGGCTCGCCAATCCGGCCGAGGTGGTGCGGTGGAACGCCGACAAGCGGTATCTCGGTGAGCTCGCCGCCGCCGGGGTGCCCGTCGTGCCGACCCGCTATCTCGCCCCCGGGGACGGGGCCGACGGTCTCCCCGTCGACCATGAGTACGTCGTGAAGCCGACCTCGGGCGCGGGCGCCCGGTTCGCCGCCCGGTACACGCCCGACGAGCACGACACGGCCGCGGGACAGCTCGCGCGGATGCACGCCGAGGGGTTCACCGCGATGGTGCAGCCATATGTGAAGGGCATCGACGTCAGCGGCGAACGGGCCTTGCAGTTCTACGGCGGCCGGCTGCTGCACGCCAGCCGCAAGGGCGCCGTCCTCACCCCGGGGACGCCCTACGACTCGCGCAAGGTCGCCCACCCCGGCCTGGAGCCCTGGACCCCGACCCCGGCCGAACTCGCCGTCGCCGAACGCGCCCTGGCCGCCGTACCGCGGGCTCCCGAGCTGCTGTACGCGCGCGTGGACCTCGTAGACGGGGAGGACGGGGCGGGCGGCGAGCCTCGGGTCATGGAGCTGGAGCTGGTCGAGCCGAATCTGTTCCTGTCGCTGCACACCGGGTCGGTGCCGCGGGTGGTGGACGCGATCGTGGCGGCCGCGGCCGGCTGAGGCGCGGTCACGGGCGGCCGGCGGGGCCGGGGCCCTGTGGCTGTCCGGTCGGTGGCGCGGGGGGATCGGGGGCCGCTCCCGAGCGCAGGCGTTCGAAGACGAGGTCGAAGGTGAACCCGGCGCTGAACCCGAGGGGCACCGTGAAGAACAGAAGCCTGCGCACGTCGAGTTCGTCGAGCAGCGAGGGCACCGTGAGCAGCTGCGACGCCACGTACAGCAGCACGGAGACGACGCCGGCGCCCAGCCCCCGTACCGCGGACCTCGGCCACTGATCGGCCGCCTCGAAGGAGCTGCGGATCACCGCCCCGGCCATCGCGGCCAGCAGCGGCGTCACCACCAGCACCCCGAGCCGGCGGCCGGTCGCAGGGCCGGGCTCGCCCGCCAGGCCGAAGCCCAGCAGGGAGCACACCAGCAACAGCAGCGCCACCGTCAGCCCCAGGCCGGTGGAGAGCGAGGCCCGGCGCCCGGCGCGCTCACGTTCCCGCAGCCACTGCGCGCGCCGCCGCCGCTGCCCGTCCAGGCACTCGACGAGCAGACGGGCGGAGTCGGGCCGCCAGTCCTGCCCGAGGAGGGTGATGTCGTCGTCGGTCGTGTCGTTGCGGACCCTGTCCAGGTTGACCCACACCTGGCTCGCCCCGCCGCCGAACGCGGCGACCGGCAGCATCGGGATGCGCTGTGACAGGGCGATCACCCCGGCCACCCGGGTCGACTGACCGCCGCCGACGAGCAGCACCGCGTCGCAGTCGAGCAGCGTCCGGTAGAAGGAGACCTCCCACTCCGGGCCGGTGTCCCGCACCGTGTGCACGAGCGCCGGACTGTCCTGCGGCAGGCCGAAGTCGGCGTCCCGGTGGCGCGGGACGTGCGCGAAGACCGCGCCCTCCTCCTGGGCGTACCCATGGACGACGTCGTGCTCGACGTACTTCGGCTTCGCGGAGAAGACCGCCAGGTCATAGCCGGCCAGGGCGAGTTGACGCCCCAGCTCGCGGCAGGCGTCGGGGGCGGATTCCGGGTGCTTCAGCTCGGGTGAATAGGCCCGGCCGGGATCGACGCTGCCGACGATCACGACCACCGGACGTGCGCTGCCGACCGACACCATCCCCCCGCTTCCCCGCCCCGTCTGCCGTGACCGGCGGTCCGCTGCCTCCAGGAGTCTTTCCGCGAGACGGTTCGATCACACGTACGCGTCATGTGAACAGCCGTCAATTCGTCGACATAGCGCCGAGTTGACCTGCGCCCCGGTCGCCTGGGACCCTCTGCGTCCTACAGGGGCTGGTGGGCTCCTACAGGCACGTGCGGCAGAACGGTCAGTGGTCGATGGCGTTCGCATTCATCAGCTACAGCTCGGCGAAGACCGAAGGGGATCCTTCGAACGTCGATCTGGTGCGGGCCGAACTGAGGAAAAGGCTGCCGGACTACGGCTGGGAAGTCCTCGTGGACGACGGGTTGCCGTCCGGAGAGGACTGGGAGCAGGTTCTCTACGACTGGCTCACGGACTGTGAGGCGGCCGTCGTCCTGGTCAGCAGGGACGGGCTGCGGTCGTCCTGGCTCCGGCGCGAGGTCGACATCCTGTGGTACCTGCGGTCGCGGGACCCACGCCTCACCATCGTGCCCGTGCTGCTGAAGGGGCTGACCGCGCAGGAGCTGCGGCACTCGGAGATATCCCGGCTCGCCAGGCTGCAGTGCATCCTCCAGGAAGACACCGGGGACGAGGACCTGGTCTCCCTGATAGCCGACCGCCTGGGTGACCTGCGCGTGTGCGCGGACACCCCGGAGAAGCGCTCCATGACGGCCAAGATCGAGCACTGTCTGAACGAGGTGACCGACCGGTTCAAGCTGAGGGACATGGCCCACGCACTCGGCTCCGAGGGATACCGCGGGTTTCCCACCGCCTCCGAGGAGCGCCGCCGCATCGCCCACCACTGCCTGGCACCGGTGCCCACCGACAACGTGCCGCCGGCGGTGACCGAGGTCGAGTACTTTCTCGCGCTGGACCGGCTCGACAAACTCATCAGCCTGCTGCTGCCCACCTGGATCGATCCGGTGGCCGTACGACTGCTGCTGCCCGGCGCCGGCCAGGTGGTCGCCACCCTGGCGGGCACCTGGACCGACACGGCCAGGCAGCACATCCACCGGGCGTCGTACTCCTCGGGCGTCTACCGCAGCGAGGCGGTCCCCCTGGTGGCGGGCGAGGCACAGGCCGAGGAGCACATGGGGGCCTGCCTGACCGCCGTACGCGCCCTGCTGAAGTCGGACGACGAGAACGACCAGCCCATCAAGGGCCATGTGCTCTTCCTCGTCATCGACCCCGTCGGCACCGAACTCGGCGTGGTCGGCAACCTCGTACGCACCCTGACCGTCCGGTTCCGCTGGCTCAACGTCATCGTCCTCACGGACCTGGACGATCCCGCGGATCTGGGTGCCCAGGCCGGGCGCACCGTGCACATCCCGCTCCAGCCCGGAGCCGAGGACCGGGTGAAGCAGACCAGCCGGGAACTGGGCGACATCCGCTCCCGCCACAACGGACATGGAAAGGACCAGGCGTGGTGACCCCCGAGCCGCTCCCGCCGCAACCCGCCGTGCGCAACGCCCCCGACCGCCCCGACGGCCGCGCCTACGTCGTCCGCGGCGACCTCGACCTGGCCGTCGACGTCGCGCGCGCCACCGGACGGCCACTGCTGCTGCGCGGCGACCCCGGGTCCGGGAAGTCGTCGTTCGCCGCGCATGTGGCGTGGCAGAACGGGTGGGCGTACCACGAGCACGTGGTGACCTCCCGTACCCAGGCGCCGGATCTGCTGTGGTCGTTCGACCATGTGCGGCGGCTGGCCGACGCGCAGGCGCAGCGGCTGAAGCCGATCGACGCGTATGTGGAGCCCGGTGTGCTGTGGAAGGCGTTCGCGCCGCGCTCCGCCCGGGCGCACGCGCTGCGGGCCCTCGCGGACCGCAGGCCCCGGATGCACGGAGGACGGCGGCCGGTCCGCACCGACACCGCCGACCTGTGCGCCCAGTCCGTCGTACTCATCGACGAGATCGACAAGGCGGACCCCGAACTCCCCAACGGGCTGCTCGTCCCGCTGGGTTCACGCCGCTTCACCCTCTCCCAGACCGGCCTGGACATCGAACCCGAGGACGACGCCAGGGCCCTCGTGGTGATCACCACCAACGAGCAGCGCGAACTGCCCGAGGCGTTCCTGCGGCGCTGTCTGGTCGTCAAGCTCGAACACCCCGAACCCGAGGAACTGGTCGAGGTCGCCCGCGCCCATGTGGACGCCTACTACCGCCCCTTCACGGACGCCGACCTGCTGCTCGCCTGGGAGCTGGCCGAGGTGGTGCGGGACCTGCGCGACAACGCGGAGCGACGAGCGCAACGCAAGCCCAGCACCGCCGAGTTCCTGGACGCCTTCCACGCCTGCCGGAAGCTCGGCATCCGGGTCGCGGACAGCGACGAACGCTGGCGGACGCTGCGCCGGATGGCGCTGCTGAAGCAGGACAACGTGGCGTGACCGCACAGGTCCCGGAGATCTGGGTCGCCGATCTGGCCCTGGCCCTGCACGCGGTGGGCGACGACCCCGCCCGGCAGCGGCGCGCCGCCCGGCTGCTCGGCTTCCGCGACGAGCCACCCCCGCCGGGACCCTCGCCCGACCC
>NZ_JAKEIP010000337.1 GCF_021474425.1 Streptomyces muensis | reverse complement strand
AAGTCCTGTCGTAAGCCGAGCAGATAACAGCTGTCTCGTGGGCTGGGAGATGTTTATTAGACACAGGGCGTGACCTGAGCGTCCCGGAGACGCGCACTGCCCTGCGCCGGCTCCCCGGCCGCGCGCTGGGCCGTCGGCGCGGACGCCATCGAGGTGCCGAAGGCCAAGGCGGTCGGCGGAGTCTCCGCCGCACGGATCGAGAAGGGGCTGGGAATGACCAAGGACTTCCTGGTCGCCGCCAACCTCGACCGCGACGTCCTGTACGGCGCCGAACCCCGGAAGGCGCTGGCGCTCATCGACCCCCTGCAGAAGGACTACCTGGCCGACCTGCGCTCCGCGCTGCGTCACCCCACGGTGAAGAACGACCCCACGTGGACCTTCACCCGCTTCGACCGCGACAAGGTCGAACTCGTCGGCACCGAGGTCAGGGTCCGCGGCCGTATGACCGTCGAACCCGGCGACGCCACCGGCCAGGCGCGGATCCGGGCCGACTACACCTTCGTGTATCCGCTGGCCAAGGCCGGGGGCGGCAGCGAGGTCGCCCGTACGATCGTCCGCCGGGTCGTCGAGGTGGACGTCCTGGACCTTGCCAGATTCCAGGGCACCGAAGGGCGTATCTGGGTGTACGACGTCGACGGCGAGATCTCCAACGACAACTGCCGCGACGGCGACGGCCTCATCCAGCCGCTGTTCCAGGCCGACCTGTACGCCAGTCCCGAGCCCTCCGGCGAGGTGGTCGACCCGTACGACCGAGGCAGGGAGCTGGACCGGAACGAGCGCGACTGCGGCACCGTATCGCGCACCTGACGACGCCCTCGCCCGGGCACCGGAATGAGAAGGGCCCCGCGGGACGGAGCCGCGGGGCCCTTCTTTCGTCAGCACCGACGTCAGGGCAGCGTCGGTGCCTGGGGAGCGGCGCCGGGGGGTTGCGCCGCTGGGTTGGTCATCGGTGGTCCCGACCTCTGGCAGTGCAGCGGTGGGACGGCGAGCTTCTTACGCATCGTGCTGGACGGACACGGGGACCGCAACCGCTCGACCCCGCCTTGTACTCCGTCCCGGGTCTCGCAGGTCCCGCATCCTGTCGCCCCTCCCCGCCGGTCGGCCCCGGGCGTCCCCGGAGCCGACCTTCTCTTGGGTGACCGGGCTGCTGTCCCCTGCCGTCCGGTCACTTTCCTGGAGCGAGGTCCCACGGCGTACGACACGATCCGTACGCCTCATCGCCCCAGCGAGCCACGCGTGGTTCTGTCGGGCCCGCCCCTGGCTGGCACGGACACCGGTACCAACGAAGGGTTCGCGCAGGCGTCACGCTCCGTACGGGTGAGAGGGGATGCGTACGTCTGTCCCCGGAACGTGGATTCAGATCCGGCCGCGGCACAGTTCCAGCAGCGTCATCGCCAGCGCGGTGCCCGGCTTGCCCAGCGCCTCGCTGTAGTGGTTGAGGACCTCCATCTCGCGGGAGAGGTTCACGCGCCGGCCGCCCGAGGTGATCCGCGCCTCCTGGATCACCGCCGAGACGGCCATGCGTTCCTGGATCAGGCCGATGATCCGGTCGTCGAGCGCGTCGATGCGTTCACGGGCGCCGGTGATCACGTCGGCGGCCTCGGTGGTGTGGGCGCCGGTCTTCTCCGCTGCGGTGGCGGTCATCTCGGGGGCTCCTCGCTGGGTGCGGTGCCCCGGAGCGACGTGATCCGGATAAACGCCAGGCGCCCCGGACCTTGTCGGCCCGGGGCGCCTGGGAAGTCGCTTGTCAGTTGCTCAAGCAGCACGACCATGGCAGCCGGTGGGCCGGTTGCCATAGGTAAAGAGGAAGGTCTGGTGCGTGAGCATGGGGTCAGTATGCCGTGCCCCAGGTGGGCGTCCAAGAGGGTTCGCATCGTGAGACGGGCTTCGGCCCCGGAGGGCCTGTGCCGAGCCCGGTAGACTCGGCCTCACACACACCTCGCTCACCGCCGGAAGGCAACCCGTGTCATCAGCGAACCCCGCCGCAGCCACCGACACCGTCCTGGTCGTCGACTTCGGTGCGCAGTACGCCCAGCTCATCGCCCGTCGTGTCCGCGAGGCCCGGGTCTACAGCGAGATCGTGCCGAGCACCATGCCGGTCGCCGAGATGCTCGCCAAGAACCCGGCGGCGATCATCCTCTCCGGCGGCCCCTCGTCCGTGTACGAGGAGGGCGCCCCCCGTATCGACCGCGCCCTCTTCGAGGCCGGCGTCCCGGTTTTCGGCATGTGCTACGGCTTCCAGCTGATGGCGCAGAGCCTCGGCGGGACCGTCGACAACACCGGCGCCCGTGAGTACGGCCGTACCGATCTGCATGTCTCGAAGTCGTCCTCCACCCTGTTCGAAGGCACTCCGGCCGAGCAGCACGTGTGGATGTCGCACGGCGACGCCTGCTCCGCCGCCCCCGAGGGCTTCGCCGTGACGGCCTCCACGGACGTCGTCCCGGTCGCCGCCTTCGAGAACGACGAGCAGAAGCTCTATGGCGTCCAGTACCACCCCGAGGTCATGCACTCCACGCACGGCCAGCAGGTACTGGAGCACTTCCTGTACCGGGGTGCGGGGCTCACGCCGTCGTGGACCACCGGCAACGTCATCGACGAGCAGGTCGCCGCGATCCGCGAGCAGGTCGGCGACAAGCGCGCCATCTGCGGTCTGTCCGGCGGCGTCGACTCCGCCGTGGCGGCGGCGCTGGTCCAGAAGGCCATCGGCTCCCAGCTGACCTGCGTGTACGTCGACCACGGCCTGATGCGCAAGGGCGAGACCGAGCAGGTCGAGAAGGACTTCGTGGCCGCGACCGGCGTCCAGCTGAAGGTCGTGGACGCCGAGGAGCGGTTCCTCAAGGCGCTCGCCGGGGTCTCCGACCCCGAGGAGAAGCGGAAGATCATCGGCCGCGAGTTCATCCGGGTCTTCGAGCAGGCCCAGGCCGAGATCATCGCCGACGAGGGTCCGGCCGTGGAGTTCCTCGTCCAGGGCACGCTCTACCCCGACGTGGTCGAGTCCGGTGGCGGCACCGGCACGGCCAACATCAAGTCCCACCACAACGTCGGCGGGCTGCCCGAGGACCTCGAGTTCAAGCTGATCGAGCCGCTGCGCAAGCTGTTCAAGGACGAGGTCCGGATGGTCGGCCAGGAGCTAGGGCTGCCGGACGAGATCGTCCAGCGCCAGCCCTTCCCGGGCCCCGGCCTCGGCATCCGGATCGTCGGCGAGGTGACCAAGGAGCGGCTCGACCTGCTCCGCGAGGCCGACGCCATCGCCCGCGAGGAGCTGACCGCGGCCGGCCTCGACCGTGACATCTGGCAGTGCCCGGTGGTCCTGCTCGCGGACGTCCGCAGCGTCGGCGTGCAGGGTGACGGGCGGACGTACGGCCACCCGATCGTGCTGCGGCCGGTGTCGAGCGAGGACGCGATGACCGCCGACTGGTCGCGACTGCCGTACGACGTCCTGGCGAAGATCTCGACGCGGATCACCAACGAGGTGAGGGACGTCAACCGGGTCGTGCTCGACGTGACGTCGAAGCCGCCGGGCACCATCGAGTGGGAGTAGTCCCGCCTCAGGTCCGCTTGAGAGTACGCACCGGCTCTCCGGGCTTCCAGACCTGGACGACGAGGTACTTGTCGTCCTCGACGTAGGTCCGCACGACCTCCGTCAACTCGGTGCGGAAGAGGTGGAACGGCTCGGGCGACTCCGGCGGTTCCGCCTCTTCGCTGTACGCGGCCCGCTGCTCCGGGTTCTCGACCTCGATCGCGCGCCCCGCGATCCGTACGTCTCCGCCGCCCATCGACTGCCCCTCCCCGGGGTTCGCCTGGAGCGCGAAGCGCGGGTCGCGGCGCAGGTCGAGGGCCTTGAGCGAGTTCGGCATCATGCCGAGCCAGAGCTCGCCGTTCAGGAAACGGACCTCCAGGCCGGTGGTGCGGGGAGAGCCGTCCTTGCGGAGGGTGGCGAGGGTGTGGTGGGTGAAGGCGCCGAAACGTTCTTCGGCGGTGCGGGCGAGGTCCGGTTCGGCGGCGGCGAAGGCTGCCCAGTTCGCTGTCATGCCTGTCATACGGTGAGTGTCGCGCCGATACCCGACATCCGCTGTCCGGTTTCCGGGGGCGTGGGTGTCGGATCTTTACAGAACATCTCTGTTCTCCTGCGCTGACCGACGGTAACTTCCGCCCCGTAAGCAACCCAGTGCGGGAGGACACATGCACGGGACGCCCCTCGGGCCCACTCCGCCCTCGCCGCTGCCGACCGAACGGTTGCAGTTCGCGATGCCGCCCATGCACGAGTCCGTCGAGGACGAGCGCCGGCACCGCAAGGAACGCCTCGCGGGCGCGCTGCGGATCTTCGGGCGGCTCGGCTTCGAGGACGGGGTCTCCGGGCACATCACCGCACGCGATCCCGAGTTCAGCGACTGCTTCTGGGTGAACCCCTTCGGGATGCCGTTCAAGCACGTCACCGTGAGCGACCTGGTCCTCGCCAACTCCGAGGGGCAGGTGATCGAGGGGCGGTACCACGTCAACCAGGCCGCGTTCACCGTGCACTCCCAGGTCCACGCCGCCCGCCCGGACGTCGTCGCCGTCGCCCACTGCCACTCGGTGCACGGGCGGGCGCTCGCGGCGCTGGGGGAGCTCCTGGACCCGATCACCCAGGAGAGCTGCGCCTTCTACGAGGACCACGCGCTCTACGACGCCTACTCGGGCGTGGCCGTCGACGCCGTGGAGGGCCGCCGGATCGCGACCGCGCTCGGCTCCCGCAAGGCCCTCGTCCTGCGCAACCACGGCCTTCTGACCGTCGGCGACTCGGTGGACGCGGCGGCCTGGTGGTTCCTGTCGATGGAACGCTCCAGCCAGGTCCAGCTGACGGCCCGGGCGGCGGGACGTCCGGTGCTCATCGAACACCGGCAGGCGGTGGCCACGCGGGAGCAGCTGGGCGGGGATCTGGTGGCGTGGATCAACTACCAGCCGTTGTGGCAGGACGTGAGCCGCAGTGAGCCGGATCTGTTGAGCTGACGCGGCGTGGGGCGGCCGGCTAGAAGCCCCGTAGGACGACCGCCTTCGTCATCGCGAACTCCTCGTCGGTGAGTACGCCGTCCCGGTGCAGCTCGCCCAACTCCCGCAGTCTGCGCAGGAGTACGTCGTGGTGGTCGGCCGGGTGCGGGACGGGTGCAGTCAGCTGGGTGCGGTCGGTGCGGTCCGTCTGGTCCGCGTGGTCGATGGCCGGGCGGGTGGACGGGTGCGGCAGACGGGCCGTGACCGCGGTGGCCACCAGGGCGGTGAGCAGGTCGCGGCGGACGCTGCCCCACAGGTCCAGGGCGTACGGGTCCTTCTCCGGCGGCAGTTTGGAGAACACCGTCTCCCGGGTCACGAAGCGCAGGAAACCGTCCTCGTGACCGGAGTTGGGCAGCCACTCGACCTGGACGAGGTCGCCCACGCCGATGATGCGCGGGCCGGTCGCCCGCTTGACCCGGTCGGAGGTGTCGGACCAGTCGATCCGCACCTGGCCGCCGTCGAAGGAGACCGTGCCGTCGGAGGAGCGCACGGAGACCGGGACCGGTGGGCCGGGGAGGAGGTAGGCCTTGGTCGGCTCCTTGGGGATCTGGTCCAGGACCAGTGCGTGGCGAATCTCCTCGGCTACGTACTCGGCGACCCCGGCACGGTCGACGTCCACCGTCAGCCGGTACGGATCCGCCGTGTCGGGCAGCCTGCCGCCGGTCGCCTGGAGCAGCGGGTCCGCGCCCTCGCGCAGCCGCATCCGCAGCCGGCCGCGTTTGCGTTCCGGCTCGAAGACGATGCCGGCGACGGCTTCGAGGGGTACGGCGATCTCTCCGTAGGTCTGCCGGAACAGCGGCACGGAGCGGTGGAGTCCCGGCGTGATCCGGACCGTCGTGCCGTCGAAGGCCCAGGTCCCGTCGCGCTGGATGATCTCGGCCATGGGGAAATTTTCGCAGCCGGGTCAACACGGGGGGCCCGTTCATCACCCGCGCCGAACGGACCCGCCGGGCGCGTAGTGCCTGGACTACGGCACAATTCGCTGTCGCCGTGGGTGAGTTGGCGGCGGTGGTGGTCGGTGGTGCGGCCGGGGCCGGAATCGGCGGTGGCCGGTATCTGAGATCGGGCTGCCGATCGTGAGGCTGTGGGGCTATAAGGCCATGAGGTCATGGGTCACGAGGGCATGAGGGTTTCCGGGAAGGCGGGCGTCGGGCGTGGCGGTGCAGGAGGCTGGGCGGGGCAGCGCGGAGGTGGGCGCGCACGGGGGTGGCTGCACCTGTGGGGACTGCCCGCACGGGGCGCGGGCGGGGCACGCGCGCGCGGTCGCGGAGTTCCTGCTGAAACGGGACGCGTTCGCGGCGGGTCAAGGGCTCCCGGCCGCGGTGGCCCACTCGGCCTCGGCCTCCCGGCAGTGGGTCTCCGAGGAGCTGACACAGTCGGCGGAACTCGTCGCCGAGCGGGGGCGCGCCGAGGGGGAGGCGTGGCTGGCGCGGCTGTGGCGGCGTACGACGTGTGTCGTCTGGGGACTGGTCGTGGCGCTGCTGCTGGGGCAGGCGCTCACGGCGATCGGCTCGGGGTGGACGTCGGCGCGTACGGCCGGGCTGTTGGCGGCGCTGGTGACGGCCGGGGCGCTCACGGCCGCGTCGTGGTTCCACCGGGCGCGCGGCGGGGCGCTGGCTCCGGTCATCGGTGAGGACAACCGGCTGTCCACGTCGCGTGCGGTGGCGGGGGCGTGGGTGCTCTTCGTGGCGTACTCCGTGCTCGTGCTGGTGGGTCAGCTCGCGGCGGCGTCCGGGCACCGTGAGCGCGACGCGCTGATCGCCGGTCTCGAACTCGGGCGGGGTGCCGGTGTGGTGACCGTGCTCGCCGTGGTCTGTGTCATCGCGGTGCTGGTACGGCGGGTCGTCGGGGTGCGGGTGCTCGGGCAGCGCCTGCAGAAGGTACGGGCTCATCGGCCACGGGCGGCGGATCTGCTGACGGACGACGCCGGGCGGGGGACGTTCGCGGACATCCAGTACGTCGTGATCGGCGGGGTGGCGCTGCTGTTCGCGGCGGTGCGGTTGGGGCGGCGGCCGGATCAGCTGCCCGATCTGCCGTGGGGGCTGGCGGTGGTGGTGCTGGTCTCGGCTGCGACGTATCTGGCCGGGAAGTACGCCGAGGGAGGTCGGCCGGTGATCCTTTCGGTGGTGCGGGCGCGGGAGGCGGGCGACCTGGACGCGGCCATCCGTACGGGTGACGACATCGAGATCCGGGGGGCCGGGTTCGTGCCTCCCGGGGCGCAGGGGGCGGATCGGTTGTCGCGGATGGTGGTGCGGATCGGGGCGGTGCATGTGCGGGTGCCGCTCGTGCCGGTGAACGGGGGGTTCAGCAATCCGACGGACACGGTGCTCACGGTGCCGGTGCCGGTGGATGTGGAGCCGGGGCGGGTGGAGGTGCGGGTGGTCAGTGCGGTGGGGGTGGAGACGGAGCGGTATGTGATTGATGTGACTGAGTGACGGTCGCCTCCGGCGGTTGGGCGGGGGG
>NZ_JAKEIP010000336.1 GCF_021474425.1 Streptomyces muensis | reverse complement strand
GGGGGGGGGGGGGGGGGGGGGGGGGGGGGGGGGGGGGGGGGGGGTGGGGGGGGGGGTGGGGGGCGGGGGGGCGTGGGGGGCCTCGGCCAGGGCCGCGCCCGCGGGGGCGGGGGCCGAGGTGCCCGGGGCGTGGGTGCCGGCGGCGCGTCGGCGGTGACGGCGGGATGCCAGCCCTGCTGGTCCACGGCTCGGACGAGGGCGGTGACCATGCGGGGGTCGAAGTGCGAGCCCGCGCACTTCTCCAACTCCCGCAGGGCGACGGGCACGGGCCGGGCCCTCGAGTACGACCGGTTCGACGTCATCGCGTCGAACGCGTCCGCGACCGCCACCACCCGCGCCGACTCCGGGATCTGACCGCCCGCCAGCCCGTAGGGGTACCCGGTCCCGTCCAGCCGCTCATGGTGGTGCAGTACGGCGGCCCGGGCCTCGCCGAGGAAGGAGATCCCCCGGACCATCTCGTGCCCGTACTCGGGATGCAGCTCGATCACGCGCCGTTCCTCGGGCGTGAGCGGCCCGTCCTTGCGCAGCAGCCGCGTCGGCACGCCCAGCTTCCCGACGTCGTGCAGGATCCCGGCGAAGCGGAGCACCTCGACGCGTTCGTCGGCCATGCCCAGCTCACGCGCGATCATCATCGTGGCCTGTCCGACGCGCTCGCTGTGGCCCCGGGTGTAGCCGTCCTTGATGTCGACGGCCTGGACCAGCGCCCGGATGGTCGCCTGGTGGGCCGCGCGTTCCCGGTGGTACTGGGCGAACACCCACCACGACACGCACATCGGCAGCAGCACGAGCAGCGCGGCGACCGGGCCGTACGGACTGCGCCACAGCACGGCCATCATCAGCCCGGCGAGGCCGTGCACGGCGATCGGCGCGAGCGAGCGCAGGAACAGCCCTCGCCATGCACGCCGTGCGGGCACGCGGTCGGCCAGCTTCAGGATCCCGCCGTCGAGCACCGTCAGGACGAGGCAGAACGCCAGCACCGCGGCCCCGGCGGGCGCGAGCGCGTACGGGAAGTCGGACGCCTGTACGGCGTCGTGCTCGCCGAGCGCCCAGTGCACCCGGGCGGCCACCCACACGGCGATCACGAGCTGGGCCGCCCGCCACACCCGTCGCAGCAGGTCCGGTCGGCCGGCGACCGGGGCGATCAGCGCCCCCGGCACCGCGACCAGTGCGGCGGCGGACGGGGGCAGCAGGAAGGCTCCGGCGAGGAGCACGGGATAGAACGAGCCGGACAGCCACGCGCCGCCGGCGTACAGCGCGGCGAGCAGGGCCGGCGCCCACCAGGGGGTGGGCGTCGTCGGCAGCGTGTGCAGACAGAACAGGGCGCCGAGGGTGACACAGACGACGTAGCCACGGACCTGTGGGGATGTCGCCCCGGGTGTCGCCTCCATAACGCCCCTCCCCGGCAACGCGCTTCAAGCACGGGACCCTAGGGCGGGCAGGGGAGGTCCGCAGTCCAGGACGGCGGGATTAGCACGTTCGAGTGACGGCCGTGCGTTCAGGATTCCTGCGGCGTCGCCGTCACGTCGTGGTCGGGCACGGCCTGGCCCGAGCGGATCAGATCGAGCCGTCCCAGCACCTTGGCCCGCAGGTCGGTCGGCACGTCGTCATGTCCGCAGCAACGCTTGACGAGCTTCTTCACGGCCTCTTCGAGCCCGTACTTCTCCAGGCACGGCGAGCACTCCCGGAAGTGCTGCTTGAACTTGTCGCGATCGACGTCCGGCATCTCACTGTCGAGGAACTCGTAGAGATGATCGAGTACCTCACTGCAGTCCGTCTCGTGCGGCTCTCCGCAGCTCATGAGCCCGAGCCTTTCGCTTCGTTCGACTCTCCGGCGCCGGCCGGGACCAGCCCGCGCTCACGGGCGTAGTCCTCCAGCATGCCGCGCAGTTGACGGCGGCCCCGGTGCAGCCGGGACATCACCGTACCGATGGGTGTCCCCATGATGTCCGCGATCTCCTTGTACGCAAAGCCCTCGACATCGGCGAGGTACACGGCGATGCGGAATTCCTCGGGGATCGCCTGGAGCGCTTCCTTCACGTCCGAGTCGGGCAGGTGGTCGAGCGCCTGCGACTCGGCGGAGCGCAGGCCGGTCGACATGTGCGACTCGGCACGCGCGAGCTGCCAGTCCTCGATCTCCTCCGCCGCCGACCGCTGCGGCTCACGCTGCTTCTTGCGGTAGGAGTTGATGAAGGTGTTGGTGAGGATCCGGTACAGCCACGCCTTCAGGTTCGTGCCCTCGCGGAACTGGTGGAAGGACGCGTACGCCTTGGCGTACGTCTCCTGCACCAGGTCCTCGGCGTCGGCCGGGTTGCGCGTCATGCGCAGGGCGGCCGAGTACATCTGGTCGAGGAATTCGAGCGCGTCCCGCTCGAAGCGCGCGCTGCGCTCGGCGGTCGTCTCCGCGGACGTGTCCACGCTCATGCCCTGGCCCTCGGGCTGCTCCGCCTGGCCGTTGTCGGTCCCTGCGTCGGTACCGGGAACCGGACCCACCTCCTCAAGATTGCGGGCAGGGCCGAATCCGGACCCACCTGAATCGGAGGATAGACGACCTGCCGTACCTGCCGCCCCTCGAATAGGAGTGGTCTTGGCCGCGTGCAGCACCGTCCAGTCCAGGTCGGCGCGGCTGCTGCGGCTCGGGCAGTAGGTCGAACCCATGCGGCGGACTTCCTCTCCTACGGCGTCGGCGCTGGTGCTTCAGCACCCGTGTCCGCCACAACAGAGGCCGGGCCCCCGACATTCCCGGGCCTTTACCCGAGTGACCCGACCCACTTCACGACGCCGTCCGTGACGAGCGCCACGGCCTCGTCCTGGTCGAGGGGTGCCCGCTTGGGCACGGCGAACCCGTGATCGCCGTACGGCACCTCGACCATCTCGAAGTCGCCGTCCGGGAACTCCTCGGGCTTGCCGAAGGGATCGTTCCCGCCCTGGACGACGAGGGTCGGCACCCCGGCGCCCAGCAGTTCGCCGGCGCGGGACTTCTCGGGCTTGCCCGGCGGGTGGAGGGGGAAGCTGAGGGCGAGCACCGCGTGTGCCCCGAGCTCGACGGCCGTACGGCAGGCGACGCGGGCGCCTGCGCTGCGGCCACCGGAGATCACCGGGAGCCCGGGCGCGGTCAGCGCGGGCCACAGGCCCCGCCAGCCGACGTCCAGGGTCTTCGGCGCGGGCGCCACCTTCTTCCCGGCCACGCGCCAGGGCTGCTCGACGAGGGCGACGGTCACCCCGTGGGCCGGCAGGACCCGGGCGAGCGCCTTCAGGTCGCGCGCCTCGATGCCACCGCCGGCGCCGTGGCTCACGGCGAGGACCAGCCGGGCCTTCGAGGCCGGGGCCGAGGCCGGAGCCGGGTGCCAGGTGATGCGGGCGTCGCCCGCGTCCGTGCCAACGATCTCGGTCGTCACAACCGTCATGTCCGTCGCATCCGTCACATCAGAAGAGTGTGCCCTCTTCGGGGCCGTCCAGCTCCTTCAGCAGCTCCGGGCCGTTGTTGCGGACGTTGCTGACCATCGTGGAGACGGGGTAGGCGCGCATGAGACCGGCGGGCGGCGGAGTGAGGAGCGTGCGCAGTTCCTCGGGGTCCTTGCGGGACGGGTCCAGCCAGGCGTCCCAGCGGTCCGGCGTGAGCATCAGCGGCATTCGGGGGTGGATCTCGGCGAGCGTGTGCGGGCCCTCCTCGGGCGCGACGGCCAGCGGGGTGGTCTCCGCCTCCGTCGTGATGACGGAGCAGGTCACCCACCAGGCCTGCGGATGCTCGTCGGGCAGCGTCTTGTCCCGCCAGAACTCGTACAGTCCCGCCATCGCGAACACCGACCCGTCGGCGGGCAGCACGAAGTACGGCTGTTTGCGCGGCCGTTTGCGCCGGCCCTCCTGCTCCAGGTCCAGCTCCTGCCTGCCGGTGACCCACTCGTAGTAGCCGTCGGCGGGGATGACGCAGCGCCGGGAGGAGAAGGCCCGCCGGTACGACGGCTTCTCGTGGACCGTCTCCGCGCGCGCGTTGATCATCTTGAAGGCGCTCTCGGGGGTCTTGGACCAGCTGGGCACCAGCCCCCACTTCAGCTTGCGCAGCTGCCGAACCGGGCGCGGGTCGTCCACGTCTTTCAAGGGACGGTCGAGGACGACGTGGACCTCCTTGGTCGGAGCCACGTTGTAGTCGGGTTCGAGGCTCTCCTCGGGCTCCCACTTCTCGATCTCAAAGATTCCTGCGAGATCCTCGGCCCCACGACTGGCTGCATACCGTCCGCACATACGTGCCACACTGCCAGATTCCATCCGACCACAGGGAGCCATCGCCACACATGGACAGCACCGCATCCGCCTCGCTCGCCTCCCTCTGGGACGAGGTCGCCGGCACCCAGCCCGACCCGGATCTGTGGGTGGTGATCGCCACGCTGGTCGCCGCGCTCACCGTGGTCGTCCCACACGTCCTGTGGCGTCTCTCGCGCAACGCCATCACCATCGCCCACGAGGGCGGCCACGGCCTGGTCGCCCTGCTGACCGGCCGCACCCTGACCGGCATACGCCTGCACTCCGACACCAGCGGCCTCACCGTCAGCCGCGGCAAGCCGCACGGCATCGGCATGATCCTCACCGCGGCCGCGGGCTACACGGCTCCCCCGCTGCTGGGCCTGGGCGGCGCCGCCCTGCTGGCCGCGGGCCGCATCACCCTGCTGCTGTGGCTGGCGACGGCCCTGCTGGTGGCGATGCTGGTGATGATCCGCAACGCGTACGGCGCCCTGACGGTCTTCGTGACAGGCGGCACATTCGTGCTGGTCAGCTGGCTGACGGGCCCACAGGTGCAGGCGGCGTTCGCGTACGTGGTGGTGTGGTTCCTGTTGCTGGGCGGGGTACGGCCCGCCTTCGAACTGCAGGCGAAGAGGGCGCGGGGCGGGGCCGGCGACTCGGACGCGGACCAGCTGTCGCGACTGACGCACGTGCCGGCGGGCCTGTGGCTGTTCCTGTTCCACGCGGTGTCGTTGTGCTCGCTGATAGGCGGGGGAAGGTGGCTCTTGGAGGTGTGACAAGCCCCGAAGGGGCGAGTCACACAGGGGCGCGGGGCGGTATCGATTTGCGGCTCCGCCGCGTGGGCGCGACCAGCCCCCACGGCGCCGCACCCGAAGAACGGCCTGTACAACCCCCTCCTTATAAAGTGAACCCATGGCCCAAAACCCCGCCGCACCCACCGCCCTCTGGCCCGCCCCGCACGCGAGCGGAGCCGTCGACGCGACGGTCCACGTGCCCGGGTCCAAGTCGGTCACCAACCGCGCCCTCGTCCTCGCAGCCCTCGCCTCGGAGCCGGGTTGGCTGCGCCGCCCCCTCCGCTCCCGCGACACCCTGCTGATGGCCGGCGCCCTGCGGGCGATGGGCGTCGGCATCGAGGAGGGCGTGGGCCCCGAGGGCACCGGCGAGGCCTGGCGCGTGCTCCCCGCGGGCCTGCGCGGACCGGCCACGGTCGACGTCGGCAACGCCGGCACCGTGATGCGCTTCCTGCCGCCCGTCGCCGCGCTCGCCGACGGCCCCATCCGCTTCGACGGCGACCCGAGGTCGTACGAGCGTCCTCTGCACGGCGTGATCGACGCCCTGCGCGTCCTCGGTGCCCGGATCGACGACGACGGCCGTGGCGCGCTGCCGCTGACGGTCCACGGCGGGGGTGCCCTGGACGGCGGCCCGGTGGAGATCGACGCGTCCTCGTCGTCCCAGTTCGTGAGCGCCCTCCTCCTCTCCGGCCCGCGCTTCAACCAGGGCGTCGAGGTCCGCCACATCGGCTCCTCGCTCCCCTCGATGCCGCACATCCGGATGACCGTCGACATGCTGCGCTCGGTCGGCGCCCAGGTCGACACCCCGGAGTCGGGCGGCGAGCCGAACGTCTGGCGGGTCACACCGGGCGCCCTGCTCGGCCGCGACCTGACCATCGAGCCGGACCTGTCCAACGCCCAGCCGTTCCTGGCGGCGGCGCTGGTGACCGGCGGCAAGGTGCTCGTCCCGGACTGGCCGAGCCGCACCACCCAGCCCGGTGACCGGCTGCGCGAGATCTTCACCGAGATGGGCGGCTCCTGCGAACTGACCGAGTACGGGCTCGTGTTCACCGGTTCGGGCGCGATCCACGGCATCGACGTCGACCTGGGCGAGGTCGGCGAACTGACGCCCGGCGTCGCGGCGGTGGCGGCTCTCGCCGACTCCCCCTCGACCCTGCGTGGCGTGGCTCACCTGCGGCTGCACGAGACGGACCGCCTGGCGGCCCTGACCAAGGAGATCAACGAACTCGGCGGTGACGTCACCGAGACCGCCGACGGCCTGCACATCCGCCCGCGCCGACTGCACGGAGGCGTCTTCCACACCTACGAGGACCACCGCATGGCGACGGCCGGCGCGATCATCGGCCTCGCGGTCGAGGGCGTACGGATCGAGAACGTGGCGACGACGGCGAAGACCCTGCCGGACTTCCCCGAGCTGTGGACCGGGATGCTCGGGGCGTAGGGACGTAACGCCATGCGCCGCTACGGCAAGCACACCGACGAGGACGACATCCGCACCCGTCCCGGCCGTCGTAACACCCGACCGCGTACGAACATCCGGCCCAAGCACGAGGACGCCGCCGAGGGCATGGTCCTCACCGTCGACCGCGGTCGGCTGACCTGCCTCGTCGAGGACCGGGTCGTGATGGCGATGAAGGCCCGCGAGCTCGGCCGCAAGGCGGCGGTGGTCGGGGACCGGGTCGCGCTGGTGGGCGATCTGTCCGGCAAGAAGGACACGCTCGCGCGGATCGTACGGATCGAGGAACGGACGTCGTTGCTGCGCCGTACCGCCGACGACGACGATCCCTACGAGCGCGTGGTCGTCGCCAACGCCGACCAACTCGCCATCGTCACCGCCCTCGCCGACCCCGAGCCGCGGCCCCGGCTGATCGACCGCTGTCTGGTGGCGGCGTTCGACGGGGGCCTGGAGCCGTTGCTGGTGATGACGAAGTCGGACCTCGCCTCACCGGACGAACTCCTCGATCTGTACGGGGCGTTGGACATTCCGTATGTGGTCACCAGCCGGGAGGAACTGGCGGCCGGGGGCGCGGCGGACCGGGTGCGGGAGCATCTGGAGGGCCGGGTCACGGCGTTCGTCGGTCACTCGGGGGTGGGCAAGACGACGCTGGTGAACGCGTTGGTGCCGGAGGAACGGCGGCGTTCGACCGGTCATGTGAACGCGGTGACGGGTCGGGGGCGGCACACGACGACATCGGCGCTGGCGCTGCCGCTGACGGTGATGGACGGCTGGGTGATCGACACCCCTGGTGTGCGTTCCTTCGGCCTGGCTCATATCGATCCGTCGCGGGTCATCCACGCGTTCCCCGACCTGGAACCGGGAACCGAAGGCTGTCCGCGTGCGTGCAGTCATGACGAACCGGACTGCGCGCTGGACGAATGGGTGGCGGAGGGGCACGCCGATCCCGCACGGTTGTACTCGTTGCGGCGACTGCTGGCCACGCGGGAGCGCACGGAAGGCGACTGAGGCGGGGACCGAGGGGCCTGGGAAGGGG
>NZ_JAKEIP010000335.1 GCF_021474425.1 Streptomyces muensis | reverse complement strand
GATGCAGGACCGGTCGCAGGGCGGGAGGGTGACGGGTGCGGGCTCACAGGACCGGCCGCAAGGCGACGAACGGCCAGACCCGAGGACGCACAGCGGGCCGCCGGGCGACGAACGGCCGAGCGCGAGGACGAAGAGCGGGCCGCGGGGCGACGGGGTGCCGCGTGCGGGGGCCTATGACGGGCCGATCGGCTCACATGGGGCGCCGGCCGACGACTCCGACGGGGCGATCGGCCAGCACGACAGCCCGAGCGGCGAGTACGACAGGCCGATCGACGGGCACGACAGACCAGCCGGCAAGTACGACAGCCCCCGCGCCGAATACGACGCCCCGGCCGCCGTATGGTCCCCCGACCTCGGCTTCGACTCCCCCGACCCAGGCATCGTCGCCGTCGCCCACGCCATGGCCGTACGGCTTGCCGAGGTGGGCGTGATACGGCTCGTGCGGCCGCGGCGTCCCCTCCGTCTCGATGATCCGGCTCCGGCGTGGCTCGCTCTGCGAGCCCCGGGCACCAGCCCCGCCCCGGACGTCGCCCACCGGATCCGGGCCACGAACGACGGCCGTCTGGCCGGCCTCTTCGCCGAGACCCCGCTGCTGCTGACGCCGACGGCTCCCACCTCGCCGCACGGCCACGACGGGCCCGGTGACCGGTATTCCACCGCGCTGACCTGGGCGTTCAACCTGAGCGGGCATCCGGCGATCAGTGTTCCGGCCGGGTTGGACGGCGACGGCTGTCCGGTCGGGCTCCAGTTGGTGGCGGCGCATGGGCAGGAGGCTCTGTTGCTCGACGTGGCGCGGGCGGCCGAGGCGGCCGTCGGACCCTGGACAGTTCCTTGCGTACGCATATAATGCACAAGCAAGTTATTGTCATACGCCGATCATCTGGGGGATGCCATGACCCGCCGCTTCCTGTTCCTGCTGGGCAGCAGCCGCAGCGAGGGCAACACCGAGGTACTGGCCCGCAAGGCCGCCGAGCAGCTGGCCGAGGATGTCGAACAGGAGTGGATCAGCCTCGCCGACCACCCGCTGCCCGCCTTCGTGGACGTACGCCAGGACGACGCGCTCCCCCCGGCCCCCACCGGGAACGCCGCGCTGCTGCTCGACGCCACGCTGGCGGCAACCGACCTGGTCATCGCCTCGCCGCTGTACTGGTACTCGGTGTCCGCCCACACCAAGCGCTACCTGGATGAGTGGGAGAACTGGCTGCGCACTCCCGGTCTCGACTTCAAGGCGAGGATGGCCGAGCGCACCCTGTGGGGCGTCACCTCGCTCCACCACGAGGAACACGAGGTCGCCGAGCCGCTGATCGGCACGCTCAACAACTCCGCCGCCTACTTCGGCATGCGCTTCGGCGGCGTCCTGCTGGGCAGGGGCGGCCGCATCGACGACGTACTGGACGACACCGCCGCGCTCACCCGCGCCAAGTCCTTCTTCGCCCAGAACCCACCCACCGCCCGCTTCCCGCACCAGGCAGCCTGACCGAATACCCGGCCGCCCGAACGCATCCCGGATACGGCTGCCCGAGCGGAGCGCTACGCGGTGATGTCCCTCGTCGTGAACCTCGCCCACGCCGCCGAACCGAACACCGCCGCGTAGAGGCCCTGGATCCCCAGGTTCTTGACGAGGTCGTCCCAGTAGACGGGTTCGCGCATGAGGTCGGCGAAGGACAGCCAGTAGTGGGAGAAGAAGTACGGTTGGAGCGCGTGGAGCTGCGGTATCTGGTCGAGGATCTGGACGGTGATCAGCAGGCCGACGGTCGTCGCCATCGCCGCGATACCGCTGTTGGTCAGCGTCGAGACGAACAGGCCGAGCGCCGCCACACCGATGAGTGACGCGGCGACGACCAGGGCGATCAGGAGCGCTCTGCCCAGGCCCTCCGCGAAGCTGATGCGGGTGCCGGAGATGGTCGTCAGTTCGCCCAGCGGGAAGAGCAGCGCACCGACGGTGAGCGCCGAGATCGCGACCACGAGGGTGGCGACCAGGCAGAAGGCCATCGTGGTCGCGTACTTGGTGAGGAGCAGTCGGGAACGGCCGGCGGGGGCGACGAGGAGATAGCGCAGGGTGCCCGCGTTCGCCTCGCCCGCTATCGCGTCGCCCGCGATGACGCCGATCGCCATCGGCAGGAAGAACGGGAGCGTCGCGGCCAGTGCGGTGAAGACCAGGAACAGGCCGTTGTTGGTGATCTGCGAGATGAACGCCGGGCCGCCGCCCTGCGGCCCACCGCCACCCATCGACCCGCCGTCGCCGGTCTCGATCTTCACCGCGATCCCGACCAGGATCGGCACGGCGGCGAGGACGGCGAGCAGCGCGAGGGTGCGCCAGCGCCGGAAGGTGGTGAGCAGTTCGCTGCGCAGGAGGCCGAAGGTCCACAAAGGGTTGACCTTCCCGCCGGCCTTGCGGGCTCCTTCGATCGCGCCGCCCGGCAGGACGGCTTCATCCTGCGACATCGAACCCCTCCCCCGTGAGCGCCACGAACGCGTCCTCCAGGGAGGCCCGTTCGACGCCGAAGCCGCGGACACGGACTCCGGCCTTCACCAACGCCGCGTTGACGTCCGCGAGATCACGGTCCGGGGGCTCGGCGGTCACACGGTCGTCGATGACGACGACATCACCGGCTCCCTGCTCCTTGAGCACCCGGGCCGCCTCCCCGGCGTCCGGCGTGGTCACGACGAGCCGCCCCCGCACCCCCGCCGCCAGCTCCGCCACCACGCCCTGGGTGATCAGCCGGCCCTGGGCCATCACGGCGGCGTGCGTGCAGACCTGCTCGATCTCGTCGAGGAGGTGGGAGGAGAGGAAGACGGTCGTGCCGTCGGACGCCAACTCCCGGATCAGCGAGCGTATTTCACGCATGCCCTGCGGATCGAGGCCGTTGGTCGGCTCGTCCAGGACCAGCAGTCTGCGCGGCTGGAGCAGCGCGGCCGCGAGCCCGAGCCGCTGCTTCATGCCGAGCGAGTACGCCTTGGCCTTCTTGCCGGCGGCGGCCGTCAGGCCCACCCGGTCCAGCGCAGCCGCGACGCGGGTGCGCCGGGTGCGCGGATCGGCGGTCGGGTCGGCGGCGTCGTACCGGAGGAGGTTGTCGCGCCCGGAGAGGAAGCCGTACAGGGCGGGTCCCTCGATGAGCGCGCCGACGTGCGGCAGTACGGCGCGCGCGGACCGGGGCATGGGCTGCCCCAGCACGCGCGCGCTGCCCGCGGTGGGCTCGATGAGGCCCATCAGCATGCGGATGGTGGTGGTCTTTCCCGAGCCGTTCGGACCGAGGAAGCCGAAGACGCTGCCCGCCGGGACGGTCAGGTCGAGACCGTCCACGGCGAGCTGCCCGCCGCGGTAGCGCTTGGTGAGCGCCTGGGTGGCGATCACCGTGTCGGGCAGCTCCTCCATCGGTTCCTCAGGCTCCTCGGGGTCCGGTGACCGGTTCACTTCCCGGAGTCGGCCGCCTTCACGAGCGCGTCCTTGTCGACCGCGCCCACATAGACCTTGCCGTCATCCGTGATCAGGGCGTTGATCAGGCGGGTCTTGAAGACCGTGCCCGAGCCGAACTTACCCGTCACCTTGTCGCCCAGGGAGTCGAGGAAGCCGCCCATCTCCCCGCCGACCTCGGCGCCGGAGGGAACTCCCTCGCCGCCGGTGTCGAAGACGGCCACGGAGTTCCAGCCCTCGCCGATGACCTCGGGACCGCCCTCGGGCGCCACCTTGCCGGTCTTGTCCCCGGCCTTCGGACCGTCGAGTTCCATCCCGAAGTCCTTGTCGAAGTCCTTACCGAACTCCTTCTCGAACTCCTTGCGCAGCTCGTCCTCGGACTTCGGGGCGCCGTGCTCGCCGCCCTTGCCCTCCAGCTCGTCCTCCTCGGTGACCTTCGCACCCTTGGGCGGGGTGAAGTCGAAGGTGGAGGCGGCCGGCTTGGCGAAGCTGACCTGGGTGAAGCCCGCGTCGATCACTGCGGCGCCGCCGCTCGACGGGGTCAGCGTGAACTTCAGCGGCATGCCGGTCTTGGCGTCCACGGCCACGGTGATCGCGCCGACCGTGGTCCCCGACTGCTTCGGCTTGATGAGCAGCCGGTACGCGTCCCGGCCCGCGACCTGCGCGGTGCCGTCGACGGTGACGGACGTGGTGTCGTCGACCGCCTTGAGGGCCTCCTCGGCGAAGTCCTTGGGCGTGGCGGGAACGTCTTCCTTCTCCTGCCCGCCCTTCGCCTCCTCGGCGGTGCCGTGGAAGACCTCGTTCGACTTGCTGTCGTAGCCCCAGACGTCCTTGCCGTTGTGGATGAGGCTGTACTCGGAGGCGTTCTCCAGCAGGGAGAGCTTCTGCTTGTTCTCGCCGTCCATGGCGACGCGCAGTGTGTGCGTGCCGGACGCCAGCTCGGTGAGCTTGGCCGACGGATCGGCGGAGGACCCGTCACCCGACCCGGACGCCATGGCGCCGGAGGCGAAGCCGGCCCCCAGCCCGCCGAGGTCCGGCAGCCCCAGGTCGGTGCTGATCTTCACGGTGCCGGACAGCTGCTCCACGTCCGACTGCGCGATCTTCTCGATGAGTTGCTCTGCGGTGATCTTCGGCAGGTCCGGGTCGCCCGAGTCGGCGATTGCCGGGACGAGCCCGATGGTCGCCGCCGCGACTCCCACGACCGTCACCGGAACGACGTACCGCGCGGCCTTGCGCCGCCCCGAGGGCAGGTCGTCGACCCCCTCGACCGCGGTCGTACTGTCGTCGGATTCGTACGGTGCCATGTGTGCCTTACCTCCGTCGTCGGCGGCTGTCCTTCTCGTTCCTCGCCCGCGAGTCTTGCGACCCCGCACTCGTCCACCCCTGTGCCGCCATTCTCACCCGAATCGGTGAGGAGTGGTGTTCTCCGTGGTGTCCATCTGACCAAATCGGCCAGGGAGATTCGTCAACCTTCGGAGCCAACTCCGCGTACACCTGGGGTATGACACAGGAGGCCGACACCTCCCCCGACCCGTAGGGGTAGCCGAGGCCCACGCACCGACCAGCCGTCGGGGAAGGGGAACTCGGGTCTGCTTTCACGGCGTTGAGCAGGGCGAACGCTCGGCCAGTGATTCCAGCCCGTCCGCCGTCCCGCAGATGCTTCGCTGGCCCAGGCATTTTCAGCCCGTCCGGCGTTTGAGGACGAGGCCCGAAGGGCCGACAGCGGGGGTCCAGGGGGCAAGGCCCCCTGGCGGGGTCGAAGGGGCAGAGCCCCTTCAAGGGATGGGACGGGTAGGGGCGGCGGGGGCGAAATCACCCGGCCCGATAAACCACCGCGTCGCACAACTCCATCAACGCAGCCTTCGCCCCCACCTCCGGCAACGGCGCCAACGCAGCCCGCGCATCCTCCGCATACCGCACGGTGTCCCGCCGAGCCTGCTCCAACGCCGGATGCACCCGAAGCTGAGCCAACGCCTCCGCAAGCCGCGCGTCATCACTGAGATCGGAGTCCAGCAACTCGCACAACGCGACGTCCTCCGCCAGCCCCAACCGCGCGGCCCGCTCCCGCAGCCGCAGCACCGGCATCGTCGGAATCCCCTCCCGAAGATCCGTCCCCGGCGTCTTCCCGGACTCATGGGAGTCGCTAGCGATGTCCAGGACGTCGTCCGCCAGCTGGAAGGCGACCCCGAGCCGCTCGCCGTACTGGGTCAGCACATCGACCACCGTCTCGTCGGCGCCCGACATCATCGCCCCGAACCGGCACGACACCGCCACCAGCGATCCGGTCTTCCCGCTCAGCACATCGAGGTAGTGCTCGACGGGATCCCGCCCGTCCTGCGGCCCCGCCGTCTCCAGGATCTGCCCGGTGACCAGCCGCTCGAACGCCTCGGCCTGCACCCGCACCGCCTCCGGCCCGAGGTCGGCCAGGATGTGCGAGGCACGCGCGAAGAGGAAGTCCCCGGTCAGTACGGCGACCGAGTTGCCCCAGCGGGTGTTCGCGCTGTCGACACCCCGCCGCACCTCCGCCTCGTCCATCACGTCGTCGTGGTACAGCGTCGCCAGATGGGTCAGCTCCACCACCACCGCCGACGGCACGATCCCCGGCGCGTACGGGTCCCCGAACTGCGCGGCAAGCATCACGAGCAGCGGCCGGAACCGCTTCCCACCGGCCCGCACCAGATGCTGGGCGGCCTCGGTGATGAAGGGGACCTCACTCTTGGTGGCTTCGAGCAATCCCTCCTCGACAGCCGCCAATCCGGCCTGGACATCGGCTTCCAGAGCCTGGTCCCGCACGCTCAGCCCGAACGGCCCGACGACGGTCACGAGGGGTCTCCTGTCTGCTGGTGTCTACTGGCGGTTACACGGTTTGTCGATAGGTCGCTGCCATCACTCAAGTCAGCGTATCCGGTCACCTTTCGATCACCGATGCCGCCCACCCGTCCACGACGGGCGGTATCGGATCACGGCAGGTATTTTTTTGATCACGTGATAAGGCCGGATATCCATCGACTTATAGGGAAGTAGCGGCCACTGCCCCGAACCGGGGTCGACGACCGGCCCGGAGGTCCGGGAACGCCTCTCGTTCCTCGGCATGCGGCCCATCCTCGTCCTGCACTCCGCCGACACGGCCTCCCAGGCGATACGGGCATGTCGACCGGAACCACCGCCTCCGCCTCCCACGGCACGCTCGCCCATCTGGTCTCCGCCACCGGAGGCCGCCTCGCCGACCGCACCCTCGATTCGTACCGCGCGGTACGACGAGGCGGCATCCCGATCGCCTGCGTCCATTACGCCATGACGGTGCCGGCCGCCGGCACGACCTGGGTGGGTCTTGATCTGATCAGCGCAGGCATCGGGCCCCTCAAACCGAACGTCGCCACCATGACCGGCAAGCTCTACCGCACCAGGGGCTGGCACCGGGGCTTCCCCGCCGCCGAGTACGCGCTCGCACCGCCCGCCACGAGACCGGTGATGTCCGCGCGCGGCCACATCCTCTTGGAGACCTCCGGCATGTCGGCCACCACCAAGCTCGCCCCGGCAGCCGTCTCCAGCCGGACCATGCCCCTCTGGCTCCCGTCCCTCGCCCTCGCGAACCGCATCCAGGCCCAGGCGGTGAAGTTCTCCGCCGACGTCTCCCGCCCGGTCCACTCCCGCGTCAACGGCGCGACCGCAGTGACCACGGGCCTCGCGGTGACGGCCGCCGCGCCCTGACTGCGCCGCACCACGCACCCGGTGCACTGAAACCGACGGAACCCCGACCACGCGCATCCGTACGCCCCTCCCCCGCAAGACGACCCACATCCCCTGGCGCGGCTTCAACTCCCTCCAGATCGCGACCCACGCACCCTCGCCGCCCAGGCCACCCAAGCCGATCGTCACCGCCCGTTCCACGGACGACCGCTATGACAACGACGCGCAAGGCACGGGAGGTTCCGAACTCACCCGCTGATCCGCATCGAGGACGAAGAAGCACTTTTCCACTAGACCTGGGAAAAACGGACTCCACGGACAGCCGGTTAAAGGGGAGTTGGATTCATTGCCCGATTTGCCGCTCTTGTGGATGCCAGTGAGTTGGGTCACGCACACCCGACCACACCCCCCGCCCGGCACCCC
>NZ_JAKEIP010000334.1 GCF_021474425.1 Streptomyces muensis | reverse complement strand
CCACGGCCCTCACCGCCCTCGTCGCCCCCACCCGGCAGGCGCCGACCCGGAACAGCCCGGCGCCGCCGCGACGTACGCCTCGACCGCGCCGTCGCATACCCCTCGACGTGCTGTTCTGGCTCGGCTGCGCGGTCTTCGCGCTGTCGCTCGCCCTGGTCACCGACCTCACCCCGCACCGGACCTGGGGCGCCTGCGCCGCCGTCGGGTACGCCGTCGCCGCGGCGTTCGCCCGGCGGGCGCCGTGCCCCTGGAGCCGGCGCGGTACGGTCGCCGCGCTGCTCGGATCCGTCGTGGTACCGCTGGCGCTGATGGTCACGGTGGGCGCGGCGCAGTCGGAGGTGCACGTCGTCGAACACTCCGGCGGCCTGCTGCTGGACTCCGGAAGCCCGTACGTGCCGCACCCGGCCGGCGTCGACGACTACAACCCCTATCTGCCCGGGATGGCGCTCTTCGGGATACCCCACGCGCTGTTCGGCGGCACGCCGCTCGTGGACGCCCGGGTGTGGTTCTGCGCGGTGTTCCTGGTGAGCATGCTGGTCGCGGCGCGGCGCTCGGAGAACGACCGGCCGAGTGCGCGGGCCGCGTTCCTCCTCGCGGCCTTCCCCGCGGTGGCGCTGCCGCTGGCCGTCGGCGGGGTGGACCTGCCGGTGATCGGGCTGATGTGCCTGGGCCTCGCGCTGGCGGGCCGCAGCGGGTCCGGTACGGCGGCGGGGCTGGCGATGGGGGCAGCGGCCGCGCTGAAGTGGACGGCGTGGCCGCTGTTGCCGGTGGGTCTCGTCCTGCTGGCCGTGACAGCGGGGCGCCGGGCGGCCGTACGGGCCGGTGTCCTCGCCGTGCTGGTGGCCGCGCTGGCCGTGGTGCCGGTGGCCCTGGCCGATCCGCACGCCTTCGTCGAGCACGTGGTGCTCTTCCCCCTCGGCGAGGGCGGCGTGCGCTCACCGGCGGCCAGCCCACTGCCCGGGCACCTGCTGGCCACGTACGTCCCCGGGGGATCCGCCCTCGCCATGGCCGCCCTGGTGGCCGCCGCCGGCGGCGTGGCGGTGTCGTTGGCGGTACGTCCGCCCAGGACCGTCGTCGCCGCCGCGGACCGGCTGGCGCTCGGGCTGGGACTGGCGATGTGCCTGATCCCGGCGACCCGGTTCGGGTACCTGGTCTACCCGATCGTGCTGGCCGTCTGGTTCCGGCGCACGGAGCTGCCGAGCGTTGCTCGTCGGGTCGGGCGGTCGGTGGGGGTGGGGCGGCGTGGGTGAGGAGCGGGGATCAGGTTCCGGTTCCGCAGGAGCGGGCCTCGGGGGAGTGAGCTTCGAGGAGGCGAGCTTCGAGCGGGCGATCCTCGGGGGAGCAGGTGGAGGCAGCGGTGCGCGGCTCGTGCGGGTCACCGTGCTCGCGGTGGTCGGGCTGGTCGTGGCGTTGTGTCTGCCGTCGACCGGGCGGCACGCGGCCGGAGATCCGCCGGACTCCCCGAACGGGGTGGCGGTACGGGGCGTCGTGGTGCGAGGGAGCGGCGGCCCCGGGTGATGCGCGGTGCCCGAGTCGTGGGCGGCGTCCCGGCACACGCACGCGTGCAGCCCCGGACCGCTCGACCGGGGCCGCCCTACGCGCGCGTGCCCGTCGGCAGGCCTAGGCCGCGAGTCGCTGAGCCAGCCGCTTGGCCTTCGTGGAGGCCTCGTCGAGGGCGCGCTCACGGGAGGCCTCGAACAGCGGGACCAGGTCGGCCATCCCCGGGTCGGCCGGGGCCATCGTGAGCTCCGGGACGATGAAGTCGAGGTCGGCGCCGAGGAAGTCGGTCAGCACCGCCGACAGGTAGTTCTGCACGTACTCGTAGCCCGCGCGCGGGGTGCCCGGCCCGTAGGCGCCGCCCCGGCTGGCCACGACGGTGATCGGGGTGCCCTTGACCGACTGGACCTCGCCGGCCGTACGACCGAACAGGACCACGTTGTCCAGCCAGGCCTTCAGCGTCGACGGGATCGTCAGGTTGTACATCGGGGCGCCGATCAGCACCGCGTCCGCCCGCTCCAGCTCCTCGATCAGCTTGACCCGCTCGGCGAAGGCCGCGGCCTGCTCGGGGCTGTGCGTGGCCGGATCGGAGAAGCCGGCGGTGTGGGCGTGGGCGGTGATGTGCGGCACGGGGTTCTTGGCGAGGTCGCGGTGGATCACCGTGCCCTCGGGGTGCTGTTCCTGCCAGGCGCCACGGAAGGCGTCGGCGACGGCACGGGAGGAGGAGGCGTCGGCCGGGAAGACGGAGGAGTCGATGTGCAGGAGCGTGGCCATGAGGGTCTCCAGACGGAAAGGGAAGCGACTGAAAGTTCGTACTCGACTATGAATAACACAGTCACTTACTTTTTTTCACCCCCGTACGGGAGGGCAGTACCCTGAAGGGCATGGCGGGTGACATGGCTGGTGAGCAGAGTCACGACGTAGGGGCGTGCAAGCGGGTCGACGACGGGATCACCCAGGTCTTCCAGCTGCTCGGCAAGCGCTGGACGGGCCCGATCGTGTCCGTCCTGACCGCGGGCCCGGCGTACTTCGTCGCCCTGCGCCGGGCGATCCCCGGCATCAGCGAGCGCATGCTCTCCGACCGGCTCACCGAACTCGCCGCCGCGGGACTGGTGGTGCGCGAGGTCTATGAGGGACCGCCGCTGCGGGTGGTCTACCGGCTGACGGAGGCGGGCGCCGCGCTGGAGCCGGCACTGACCGAGCTGGGCCGCTGGGCGAAGACGTACCTGGGGGACGGGGCGGGATCGGGCGGCTGCTGAGGCCGGCTCTCTGTGAAGGCCGGGTTTTCCACAACGCATCCCGCCCCGCGTCGCGGAGTTGTCCACAGGGTCTGACGCGTTTCGGCCACCGGCTGTAACGTCGGCACGAGTTGATGTTCGTGTCGCTGGTCGTGCGTGAGCGGGGGAGGCGGTCGAGATGACCGAGGTCGGTGCGGGTGCTGCGGCGGAGGCGGTCGCGGTGGCGTCGGAGTCGCCGGCGGAGGCGCTGTCGGCATCGGCGGCGCGTCGGCTGCCCCGGGTGCGCGGTTTCGCCGAGTGGCCCGGCGGAGGCTCGCCCAAGGAGGAGGGCAAGGAGCTGCGCAGGCGGGTGCCACGCGGTGAGCACGCCCTTTTCGACCTCGACACCGCCCGTCCCGACGCGGTGGCCGCCGTCGAGGAGTCCAGCCTCGGCAGGCTTCCCGAGCTCACCCCGATCAGGGTCGGCCGGATGGCGGCGACGCCCTTCGCCTTCCTGCGCGGCTCGGCCGGACTCATGGCGTACGACCTCGCCCGCACACCCATGACCCGGATCCGCGCCCAGATCTGCGGTGACGCGCACGCGGCCAACTTCGGCCTGTACGGCGACCCGCGCGGCGGCCTGATCATCGATCTGAACGACTTCGACGAGACGCTGCACGGCCCCTGGGAGTGGGACCTCAAGCGGCTCGCCACCTCACTCGTGCTGGCGGGCCGGGAGGCGGGCGCGGACGAGGACGCGTGCCGCAAGGCGGCGCACGACACGGTCGGTGCCTACCGGCGCACCATGCGACTGCTGGCCAAGCTCTCGGTGCTGGACGCGTGGAACGCCATCGCGGACGAGGAGCTCGTCTCCCACACCGACGCCCATGATCTGCTCGGCACGCTGGAGCGGGTCGCGGAGAAGGCGCGGGCCAACACCAGCGGTCGCTTCGCGGCGAAGTCGACGGAGCCGACCGAGGACGGCGGCCGCCGGTTCGTCGACGCCCCGCCCGTACTGCGCCGGGTCCCGGACGCGGAGGCGGCCGCGGTGGCCGCGTCGCTGGAGGACTACGTCACCACGCTCTCCGAGGACCGCCACCCCCTCCTCGCCCGGCACGCGGTGCACGACGTCGCCTTCCGCGTGGTGGGCACGGGCAGCGTGGGCACCCGCTCGTACGTCGTCCTGCTCCTGGACCACCGGGGCGAGTCGCTGGTCCTCCAGGTGAAGGAGGCCCGCCCGTCGGCCCTGCTCCCACACCTGGTGACGGCCGGCTTCGAGGCCCCGGAGGCGGAGCACGAGGGCCGGCGCGTGGTCCTCGGCCAGAAGCGCATGCAGGTGGTCAGCGACGTCCTGCTGGGCTGGACGACGGTCGACGGCCGCCCCTTCCAGGTCCGCCAGTTCCGCAACCGCAAGGGCAGCGTCGACCCGGCAGCCCTGGCCGCCGACCAGATAGACGACTACGCCCGCATGACCGGCGCCCTCCTGGCCCGCGCCCACTCCCACAGCGCCGACCCCCGCCTGGTCTCCGGCTACTGCGGCAAGAACGACGAACTGGACGAGGCCATCGCCACGTTCGCCGTCACCTACGCCGACCGCACGGAGGCGGACCACAGCGCGCTGGTGGGGGCGGTGCGGGCGGGGCGGATCGCGGCGGAGGCCGGGGTGTGACTCGGGTCTTTCAGCCCGTCTGGGGGCACCCCCTCTGGGGGAGTTTGAGGACGAGGCCCGAAGGGCCGACAGCGGGGTCTGGGGCGGCAGCCCCAGCAGGCCCACGACAACGCCGGTGCTGCCCGGGCAGCGGTACCCAGGTCCAGCTCAGCTGACGCAGTCACGACGTGGCCTACGCTGGTCGGGTGACGACGCCCGAAGCTGAGCAGTCCCAGGCCGAGCCCGCTGGTGCGGGGACGCGCGGCGGTGCCGAGGTGCCCGTCGGTGAAGCCGATCAGGGTGGTGAGGCGCAGGTGACGGCCGAGGACGGGGCCGAGCGGCCCGAGGAGCGGCTGGAGCGGGCCGTACGGGCCGCCGAGCAGGCGTTGATCGAGTACGAGATCGCCGTGGAGACCTTCCGTGTCGAGGTGGAGAACTTCTCCCGGCTGCACCACCAGAAGCTCGGCCCGATGTACGCCCGCCTGGACGAGCTGGACGCCCGGATCGCCGAGGCCACGGCCGCCCGCACCGGCGACCCCGAGGACATCCGCAAGGCCGACGAGGCCCGCGCCCGGGTGCTGCCCATGCCCGGCGTCGAGGAGCTTTTCCACGGCTGGATGGACAGCGAGGGACTGTCCCCGGAGGCCGCGGCGATGCTCACCGAGCAGCCGGTACGGCCGCCGCAGCGGGTGCGCCCCAGCGACGAGGCCCGCAAGCTCTACCGCGAGCTGGCCCGCAAGGCCCACCCCGACCTCGCCCAGGAGGCGGCCGAGCGTTCCCGGCGCGAGGAGTTCATCACCCGGGTCAACGCCGCCTACTCCCGCGGCGACGAGGCGCTCCTGCGCGAGCTCGCCGAGGAGTGGGCCGCCGGACCGGTGCCCAAGGAGCAGGGCCCCACCCCCGCCGAGGAGCTCTACGCTCGCCTCGAATGGCTCGCCCAGCGCAAGGAACTGCTCACCCTGGTCGCCAAGGAACTGGAGGAGGGCGCCATCGGCGCCATGCTCCGCCTGGCCCCGGACGACCCCGACCGCCTCCTGGACGAGATCGCCGAACAACTCCTTGCCCAGGTATCGGAACGGGAAGCAGAACTGGCAGCACTGCTGGGCAACTGAGCTGCCGGCACTATTCGGCCAGGGGGCACGGAAACGCCCCAGGGGCGCGGGGAACTGCGCGATCAACCACGACGAAGCCCGCACCCTCCAGCCGGCCCACACCCCCCTCCCCCTAGGAGCCCCGCCAAGCCAGCGCAGCGTTCAGGTAGCGTCGGAGCCATGAACTTCGGATCCGCCGTACCCACCGTCGAGGTCACCGACCTCAAGGACGACGACTTCCTCCTGGACGTCCGCGAGGACGACGAGTGGCAGGCCGGCCACGCCGAAGGCGCCCTGCACATCCCGATCAGCGAGTTCGTGGCCCGCTACGGCGAGCTGACCGAGGCCGCCCCGCAGGACGCCCGCGTCCACGTCATCTGCCGCTCCGGCGCCCGCTCGGCGCAGGTCGCGATGTACCTCGTCCAGCAGGGCGTCGACGCCGTGAACGTCGACGGCGGCATGCAGGTGTGGGCGGCGGTGGGCCGCCCCGTGGTGAACGACGAGGGACAGTCCGGGTACGTGCTGTAGGGAAGAGCCACGTGCTGTAGGCAGGACGGGACACGTGCCGTAGGGACGGACCCCCGTGTCCGCCGGTCATGCCAGCGGATGCGCCGCCAGCAGCTCCCCCAGCGCCTCCTCGTGCGCCGCGGCCGGGCCGAGCGCCAGTTCCAGGTGCTTGGCCCAGGCGTGGTACCGGTGCAGCGGATAGTCGACGTCGGCGCCGAAGCCGCCGTGCAGATGCTGTGCCGTCTGCACGACCCGCCGTACGCCCTCCGAGGCCCAGATCTTGGCCACGGCCACGTCCGCGGCGGCGGGCAGCGCACCCGGCGCCCCCGAGGCGATCCGCCAGGCGGCCTGCCACAGCGTGGCCTCCATCGCGCGCAGGTCGACGAACCGGTCGGCGGACTGCACGGCGACCGCCTGGAACGTGGCGATCGGATGCCCGAACTGCTCCCGCTTGCTCGCGTACTCCGAGGTCATCCCCAGCACCCGCTCCCCCAGCCCGAGCGCCAGCGCACACGTCCCCGTGGCCAGCAGCTCCCGCAGCCACTCCCAGGCGCCCTCGGCGTCGACGACGTCCCGCGCCGCGAGCGACACCGAGTCCAGCCGCAGCTCCCCGAGCCGCTCCCCGCTGGTCGAGAACTGCTCGCCGAGCGAAACCCCCTCCGCGCCGCGCGGCACCAGCGCGAGGACGGTCCGGTCGGCGGCCGTACGGGCCGGGACGACGACGAGATCGGCGTCGTACGCCCAGGCCACGGCGGTCTGCACGCCGTCCAGCACCCACCGGGCACCGTCCTGCCGGGCGGTCACCGCGAGCTCGGCCGGGTCGTGCCCGGTGCGGCCGTGCGCGGCGACCGTCAGCACGACCTCGCCGCGCCCCGCCCGCGCGAGCAGCTCGGACTTCAGTTCGGGGCTGCCGTACGCCTGGACGGCGGCCAGTGCCGCGCTGTTCTCCAGCAGCGGCACCCGGGCCAGCACCTTCGCCGACTCGCGCAGCACCAGGCACAGCGCGACGGCGTCGAGGCCGGCCCCGCCGTACTCCTGCGCGAGCAGCAGACTCAGCAGGTCCGCGTCCGCGAGCCGGCCCCACAGCGGACGGTCGAAGTCGTCGGCGACGGCACCCGGCGTGAGCGCGGGGGAGGGCACCGCGTCCGGCGCGACCCCGGCGAACACCCCGCGCGCCGCCTCGGCCGCCGCCTGCTGCTCCTCGGTGAAGGTGAAGTCCACGGTCCCTGCCCTTCCACACGCACGGCGATCTGACGGTATCGATCTGAATCGATCTGAAAGTGTCGATCTGACGGAGCGTCAAGATAGAACAGGTTCTAGAAGAAGGGAATGCTCCGCGTACGGGGCCGTGGGACCCCCGTAAGGTGTGGGCAACGTGGGCCCGGAAGGGGCTGTGCCCGGCGGGTGGGCCTGAGTACCGTTCCCGTGCGAGAGCTGAGGGCAGACGGACCGGAACCGGAATCGGGGAACGAAGCGGAATGGCAGACGCGCACGACGCAGGCTCGGCCGCCCGGCACGGGCCGGACGAGGAGCCGCAGGACGCCCCGGCCGCCGTCGCGTCCCCGCCCGCTCCTC
>NZ_JAKEIP010000333.1 GCF_021474425.1 Streptomyces muensis | reverse complement strand
CCAGCAGCCCCAGCGTCCAGCCCCGCGACCTGACGGACGCACAGGCCCACACGTACGCCAAGCCCTGCCTGTACGACCTGACCTTCACGGCACGCGACGACGACGGCGGTACGGGGACCGACGCGATGCCCGTCATCGTCCAGGGCAACGCCCCGCTGTCGCTGCTCGCCGACGTCTGGTACGTCAAGTACCTGACCGGCGACCTCACCGGGCTCGGCAAGAAGACGCTGGACTGCTATCTGAAGATCGTCCAGCACGCGAGCGCGGTGTTCTCCGAGAAGGTCGACGTGTCCACGCAGGAGAAGGCCGCCGACGTCCTCTTCCTCAACCTGCTCCTGGACCCCAAGCGTTCGCTGGACCGCCAACTGCTCGCCGCCTGGCTGAACTTCGCCAACGGCGCCTTCGAGCCGAACCAACTCGTCGACACCGACAGCGACCTGAAGCCTGACAGACCCTTCCTGGAGGCCGTCCAGAACGCCGAGAAGGTACGCCTCGACCCCAACGCCACGACACAGCAGCTCAAGGCCCAGGCGGCCATCCTCACCTGTATCAACATCCCACTCGTATGACACGGATGACAGTCCTGCGGCGCGCCGCCGCCACCCTGCTCCTCGGGGTGGCGGCGGCCGCCGCCTGCACCGACAACTCCCCACCACCCGCTACTACTTCGCCCACCCACACCCACACCCACACGCCCGAAACCACGGCGACAACCGCCACCCCTGATCCCTCCGCGCCGTCCGCTCCAGCCGTCCTCACCCAGGACGACACCGGCCGCACCGTCACCCTCGCCCTGGGCGACACCACTCAGCTGCGCCTCTCCGGCCGTTGGCGGGAGGCCGCGCCCACTGTCGACGGCACGGCGATCGTCCTCGTACCCGTCGACTACGAGACCGATCCGGGCTTCCGCGCCTGGGACATCCGCGCCGCGCAACCGGGCGAGGCGGTCCTGCGCACCACCGGGCGGCAGGGCCTGCCGCCGTTGCGGATCACCTTTCAGGTCGGGTGAGCCTGGGCCGGCCCGGCGAGCCCTCGCTTCAACCGGGCAGGGCCGCAAGCCAGTCGAGGAGGATCCGGTTCACCTCGGCAGGGCGTTCCTGCTGGATCCAGTGGCCGCAGTCGTCGAGGAGGTGGGAGGAGACCAGCCCGGGCAGCGTGACGGGGAAGGCGTCGATCGCGTCGGCGAGCCATGTGGTGGAGGCGTCCAGCCGGCCCCCGACGAACAGCGACGGCTGGACGACGGGGGCGCCGTCCAGGGCGGCCAGGTCCTCCCAGTCGCGGTCCATGTTCCGGTACCGGTTCAGCGCCCCGGTCAGACCCGTGCGCTCGAACTCCCCGGCGTAGACGTCCAGTTCGCGCTCGCCCAGCCAGGCGGGGAGCCGGCCCTCGGGGAACCGGTCCCGCATCGCCTTGCCCCGGCCGACGAAGTGCGGATCGGGAGCCTTCGGTCCGGGCATGGTGTCCCCGGACAAGGCCGCGTAGAAGCCCGCGAGCCAGCCGCGTACGTCGGGCTCGATCTCGGCCTCGGCGCGGCCCGGCCGCTGGAAGTAGGAGACGTAGAACTCCTCGTCCCCGCCGAGCCGTGCGAAGACCTCGCTGGGTCGCGGCCCGCCGCGTGGGGTGTACGGGACACTGAGAAGCCCCACCGCGCGGAAGACGTCCGGCCTGAGCAGCGCGGAATTGGCGGCGATCGTCGCGCCCCAGTCGTGGCCGACGATCACCGCGGACTCCTCGCCGAGGGCACGCACCACCTCGGCGTTGTCCCGCACCAGCTCGGTCATCCGGTACGCGGCCGGGTCGTCGGGCCGTGAGGAGCGGCCGTAGCCACGGACGTCGACGGCGACAGCGCGATGGCCGGCCGCCGCCAGAGCCGGCAACTGGTGCCGCCAGGAGTACCAGGACTCGGGGAAACCGTGCACGAGCAGCACCAGCGGCCCGGTTCCCTGTTCCACCAGGTGGATCCGGCCCGCCGAGGTGGAGACCAGGCGGTGTGTGACGTCCGTGGTGTGCGGTGACATGGGTCCTCCGAATCCGGTCGGCCTGCGTGAGCCGCGACCGCCGACAGGTCCGCCGGGTTCGTGGCTCGCTGCCGATCCTGCTGCGGAGACCGCCGCGGTACCGAGCCTCGTTGCCGTTTCAGCAAATCACCTAGGGATGGGCGCCGTTCCTGCCGATCGACCTTGATCGTCTTTCGAGCGGCGCCTAGGCTCCCATGCCCATGGACACGGGGGAGTCGGACCACGGGAGCGGGCCACGGGGTGAGCGGGCGGCCGGGCGTCGCGCGCTCGCGGTCGCGCTGGCCGGAACACTGGGACTGGCCGTTCTGGGGGCGACGCTGGTCTTCGTGCCCGGTGTGGTGGTCGACCATGATCTCGGTGGGGCGAGCGTGGCCGCCCAGGACCGGCTGAAAGCCGTCGCCGACGTCCGTACGGCCCTTCTCCAGGCCGTGGGCGGCATGGTCGTGCTGTTCGGTGCGTACGCCACCTGGCGTCAACTGCGGGTCAGCCAGGACACGTTGCGCGCCACGCAGGAGGGCCATGTCACCGACCGTTTCAGCACGGCCGTCGATCAACTGGGCAGCGACAAGCTGGAGACACGCATCGGCGGGCTCCACGCGCTGTGGCGCATCGCGGAGCACTCCGCCCGCGACCGTGAGGCCGTCGTCTCCATCCAGGCGGCCTACCTGCGCACGCACCTGCCCTGGCCGCCCGACCGCCCCGACGCTCCGGCGGCGGACCTGTCCATCAACGACGTCGTGCCGCTGGAGGTCCGGGCCGCCGACGCCCAGGTCGCGCTGACCGGGCTCGGTGTGTTGCTGCTGCAGCCCCGTGAGAATTCCTGGGTCAACCTCGGCGGCACGGACCTGCGCCGGGCCGACTGCGACGGGCTGTGGCTGCACGAGGTCAATCTCGACCGGTCCTGCATGGAAGGAGCCGGCCTGTACCACGCCAACCTGCGGCAGTCGTCCCTCGTCTCGGCCAACCTGCGGCACGCCGACCTCACGACGGCGATCCTGCGCCGGGCCCGCTGTGTGCTGGCCGATCTGCGGGGCGCGCGGCTGGCGGAGACCGACCTGCGCGACGCCGACTTCACCGAGGCCGACCTGCGCGAGGCGAATGTGCGCAAGGCCGACGCGGGCGGTGCCGTCTTCCACCGTGCCGACCTGCGACTGGCCGACCTGCGGGGCACCGACCTGAGCGCGGCCGATCTGCTCCAGGCACGGCTGACCGGCGCGCTGGCCAGCGAGCACACCCGCTGGCCGGCCGGGTTCGACCCCGTGGCCGCCGGCGTGGTCGTCATCGAGGATCCCGGCCCCGAACCTCCGCCGCTGCTCCAGCCGCCAGGGATCACCACCCGGCATCCGCCCCTGCGGACCATGCCGTGACCGACGGCTTGGTTCAGCGCTCGGCCAGGTGGACCTCGGTGCCGGTGTCGGTGTAGACGAGTGCGGCGTACGCGCTGACGCGGTCGGGGACAACGCCCGCGTCGGCGCTGACCGTTCGTCCGGTGCGCCCGTCGACGACGAAAGCCCCCTCCTTGCCCTTGACGTAGAACAGATCCTTGAACTCGGCTTCCACGGTGCCGTTCCAGTCGCCCGGACCCGCACCCGCCGCCCGGCGCCACAGCACCTTGCCGGCGTCGTCCACCGCGACCGCCCCGTCCTTCTTCGAGGCGCACAGCTGAACGGTGCCCTCGTCGTCGTGCTCGCAGTCCATGCCCTTGGTCAGGCCGCCGCGCTTCGACAGCGCGAAGTCACCGGTCGCGATCTCGATGAGCCGCGACTGCTCGCTGTCGTCGTCGAGCTTGGCCAAGGGCGCGCCGTTCGACCTGATGGCCCAGAGGGCACCGGCCGGCACCTCCTTGACCCAGAGGTCACGGCCGTCGGTCGCTCCGACACCGGCCAACGAGTAGTCCTCGTCGGGCTCCTCGCGGAAACCCAGCACTGCGTCGCCGGATCCGCCGACCTTCCAGAAACCGGCGCGCTGCCACAGCAGGCGGGGCTCGTCCAGGGAGATGGCGAAGGTGCCGGTCGGATAGCCGTCATCGGTCCAGGTGACGGTGGCCACGCCGTCCCCGGTCGACACCTGGAGCGCGCCGAGCTTGCCGACCGGGTCACCGTAGATGTCCACGGGAAGCCGCCAGATCGGCTTGCCGTCGTCCGCCCGCGCCGCGATCACCTCGAACCCGGCCTGGGCCTTGCCGGTGCCCTTCGCGGCCAGCCGGACCGGCACGACGGTGACCATGGCCGGCACACCGCCGATCCGCACCGGCACCGGGAACGACACGCGGTCGCGTACCAGCTCGGCCTGCTTCTTGCTCATCTCACCGGGCGCCGGCAGGTCGTACATGGGCGTGTTCCGGGTCGTGACGGTGCTGACGGCCCTGCCCGTGGTGAGGTCGTACACCGTCACGCCGGACGAGTGCGAGAGCCAGGCCGCACGCCCGTACAAGGCGATGGTCGGATTGCCCTTGGGACCGGTCGGCAGGACATGGGCCGCCTTGCTGTCGAACGCCAGGGGCGCCGCGGCCCGTGGGTCGCCGCTGAGGTCGAGGGCTTTCCGGCTGGGCCTCGCCGACGCGCTGGACTCCGAACCGTCGCCGTCCCCCTTCGGACCCGCGCTGCAGGAGGCGAGCAGAGCCACCGCCGCCAGAGCGATGGCACCTTCACGTACCGGCCTTCTCATCCGACTCCCCGTTCTCCGCTCGTCACGTGCCGTGCCCTGTGAGCCGACCCGCCGCTGACCGGGCGGGCACCACTGACCTCGACGTATCGGACCACTGGTGGGCCGGGACCGGTCCCGGCCGGGGCCGTCGTGCCCGGGGAGAGGCCGCACACCGCCTGGGATGCCGTACGGGGATGCGGCACCGGGGCCTGTGGCAGTATCGGCCTTGGACGCAGGGCCGTGTGCTGGGGTCGAGGGCAGAGGGACGAGTGAGATGAACCGGCCACCGGGGATGATGGACGTGGCGCGGGAGGCCGGCGTCTCGCACATCACCGTCTCCAGGGTGGTCAACGGCCATCCGTCGGTGCGGCCGGAGACCCGGGCCCGGGTCGAGGCCGCGATCCAGAAGCTCGGCTACCGCCGCAACAGCGTGGCCAGGGCCCTCAAGAGCCGTCGCTCCTCGACGATCGGTGTGGTGATCGTCGGGTCGGAGCTGTTCGAGCTGCCCCGCATCCTTCTGGGCGTGGAGACGGCCGCCAAGCAGGCCGGCTACTGGGTGAGTCTGGCGAGCCGGCAGGGCGAGAGCACCACCGGTGACCTCGTGGAGACACTGCAACGGCTCACCGACCAGTCGGTCGAGGCCATCGCGGTCGTCGCCGACAATCCGCTCGCCGTGGAGGCGCTGTCCGGCCTCGTCCTCGAAGTGCCGGTGGCCGTGGTGATGTCCGGCAGCGTGCCCAACCCCGGGCTGAGCTTCGTCGAGGTCGACCAGGAACTCGGCGCCCGGCTCGCGGTCCGGCACCTCCTCGACCTCGGACACCGGCACATCGCCCATCTGACCGGCGCCCTGCGCACCTTCGACGCCCGGGCCCGCGTCGACGGCTGGCAGGCCGAACTCGCCGGCGCCGGAGCGCGGGGCACCATGCTCGAAGGGGACTTCAGCGCGGAGAGCGGGTTCCGCCTCGCCCACCAGCTCTGCACGGCCCGCACCGGACTGCCGACCGCCGTCTTCGCGGGCAACGACCAGATGGCGATGGGCGTACTGGCCGCCTTCGCGGAGCGAGGCGTGAAGGTGCCGCAGGACGTGTCACTCGTCGGGTTCGACGACATGAAGGGCGCCGGCTACCTCGTGCCCGCCCTGACCACCGTCCGCCAGGACTTCGCCCACCTGGGCGGCAGCGCCATCGAGCTGCTGGTACGGATGCTGGGCGGAGACGCCGCGCAACGCCAGAAGATCGCACCGGAACTCGTCGTCCGGCACAGCACCGCCGCGCCCCGCGTGGATTCCTGAGGCGCGGCGCCGATTCCAAGGCGCAGGAAGGTCAGCAGGCGGGGCCGTACTCGAACCAGGGCACGTACGCCTCGCCCGCCCCGGTGTCGCCGATGCCGTACAGGCCGAGATGGACACCGACGAACCCGCCCGCCACTTCCGTGCTGAAGAAGGGCCGGTCGATGCTGCCGAGGGTCGTCGTCCCGGTGCCGTCCTCGACGTGGAAGGTGTAGCCGGACTCGTCGCTGTCGACCGCGAGGACGAGGTCGTCGTGCGTCACGGGCGTCGCCGCGAGGCGGGTCCCGGAGCCCGCCCGACGGGCCGTGAGGACGACGAGCGGGGTGCCGGAAGCGTCGGTGGTCAGGGCGAGGGTGGCGTGGTGGTTGTCCTGGACCACGGCCAGACCCGCTTCGTACGCCGGTGAGGCGGCGGTGAAGCGGATACGGGTGCGTGCGCGCATACGGAGGTGCTGCTGGCGGCGCCCCACGAACGCGGGGGTGCCTGTCGAGTGCAGGGGCTCGGGGGACAGCCGGATGCTCAGGCCTCCCTCGCCGGGGCGCGGCGAGACGAGGTGGTCGACCGGTCCGCGCAGGCTGTTCCACTCCGGGCCGAGCGCGGAGCCGGTGAAGTCGTCCCGGACCGGTCCGGCCGGGTGGGGGACCGTGGCCGGTGGGGTGGTTCCCGCCGGCAGCCGCTCCGACAGCCGTACTCGACCGGTGTCCGGTGCGAAGACCGGGCCCCGGTCGGTCCACTCCACCGGCACGAGGAACACCTCGCGACCCAGGGTGTGGGTGCCCTCGACCGGCCGTACGCCCAGTGCCACGGCCCAGGTCTCCCCGGCGGGGGTGTCGACCAGGTCGACGTGCCCGACGTTGTGGATCGGTTCCGCCACGCCACGGTGGCGGTGGGTGAGCAGTGGGCTCCTGGGATCCGTGACGTAGGGGCCGGTGACCGTGTCGGAGCGGGCCGCGGTGACGGCGTGATGGTGTTCGGTGCCGCCCTCGGCGGCGATCAGGTGGTACACGCCGTCGCGCTTGTACACGTGCGGCGCCTCCACCCAGGCACCGCGCATCGCGCCGTACCAGAGGACGTGCGTCGCACCCGTCAACGCCCGTGTTTCCAGGTCGAGTTCGCGCATCCACAGCTCGCCGGGGCCCGTCACCTCCGGCTCGGCGGCGTCGCGGCAGGCGGTGAACCAGCAGCGGCCGTCGTCGTCGAAGAAGAGCGACGGGTCGATGCCCTCCGCGTCCAGGACGGTCGGGTCCGACCAGGGGCCGGCCGGGTCCGAGGCCGTGAACAGGTACGTGGTGCTGCCCCGGCGGTCGCTCGCCAGGGTCACGGCGACGTAGAAGGTGCCCTCGTGATGGCGGATGGTGGCGGCCCAGAGGCCGTCCGAGATGTCAAGACCGCTCAACGACACCTGGGACGGCCGGTCCACCACATGCCCCAGCGGCCGCCAGTTCACCAGGTCGCGGCTGTGGAAGACAGGGAGCCCGGGGTAGTACGCGAACGACGACGTGACCAGGTAGAAGTCCTCTCCTGCCCGGCAGATCGACGGGTCCGGATGACTGCCGGGGAGAACGGGGTTGGCGAAGGTCGGCACGGGCGCACTCCGGGGCGGGCGAGGCGGACTGGGGGGC
>NZ_JAKEIP010000332.1 GCF_021474425.1 Streptomyces muensis | reverse complement strand
GCCCACGCCTGCCGCCGCCTCACCGCAGGGGCGCCCCCCGGCGGCCAAGGAGCCACTGTGGCGCGACCTCGTCGGCGACGTCCTGCGCCGCGAACGGCTCGCCCAGGAGCGCACCCTCAAGGACGTGGCCGACGCCGCCCGCATCTCCATGCCGTACCTCTCGGAGGTCGAGCGCGGCCGCAAGGAGGCCTCCTCGGAGGTCCTCGCGGCCGCCGCCCACGCCCTCGGCCTCGGCCTGGGCGACCTGCTGTCGCTGGCGCAGGGCGAGTTGGTCCGGCTCACCAGCCGGCAGGTGCCGGCCGGCAGCCGCACCGGCCGGGCCAGGACCGGTTCGTCGTACGACGGGATGTGCCTGGCGGCCTGAGGCGACGCGCCGGCGCCTCAGACCCGCACCAGGCGCCGGCTCACCACCTCGTCGGCCAGCCCGTACGCCACCGCCTCCTGAGCGGTGAACACCTTGTCGCGGTCCATGTCCGCGCGCAGCGTCGCGATGTCGTGGTGCGTGTGCCGGGCCAGCACCTCCTCGACCTGGGCGCGGATCCGGACCATCTCCTTGGCCTGGAGGGCGAGATCGGAGACCGTGCCCTGGCGCCCGCCGCTGGCCGGCTGACCGAGCAGCACGCGCGCGTGCTCCAGCACGAACCGCCGCCCCGGATCCCCTCCGGCCAGCAGCACGGCCGCGGTGGAGGCCGCCTGGCCCACACAGAACGTGGAGATCGGCGCCTGCACGTACGTCATGGTGTCGTAGATCGCCATGAGCGAAGTGAACGAGCCGCCGGGGGAGTTGATGTAGATCGCGACCTCGCTCTCGGGCGACGCCGACTCCAGATGGAGCAGCTGCGCGATGACGACGTTGGCGACGCCGTCGTCGATCTCCGTGCCGAGGAAGATGATCCGCTCCGACAGCAGCCGGCTGAACACGTCGTAGGACCGCTCGCCCTGCGGGGTGCGCTCGACGACGTTCGGAATCGTGTAGGTCCCCATGTCACAGCCCCATCCGTCGTCGGGAGGAAGCCGGGCGGACATCCGCGAGGGACTCCACCACCCGGTCCACCATGCCGTACTCCCTGGCCTCCTCGGCCGTGAACCAGCGGTCGCGGTCCCCGTCGCGGGAGATGGTCTCCGGACTCTGGCCGGTGTGCTCCGCGGTGATCCGCTCGATGGTCCGCTTCGTGAAGTCCAGATTGTCCGCCTGGATCTCGATGTCCGCCGTGGTGCCGCCGATCCCCGCGGACGGCTGGTGCATCATGATCCGCGCGTTCGGCAGCGCGTACCGCTTGCCCTCGGCGCCCACGCTCAGCAGGAACTGGCCCATGCTGGCCGCGAAGCCCATGGCGAGCGTCGAGACGTCGTTCGGGATCAGCCGCATCGTGTCGTAGATGGCGAGCCCGGCGTGCACCGAGCCGCCGGGGCTGTTGATGTACAGGGCGATGTCGGTGCGCGGGTCCTCCGCGGACAGGATCAGCAGCTGGGCGCAGACCCGGTTCGCCGAGACCTCGTCGACCTGGGTGCCGAGCAGGACGATGCGCTGGGCCAGCAGCTGGGACGCCAGCTGGTCGTCGAAGCGGGTGGGCGGGGTGTCGCCCTCCTGAGCCCGCGGAGCGAGCGCGGTGAGTGGTGTCATCGGTTCTCCTCGTCGTGGCGTGGATGCCGTCGACTCCACTCTTGACCGCGGACGAGGCCGGAAGGCTGATTCTCTGCCCCTGGCAGATTCGCCACGGGCAGAGCGATGAGTTCCGGGTCGAGGACCGGTCGAAAGAGGGACAGCGTTCCGCTCGCCCAGGAGGTACTCATGGCATCCGACGGTTTCACCACGTGTCTCTGGTTCGACGGCCAGGCCGAGGAGGCCGCCCATTTCTACGTCTCGATCTTCAAGAACTCCAGCGTCGGCAAGGTCGCGCGCTACCCCGAGGGCGCGATGCAGCCCGCCGGCAGTGTGATGACGGTCGAGTTCACGGCCAACGGCCACAGGTTCCTCGGCCTCAACGGCGGCTCCCAGTTCAAGTTCACCGAGGCGACCTCCTTCATGATCTTCTGCGAGAACCAGGAGGAGATCGACTACTACTGGGCCAAGCTCACCGAGAACGGCGGCGAGCCCGGACCGTGCGGCTGGCTCAAGGACCGGTTCGGCGTGTCCTGGCAGGTCGTCCCGGACCGGCTCGACGCCATGGTCACCGACCCGGACCCGGAGAAGGCGGCCCGCGTGACCAAGGCGTTCATGGCGATGCACAAGTTCGACATCGCCGCCCTGGAGAAGGCCTACGCCGGCGAGTGAGCTCCGCTCCGCCCGGCTACGGGTTCTCGCGGATCACCCGGGTGATCTCCTGGGCGATCCGCAGGATCCCGGGCGAGCGGACCGGGCACGGCTTCGGCGTCGAGGTCGTGGGCGCCAGACAGAAGTGCAGGTAGTCGTCGTCGCGGTGCAGGGCCGTACGGTCGCGTCCCGGCTGGGTGCAGTACCCGTCGTGGGCGCGTTCGTACGCCGTGCACGGCAGGTACCGCACCCAGCTGTAGCGCGCCCCGGCCGCACTCACCGCCCTGCCCGCGTCCGCGACCAGACCGCCCGAGGCGGTGGCCCGCTGCTCGTAGAGGGCGTTGACGCGCCGGACCCGGTCGGGAGTGATCGGGTCCGGGCCCTGGAGCACCCAGACGATACGCGCGTCACCGGCCCCGGCGATCTGGTCGGCCAGCCGCTCCATGTCGGCCGCGTACCGCGCGAAGTACTTCTCGGGCGAGGCGTCGTAGGTGATCCCGTCCATGCACGGCGTATAGCCCCACGCGTTGCCCCAGAACTGCAGCACCACGAAGTCCGGCCGCAGCCGGCGCACCAGCGTGGCCGCCTTGTCCGCGACCGGCACGAGGGACCGCTCGCCCGTGCCCTCCAGGTAGTCGCACAGGGTGGTTCCCGAGTACGGGGCGCTGGTGTACGTCGCCCGCAGGCCCCGGCGCAGCTCCTGCCCGAGGACCTGCTGCGCCTCCATGGCGAGCGAGTCGCCCAGGTACAGCACGGTGGGCGCCTTCGCAGCTGTGCTCGCGCCCGTGCTCGGTGAGGCGGACGCCCGCTGCTGCGTCGTGACCGATGCCCGTGGCAGGTCCGGGGGCGGCGCGGACTCCGGCCCGGACGCCGGGTCCCCGCACGCGCCGAGCAGCAGGGCGGCCAGCAGCACGCCCACTCCCACGATCCACGGCTTCCGCATACGGCAACTCCCGTCCCGGGCACCGAAAACGGCTCCCCAGGCAAGCACAGCCCGGCCCCACGCGGAAGACCCGCGTCGGCCACGGAACACCATGGCCGACGCGGGCTCGACGGTCGTACGCGGGCGGATCGCTCAGACGCGGTCCGCCGCGATCAGCAGATACTGGAAGCTGCCGTTGCGGTACGCGTTCAGGAACGTCTCCTCGATGCCCGTCACCAGATGCTCGGCCTCGCTGCGCAACTCCCAGTAGGGGATGGTCGCTTCGGTAAGATCCTCCACATGGACCGGGACGAGCCGGTTGCGGGCCATGGCGCGGAAGTACTCCGAGCGCGGGTGGATGTCGCAGATGTAGTGCGCGTTGATGAGGGACACCTCGCGGGAGGCCCGCCCATAGGTGTCGTTGTAGCAGCCGGTGATCGTCACATAGCGGCCGCCGCGGCGCAGCAGCCGGGCGTGCTCGGCGAACAGCAGGTCGAGCTCGACGTACATCGTCGACTCGTTGTTCCAGGACGCCGCGTACGCCCCGGACGTCAGCCCGGTGTCCAGCATGTTGCGGTGGTGGTAGCGCACCCGGCCGTCGATGCCCCGCTTGCGGGCCTGCGCGTTGGCGAACTCGGCCTGCTTCTCCGAGATGGTCACACCGTCGGCGTGGCAGCCGTACCGCAGATGCGCCGTGACACTGCCGCCGCCGCGCCCGCAGCCGGCGTCGAAGACGCGGTCGGCGGGGGAGAGGGGGCCGAGCCGTTCGGCGAGGAGCTCGGCCTGGGCGTGCTCCAGCCGGTGCAGTTCGGTGGTGATGCGTTCCCGCCGCAGCTCGGGGTCGGGTTCGTCGAGCACGGTGCGGTCGGCGGCGCCGATGCCGTAGTGATGGTGGTAGAGGTCGTCGAGCTTTCCGAGTTCGAGGTTGACCGGGTTCTCCTCGGCGTTCCAGTAGTCCGCGACACGGGTCTGGTACGTCGACTGGGTCGGCACCTGGGCTGCCTTGGTGCCGGCTTCGGGGGCGATGGTCAACGGTGACTCCTCGTGCTGGTGCTTATGACGCTGTGTCATTCGATCGCGCTTTACCAGTAGTCGGGCAGGTGATAGCGGTGGCTGTTGGTGGCGTGCCACTCGTGGTTGCCGGCCACCCAGTCGGACAGGCTGCGGACATAGCGCTCGACGAGCGGCGAGGTGGCCGACAGCACGGCCGACTCCTCCTCGAACGCCTCCATGATCCGGTTGTGGATCTCGACGGCCTTCAGATAGGCCGCCTTGAGACCGCAGTGCTCGTTGCGGGCGATGACCTGGGGCAGGTTCAGATGGTCGGGGTCGCTCGCGAGTTCCTTGGTGAAGGAGTAGAGGTCGTTGACGATCGTGGTGGCGTTGCAGGCGAGCGCCGTGACCCGCTGGATCTCGGGGCGGGCGTACACCGGCTCGGGCAGCTCGTAGCCGTCCACGGCGTCCACGATCGACAGACACGGCCGGAAGTTGTTGAACTGCCGCATCACCAGGTACTCCCAGACCAGCGGGAGATATCCGGTCTCCATCCAGGCGGCCTCCGCGAGATAGCCCAGATGCAGCCGGGCGATGTCGTGGACGAAACGGTCGCTCTGGCTCGGTGTGGCGAAGGCCGCGTAGTCCTGGAGAGCGAAGTGGTACGAACGCAACGGCCCGTCGGCCCGCACGCCCTGCCGCCACTCCTCCTCCAGCTCGGGGATCCCGTGGAACGGGTCCAGCGCCGACTGGGCCAGGATCAGCGGACCCCCGAGGCCCCGGCGCGACCCGCCACGGCCCTCGTCCTCCTCGCAGTAGCAGGAGTCGACGACGTTCTCCGCGAGCAGCAACTCGCCGGCGACCGTCAGCCGCTCCAGATCCAGCGCCTGCGGATGCTGCAGCACCACGGCCCGCCCGAACTGGAACCCCGAGAAGTCGCCCTGCCACGCCTCGGGGAACAGATCGAGGCGCCGGGCCCACTCCTCCAGCCTGCGGTCGACCTCCGCGGCCTTCCCGGGGTCCGCGGGCGCGACCTGCCGGTACCGCAGGCCGGGGACGGCCCCGCCGCGCCGCCGGGTGCGGAGCGTGCTCGCGATGTTCGGCGGTCCCGGCATCCGGAAGCCGGCGGAGGACGTGCTCATAGGGTGCTCCACGCGGTCACTCGGCGGTCCGGCCGATCTGGGCGTTCTCCAGGACCCCGACCGCGTCGGGGACGAGGATCGCCATCGAGTAGTAGGCGGTGACGAGGTAACGGATGATCGAGTTGGCGTCGATGCCCATGAACCGCACGTTCAGGCCCGGCTGGAACTCCTCCGGGATGCCCGTCTGATACAGCCCGATGGCGCCCTGGTCGCCCTCCCCGGTGCGCAGCGCGATGATGCTGCTGGTGTGCTGCGGACTGATCGGGATCTTGTTGCACGGGAAGATCGGGACACCGCGCCAGGCGGGGATCTCGTGCCCGTCGACGTTCGCGGTGCCCGGCACCAGGCCGCGCCGGTTGCACTGCCGGAAGAAGGCCGCGATGGCCTTGGGATGGGCGATGAACAGCTTGGTCTTGCGGCGCATGGAGAGCAGCTCGTCCATGTCGTCCGGGGTCGGCGGGCCCGTGAAGGTGGGGATGCGCTGCCCGTAGTCGGCGTTGTGCAGCAGGCCGAACTCCCGGTTGTTGACCAGCTCCCACTCCTGGCGTTCGCGGATCTCCTCGACGATCAGACGGAGCTGTTGCTCGGTCTGGTTCATCGGGTCGTTGAAGAGGTCGGCGACCCTGGTGTGCACCCGCAGCACCGTCTGGGTGAGCGACAACTCGTACTCGCGAGGCGCGAGTTCGTAGTCGACGTAGCCGCCGTTGATCGTCGGCTCGCCGACATGGCCCGCCTGGACGGGGACGTCGGCCTCGCCCTTGCGGTTCATGGGCAGGTTCTGGCGTTCGGCGAACGCCTGGAGGTGCGCCGCGAGGGAGGGCACCCGGTCGGTGAACTCCGTGACCACGGTCCAGGGGAGCACCAGCAGCACGCCCGCCGTCTCGGCCCGCACCGAGCTCAGCCACAGCGGGTCGGCCTGGCCGATGGCCTCGTCGCCGATCTGGTCGCCGCCGGTGACGACCCCGACGATCTCCTCCTCGCCGTACTTGCCCTCGGTGAAGCGGGTGAACCTGCCGTGCACGACGAGGTAGGCCTCGTGGACCGGCTGCCCCGCCTCGACGATCACCTGGCCGGCGCGGACCTCACGCACCCGGAAGCGGGTCGCGACCTCCTTCAGGACGTCGAGGTCGGAGTAGCCGCGCAGCACCGGGAGTTCGGTGAGTGTCTCGGGGATGACCCTGACGTCGTCGGCGCCGTTCTGCTCGAACTGGACCCGGCCGCGGCCCACGCGAAGCTGGAGGCGCCGGTTGACGCGGTAGGTGCCGCCCTTGACGTCCACCCACGGCAGCATCTTCAGCAGCCATCGCGAGGAGATGGCCTGCATCTGCGGTTCGGACTTGGTGGTCGTGGTGAGCTGGCGTGCGGCCTGGGTGCTGAGACTGGTGAGTTGTCCGTCGGTGGCGGGGGCGGGGTCGTCGGCTGCGGGTCCGGTGACGCTGTCGGGTACGGACACGTATTGCTCCCTGGAGGGTGATCAGACGTTCTAGCGAAGTGGTCGGTGACGACGGGTGGGCGATGACGACGGCAACCTGCGGGCGCGTGATGAGGGCTGCCTCGTGGCACGGGTGAGCCGTACGCGCCGCAGGGACAAGCCAAACAGCGCAGGTGGTGGGCCCGGTACGGCGTGAAGGGGGCGGCTTCGCCTCCTGGGTGGTGCAAACCCTCCCTGGAAGCAGAGGGCACACGCGCCCGTGCTTCCACGCCGGTCGCGTTCGCCTCGACGTGCGGGCGCGAGGGGCGCGCGAACCTCAGGACAGGTCGTCGACCAGTACCGCGGCCCCGTCGAAACGTCCCGCCGCGAGATCCCGCAGCGCCTCGTCCGCTCGCGACATCGGATACGTGTGCGTCGTGGCGTGTACGCCGTGTTCGGCGGCGAGCGCCAGGAACTCCCGGCCGTCCGCGCGCGTGTTGGAGGTGACGCTGCGCAGCTGCTTCTCGTAGAAGAGCTCGCTCTCGTAGCGCAGCGCGGGGACGTCGGTGAGGTGGATGCCGGCGACCGCCAGCGTCCCGCCCCGGTCCAGGGCCCGCAAGGCCACCGGGACCAGTTCGCCGGCCGGCGCGAACAGGATCGCGCTGTCCAGTGGCTCCGGCGGCATCTCGTACGGGTCGCGGGCCGAGGCGGCACCCAGTTCGAGCGCGAGCCGCCGCGCGGCCGCCCCGCGGGTGAGGACGTGCACGGTCGCGCCCTCGCCCAGCGCCACCTGCGCGCACAGATGAGCGCTGCCCCCGAAGCCGTACAGCCCGAGCCGCCCGCCCGGCGGCAGCGCCGAGCGCCGCAGCGCGCGATGCCCGATGATCCCGGCGCACAGCAGGGGCGCG
>NZ_JAKEIP010000331.1 GCF_021474425.1 Streptomyces muensis | reverse complement strand
GTGGGTGGGTGCCGGGGTCGGTTGTGTGTTGTCCGCGGCGCCGTGGGGGCTGGGCGCGCAGTTCCCCGCGCCCCTGAGGGGGTGGTCGCCGGGGTCAGTGGTCGAGTAGCGCGTTGTGGTTGGTCGCGCCCGCGCGGCGGAGCCGCAGATGGATACAGCCCCGCGCCCCTGAAGGGGCGCTTCGCGGCCCCTTCAGGGAAGGCTCCTCGTCCGGGGAGGCTTTCTTCCGGAAAGGGTCCCGAATTTAGATCGGCAGGCGGCGGAACAGTTGCCTTGGTGCGTGTCGCAGTGCTGACATCACCACCCTGAGTGTGCCCGGGACCCAGACCGTTTCCGAGCGGCGTCGCAGGCCCAGTTCGATCGCTGTCGCGACCGCTTCCGGGGTGGTCGCCAGAGGGGGCTCCTCCAGGGCGGCGGTCATCTTGGTGCGGACGAAGCCGGGGCGTACGAGCATGACGTGGACGCCGGTGCCGTGGAGGGCGTCGCCGAGGCCCTGGGTGAAGGTGTCGAGGCCGGCTTTGCTGGAGCCGTAGATGAAGTTGGCGCGGCGGGCGCGTTCGGCGGCGACAGAGGAGAGGACGACGAGCGAGCCGTGGCCCTGGGTCTGGAGGGCGCTCGCGCTGACCAGGGTCGCCGATACGGCGCCCGTGTAGTTGGTCCGGGCGACCCTGACCGCGCTCATCGGCTCTCGTTCGTCGTGCGCCTGGTCGCCGAGGATGCCGAAGGCGAGCAGCACCAAGTCGATGTCGCCCTCGGCGAAGACCTTGCCGAGCACCGCCTCGTGGGACTCGGGGTCGAGCGCGTCGAAGGCGACCGTGCGGACGTCGGCGCCGAGCGCGCGCAGTTCGGCGGCGGACTGCTCCAGGGCGGGCGACGGGCGGCCAGCGAGCCACACGGTGCGGGTGCGGCGCGCGATCATACGGCGGGCGGTGGCCAGCGCGATCTCGGACGTACCGCCGAGGACGAGCAGGGACTGGGGGAGGCCGAAGGCGTCCTTCACGACAGCTCCTAGAGATCTGAGGGGTTCTACAGGGCGAGGCGGCGGGCCAGGTCCGACACGAAGACCCCGCGCGGGTCCAGTTCCGCGCGCAGTGAGCGGAACGCGTCCAGGCGTGGGTACATCGCGGCGAGCAACTCGGGCCGCAGCCGGGAGTCCTTGGCGAGATAGACCCGCCCGCCCGCGGTGGCGACCTCCTCGTCCAACGCGTCCAGCAGTGCGCCGAGGCCGGGCAGGGCGGCGGGGATGTCCAGGGCCAGCGTCCAGCCGGGCAGGGGGAAGGAGAGCCAGCCGGGGTCGGCGTCCCCGAAGCGTTTGAGCACGGCCAGGAAGGACGGGCAGCGGTGTTCGGAGATACGCCGTACGACGCGGTGCAGGGTCTCCTCCTGGCCGTGTCCGACGACGAACTGGTACTGCACGAAGCCGCCCCGGCCGTAGATCCGGTTCCAGTGCGGCACGCCGTCCAGGGGGTGGAAGAAGGTGGTGAGCTTCTGCAGTTCGCCGGTACGCGCGCGTGGCGCCCTGCGGTACCAGAGCTCGTTGAAGCAGGCCACCGTACGGCGGTTCAGCAGGCCTTCCGGCAAGAGGGCGGGCGGGGCCGGCAGGCGGGAGGGGCGGAAGGCGAGCGGGTCCCTACGCGCGCGCGTGCCTGCGCGCAGGGCGTCAAGGGGTGCGTGGTCGCCGCGGGTGAGCACCGCGCGTCCCCTTGCCGCGCCGCGCGCCAGCAGGTCGATCCAGGCCACCGAGTAGCGGTACTGGTCGTCGGTGGCGGCGAGGCGGGCCATGAGGTCGTCGAGGTCCCGCGCGCGTTCGGTGTCGACCGACATCAGCGAGGTCTGCACCGGCTGGAGTTGGACCGTGGCGGTGAGGATGACGCCGGTCAGGCCCATGCCGCCGGTGGTCGCGTCGAAGAGGGGCGTGCCGCGGCGGACGGTGCGGATCTCGCCGTCGGCGGTGAGGAGTTCCAGGGACAGGACATGGCGGGAGAAGGCGCCCGAGACATGGTGGTTCTTGCCGTGGATGTCGGCGCCGATCGCGCCGCCGACCGTCACCTGGCGGGTGCCGGGCGTCACCGGCACGAACCAGCCGAGCGGGAGCAGCACTCGCATCAGCCGGTGCAGCGAGACGCCCGCGTCGCAGGAGACGGTGCCGCCGTCGGCGTCGATCGCGTGGATGCGGTCCAGGCCGGTCATGTCGAGCACCGCGCCGCCGGCGTTCTGCGCCGCGTCCCCGTACGCCCGTCCCAGGCCCCTGGGGATGCCTCCGCGGGCCCCGCAGCCCCGGACGGCGGCCGCGGCCTCCTCGTACGTCCTGGGACGGATCAGACGGGCGACGGTGGGGGCGGTGCGGCCCCATCCCGTGACGGAGACGGTGTCGGCAGGCATGTCGGCGACCGTAGCGCCCGTTTGTGAGCGATCAGTTATGAAACATCCCTGCTCTCCCCGAAATGGGTGATTAATGGGATGTCGCTCAATATTGCCGTAATTCTGGCTGTGTCGGCGTGAACAGTGAGTCCACATGGACCACCTCGACGACATCGATCACCGAAGCCTCCGGGGTGCGGATTGCCGAATCCTTTCCGCGTTCCATGCCCGTGGCGCGGACCCACGTGTCGCCTCCGCCGCACGCGCCCTCTCCCGGGCGGGCGAGCACGGCACGCTGTGGCTGGCGGCGGGGCTCGCGGGGGCCGCCGTGGACGGTGGGCGGCGCGGCGCCTGGTTGCGCGGCACGACGCTCACCGCCGGTGCGCACCTCGTCAGCATGGGGGTGAAGCGGGTGGTGCGCCGCCCGCGCCCGGCGCACGTCCAACCCCTGGTGCGCACCCTGGGCCGGCACTCCTTCCCCAGCTCCCACGCGGCCTCCGCCGCCGCTGCCGCCGTCGCCTTCGGCACGCTCGGCGGGTACGCGATCCCGCCGCTCGCCGCCGCGATGTGCCTGTCGCGCCTGGTCGTCGGCGTGCACTACCCGTCCGACGTGGCGGCGGGCGCGGCGCTCGGCGCACTCACCGCCCGGATCGGGACGCGCTGGATGAACAAGGGGGGCGCCCATGGCTGAGACCGCGCCCCTGGCGAGTGCCGCGCGCATCAGGGAAGTGGCGCTGCACGCCCAGCGCACGCCCCCGCGACGGGCCGCACCGCCACCCCGCAAAGGCGGCCCCGGCGCGCTGCTGAAAGGTCTCGTCAAGACCTCGCGCCCCAAGCAGTGGATCAAGAACATCCTGGTCATCGCCGCCCCGGCCGCCGCCGGCCGGCTCTTCTCGGCCCACGCCCTGACCCAACTCGCCCTCGTCTTCGCCCTCTTCACCGCCTGCGCCGCCGCCGTCTACCTGATCAACGACGCCCGTGACGCCGAGGCGGACCGCGCGCACCCCACCAAACGCCGCCGCCCCGTCGCCGCCGGACAGGTCCCGGTACCCGTCGCCTACGCCGTCGGAGGCGCCCTCGCCGTCCTCGCGCCCGTCGCCGCGGCCCGGCTGACCTCGCCCGCCGTCGCGGCCCTGCTCACGGCGTACATCGGCATGCAACTGGCGTACTGCGTCAGTCTCAAGCACGTCCTGGTCGTCGACCTCGCCGTCGTCACGACCGGGTTCCTGATGCGGGCGATGGTCGGCGGGCTCGCGCTCGGCATCCCGCTGTCGCGCTGGTTCCTGATCACCACCGGGTTCGGGGCGCTGTTCATGGTGTCGGCCAAGCGCTACTCCGAGGCCGTGCAGATGGCCGGGCGAGCGGGCGCCACGCGCGCGTTGCTCACCGAGTACACCACCGGCTATCTGCGCTTCGTCTGGCAGCTGGCGGCCGGGGTCGCCGTCCTCGGGTACTGCCTGTGGGCCCTTGAGGAGGGCGGCGACCCGCACACCGGCGTGCTGCCCTGGCGACAGCTGTCCATGGTCGCCTTCACCCTGGCGATCCTGCGGTACGCCGTGTTCGCCGACCGCGGCACCGCGGGCGAACCCGAGGACGTCGTCCTGCACGACCGCGCACTCGCCGTCATCGGCCTGGTGTGGCTGGGGATGTACGGGCTGGCGGTGGCCAATTGGTAGCCACGCGCGAGTGGCGCACCGCACGGGAAGCGGCCGGTACGCGCGCGTGGAGCGGCCGACGTGAACTCCTCGGCTTCGCCGCCGTCGGCCTCCTCGCCTACGCCGTCGACCTCGCCCTGTTCACCTGGCTCCGCGGCCCGGCCGCCCTCGACCCCCTCACGGCCAAGGCCCTCTCCTTCGTCGCCGGCTGCACGGTCGCCTACACCGGCAACGCCCTCGGCACCTACCGCCACACCCACCCCAGGGGCCTGCGCCCCTACGCCGTCTTCTGCGCGGTCAACGTCGCCGGAGCCGCCGTACAACTCCTCTGCCTCGCCGTGAGCCACTACGGCCTCGGCCTCACCTCCCAGCGGGCGGACACCGTCTCCGGGGCCGGAATCGGGATGGCGCTGGCTACCGTGCTGCGGTTTTGGGGCACCCGGACATTGGTCTTCCGCACGGAGGGCAGAGTCGGATCATGGACTGGCTGAAGAGACTCCCCGTCGTCGGGTCCACGGTGACCCGGCTGATGACCACGCACGCGTGGCGGTCGTACGAGCGCATGGACCGGGTGAAGTGGACACGGCTGGCCGCCGCGATGACGTTCACCAGCTTCGTCGCGCTGTTCCCGCTGCTCACCCTGGCCGCCGCCATCGCCGCCGCGACCCTCAGCGAGGAGCAGCAGGCCAAGCTGGAGGACAAGCTCGCCGACCAGGTGCCCGGCATCTCCGACCAGCTCGACATCAACGCGCTGGTCCAGAACGCCGGCACCGTCGGCCTCATCGCCGGCGCCGTCCTGCTGTTCACCGGCATCGGCTGGGTCGGCTCCATGCGCGAGTGCCTGCGCGCGGTGTGGGAGCTGCCCGACGAGGAGGAGAACCCCGTCCTGCGCAAGGCCAAGGACGCGGGCGTCCTGGTCGGCTTCGGCGGCGCCGTACTCGTCACGCTCGCCGCCTCCACCGTCGCCTCCGCCATGGTCGGCTGGATCACCCGGCAGATGGGCATCGACGAGGACGGCTGGGGCGGGATCCTGCTGCGGATCGCCGCCTTCCTGATCGCCGTACTCGCCGACTTCCTGCTCCTGCTGTACGTCCTGACCCTGCTGCCCGGGGTCGAACCGCCGCGCCGCCGGCTGATGGTGGCCGCACTGATCGGCGCGGTCGGGTTCGAACTGCTGAAGCTGCTGCTCAGCGGCTATATGCAGGGCGTCGCCACGAAGAGCATGTACGGCGCGTTCGGCGTGCCGGTCGCCCTGCTGCTGTGGATCAACTTCACCGCGAAGCTGGTCGTCTTCTGCGCCGCCTGGACGGCGACGCAGAGCAAGGAGACCGAAAGCGCCGACGACTCCGAGGAGTCCGGTGACTCCGAGGAGTCCGGCGACGCGGCCGACGGGCCGCAGGACGAGGGCCGGCCCGGGAAGCCGGGAGTCAGGAACGGCCCCGACGGCGCACCAGGTCGGGCAGCGGCCACCGGCGGTTGATCAGGAACGCGCCACCCGCGAGCAGCACCACCAGACCGCCGGCGATCCCGAGCGCGACACCCATGCCGCTCGAACCGCTCGCGGCCGACGCCCCCACCGCCGGCTTCGAGGACTTCTCGGCGTCCCCGGCGCCACCGGCCTCCCCGGCATCGTTCGCACCCGGCTGCGCGCTGGCCTGCGCGGCGCCCCTCGGCGCCACCAGCTCACCCACCGGCTGCACCTTGCCGGCCGCCTGGAAGCCCCAGTCGAAGAGCCGAGCGGTCTCCTTGTAGACCTCGTTGTGCTCGCTCTTCTCCGGGTTCATGACGGTGACGAGCAGCACCTTGCCGTTCCGCTCGGCGACGCCCGTGAAGGTCGCGCCGGCGTTGGTGGTGTTGCCGTTCTTGACGCCGGCGATGCCCTGGTAGACGGGCACGTCGCTGTCGCCGGACAGCAGCCGGTTGGTGTTCTGGATCTCGAAGGACTCGCGGACCGACTTGCCCTTCTTGTTCTTCGTCGTCGCGCCCGGGAACTTGGCGGTGACGGTCGAGCAGTACTCGCGGAAGTCCTTCTTCTGGAGCCCGGAACGCGCGATCAGCGTCAGGTCGTACGCCGACGACACCTGGCGCGGGGCGTCGTAGCCGTCGGGCGACACCACGTTGGTGTCGAGGGCCTGGAGCTCCTCGGCGTGCTCGTTCATCTCCTTGACCGTGTTGTCGATGCCGTGGTTCATCTTCGACAGCACGTGCACGGCGTCGTTGCCGGAGCGCAGGAACACCCCGAGCCACAGGTCGTGGACGGAGTAGGTCTCGCCCTCCTTTATGCCGACGAGGCTGGAGCCGGACCCGATGTCCGCCAGGTCGGACGGGACGACCTCGTGCTTCATGGTCTTGGGGAACCTCGGCAGCACCGTGTCGGCGAACAGCATCTTCATGGTGCTCGCGGGCGGCAGCCGCCAGTGCGCGTTGTGCGCGGCGAGCACATCGCCGGACTCGGCGTCGGCGACGATCCAGGAGCGGGCGGTCAGGTCCTTGGGCAGCACGGGGACACCGGCCGCGAGGTTCACCTGGGTGCCGGCCTGTCCCAGCCGCGCGCCGCCCACGGTCGACATGTTCGCCGGGGGAGTGGCCGACGGGCTCGTACTCGGTGACGGCTTGGGGGCCGCGAAGGAGACGGGCGCGGTCAGCGCGAGGGAGGACACGACGGCGGAAGTGACCAGCAGGGCACGCCTGGCGGTCTTCTTGGGTGCGGGCACGACGGAGAACGTACATGCCCCACCCATGGAAGTCCCGCTTCCGCCCCCACCCCGCTCGGAGGACCGGACCAGGGTTGGTGATACTGAACGCATGAAGCTCAGCCGCCCCGTCTCCTGGTTCCTGCTCGCCTTCGGGGTGTGGAGCTGGGTCATCTGGGTCACTTTCGTCAAAAATCTGATCAAGGACAGCAGCGGGCTCGCGTTCGACGACGGTCACCCGACGGCGTACTTCTGGGTGCACCTGCTGCTCGCCGTCGTCTCCTTCGTATTGGGGACGGTCGTCGGGGTCATCGGGTTGCGTGGAGTGCGCGCACTGCGCCGGACGTCATAGGAACTCGGCCAGGGCCCGGGACGTTCACTCGTCACGCAAGGGAAAGGGAACGTCGGCGTGGTCATCGTCTTCGCGCTTGTCGCACTGCTCGTGGTGTCCGTGCTGGTAGCGGGCAACTGGTGGATGTGGCGCCGCCTGTTCCGCGACACGACCCGCGGCCCCGGGTTCGTGCGCCGCGCGGGCGTGGGGGTGATCGCCGGCGGCTGGGCCCTGACGGTCGGTGCCCTCGTCGCCGAGCGCGCGGGCGCCCCCTTCTGGCTGCAGCAGGTCCTGGCCTGGCCTGGCTTCATGTGGCTGGCCCTGTCGATGTACCTGATGGTGGGCGTGCTGGCGGGTGAGGTCGTACGGCCGCTGCTGCGGCGGTGGGTCGAGCGGCGGGCGCGTGCCCGGGAGGCCGTGCGGGAGCCGGAGGCGGCACCGGCGGCAGTGCCGGCGACGCCTGCGACGGTTCCCGCCTCGGCGCCCAAGGCGGGCTCGATCTCGTCGGCCACGGCCGGCTCGGCGTCGGCAGCCACCACAGGATCGGCTGCGGCAGCCACCACCGGCTCGGCCTCCGCACTCACCGCCGACCCCCTACCGGCCCCCGGGACCGACACGTCCTCCGCGTCCGGCACCGACCCCGCCC
>NZ_JAKEIP010000330.1 GCF_021474425.1 Streptomyces muensis | reverse complement strand
GGGGGACGGACTTGTTCTCGGACGGCGGGCGGGCTGAGGTGTGCCGGTCAGATCCAGCCTCGTTCGCGGGCCAGTAGCGCTGCGTGAGGGCGGTTGCTGGCGTTGAGGTGGCGGAGGACGTCGGCTACGTGGCGGCGGTAGGTGCGTAGGGAGATGCCGAGTTGGCGGGCGCCGATCTCGTCCTTGGTGACTCGGCACATGGATTTGAGGACCTCCAGCTCCATGGGGGAGAGGGGGAGCACGTCCGGGGTCGGGTCGGTCAGGAGGTGGGTGAGGTCGGTGGCCTGGTTCCAGATCTTGTCGAAGAGGGAGAGGATGCTGGCGACCAGGCCGGACTCCTGGGCGACGAGGGCGCCGCGTGAGGTGTCCGCGGGGTCGGCGGGGACCAGGGCGGTGTGGCGGTCGTAGACGAGGATGCGTTCGGCGATGTCGGAGGCGGCTCGGATGCTGGCGCCCTGGGCGGTCAGTTCGCGGAGGTAGGCGGCGGTGGGCGGGTCGTCGAGGGCTTCCTTCAGGACGACGCTGCGGATGTGCACGCCCCGGCGCAGACAGCGCTTGTCGAGCGGGCGTGCGTGCTCGATGTTCTCCGGGGTGAGCGCCTTGTAGGGCTCGACGGACAGGATCTCCTCGCGGGCGAAGAACGCGAGGTCGTCGATGCGGTCGCGGATCTGCGCGAGGTTCGTCATGCGTTCCACGCCGCCGCCCGACGGGGTGTGCGCGCCCTGTTCTGCGCGCAGTTCCGCGACCAGGTGGCGGGGCCTGGTCACCTGCTGCAGCTCGTGGTGCAGCTCGCTCAGTCTTCGGTCGGTGAGCAGGCCGACCGCGATCTCGGGGTCGGTGGCCGTCAGGCTGCCGGCCGGGGCGTCCCCGTGTTCCGCGCGGCGCAGCAGCCCCAGTTCCGTGAGCCGGTCCAGGGCGGCGCGGACGTCGTCCTGCGGTGTGTGGAGGAGCAGATGGATGTCCTCCGTCGGTGTGTCCGGATTTCTCAGGAAATGCCGGTAGACGCGTTCCTCCATCGCGGAGATACCCAACAGGCCCATGCCGCCCGCGCTGTTCATCCTTCCCCCGTGTTCCCCGTTGCGACCAGGGTCGGTGGCGGGCATCACCGCGTATGGCTGGTCAGGCCGCGACGATGCGGAATCCACCTTTTTGATTCGGACACAGGGTAACGCGTTGGTCAAGGACGCGGTCGGTGCGAGGCGGCGCGCCGTCGGCAGGATGGTGTCGGCCCCGTGCAGCAAGCTGCTGCGGACGAGTCCTCTGCGGCGCGTCGGCGCTTGGCAGTCTGGAATGCGTCGGACACGAACCGACACAACCGAACACGGACTGGGGGAAACACATGACTGTTGTCGTACGGGAGGGCGCGCTGGACTTCTCCGCGCTGACCGACCGCGAGCGGGAGGTCCTGCTCCTGCTCGCCACGGGGGAGCAGAACCGCTGGCTCGCCCGCCGGCTGGGCATCGCGGAGCGCACGGTACGGGCCCACACCACCAGCATCGTGCGCAAGCTCGACCTCAAGTCGCGGTTCGAGGCGGCGATCGTCTCCCACCTGTACGCGGACGACATCGCGAGCGACATCGGGAGCGACATCGGGGGCGGCGGCAAGGGGGACGCGGCGGGCCGCGGCGTGTGACGGAGGCCGTACGGCGACGGTCGTACGGTCATTACGGGGCCCCTCCGGTGCGGTACCGGAGGGGCCCCTCGGGCGTTCCCGTGTGCGGTCAGCCCGGGAGCATCTCGCTGGCCGCCTCCACCGCGAGCATCCACATGGGCTGGGCGCCGGTGCCGAAGGCGGCGGCGAGGGCGTGGCCGAGAGCCGTGTCCAGGGCCTCCGGTTCGACGCCCTCGCGCCACTCGGCGATGACGTGGCCGTCGCCGTCGGAGGAGAAGTCGCCGATGTGCTCCTCGTCCCGCAGCAGCCGGCTGCCCGGGATGGAGTCGGGCACCAGGCGCCAGGTGTGGTCCGCGTGGCGGACGTCGACGCGGTAGGAGCGGCGGGTCAGCCGGCCCTTGGCGGGGTCGATGACGGCCTCCTCGCCGTCCACGGTCAGGGTCAGCCGGCTCGCGTCCCGGGTGCCGATCGGGATGTGGTCCTCGGCCTCCGTCTCCTTCGCGCGCAGCAGTTCGATCCGGGGGACCGACTCGCCCTCGACGGTGACCTCGCCCGCCTTCATGTCGAGCCGGACCGTTATCGTGCCGAACCGCTCCTCCTCGACGACGGTCTCGACGACGGGCTTCTCCTCGTACTCGTCGTCCTCGTACGCGTCGTGGTCGTCGTACTCGTCGTACGCGTGGGGGTCGTTCGCGTCCTTCGCGTCGGTGGCCGCGGCGGCGGGCGCGGGTGCCGGGTCCTTCGGCATGGGATCTTCCTTTGCTTCTCTGTTTCTGACGGGTGGTCAGTTCGTCGTCGTCAGCTGGGTGGCCGCGAGGTCCCGGTACAGCTCGTCCCGTCCCAGGAGTTCCCCGTGCCGACCATGGTCCCGTACCCGGCCGCCGGCCAGCAGCACCATGTGGTCGGCGGAGGTCACCGTGGAGAGCCGGTGGGCGATCAGGACGACCGTGCAGTGCTCGGCGGCGCGCTCCACGGTGTGCCGCAGCGCGGTCTCGCTCAGTCCGTCGAGGTGGGCCGTCGCCTCGTCGAGCAGCAGCACCTGCGGGCGGCGCAGCAGGGCGCGGGCGATGGCCATGCGCTGGCGTTCGCCGCCGGACAGGGCGAGGCCGCGGGCGCCGACGTGGGTGTCGAGGCCCTCCGGGAGCCGGGCGACCAGCGAGTCGAGCAGGGTGTCCCGCAGGACCCGGTCGACCTCCTCCTCGGTGGCGTCGGGGGCGGCGTACAGCAGGTTCTCGCGCAGCGTGCCGGCCAGCATGGGGGTGTCCTGCTCCACGTACGCGATCCGGCGGCGCACCTCGGCGCGGCTGAGGGTGGCGATGTCGGTGCCGTCGAGCAGGATGCGGCCGCGGTCCACGTCGTAGAAGCGCTGGAGCAGTGAGAAGACGGTCGTCTTGCCGCTGCCGGACGGGCCGACGAGCGCGGTGACGGCGCCCGCCGGGGCGGTGAGGCTGACGTCGTCGAGGGTGGTGGCGCGGCCCTGGTAGGCGAACGTGACGTTCTCCAGGGTGACGCGGGGCGCCGGTCCCGAGGGGCGGGCGGGGGTCTCGTCCACGTCCGTCTCGATCTCCATGCGCTCCACCTCCTCGATCCGGGCGAGCGCGCCGAGGCCCTGCTGGAGGGAGGCCGTGCCGCCGACGAGGGAGAGCACCGGGCCGCCGAGGTTGAACAGGTAGAGCAGGAACGCGATCAGCGCGGCCAGGTCGAGCGCGCCGGTCGCGACCAGGGCGCCGCCGAAGCCGATGACCGCCAGGAACGAGGCCTGCACCACCAGCGCGGAGAGCACCGCGATCGTGGCCTGGTAGCGGGCGCCGGCCAGTCCGGCCCGGTAGGCGTCCTCGGCGGCGGCCACGGCCCGCGAGGTCTCCGTCGCCTCACCGCCGTTGGCCTTGACCGTGCGGGCGGCTCCGAGCGAGCGGTCGAGGGCGGCGCCGATCTCGCCGACCGAGGTCTGCGCGCGCGTGGTGACCCGGCGGATCCGCGGCATCACCACGCCCATGGCGACACCGACCACCAGCAGGACGCCGGAGGTGATGCCGAGCAGTGGCAGACTGGTCATGCCCATCAGGACGATGGTGGCGAGCAGATGGATGCCTCCGTCGAGCAGCTGGATGAGCCCGCTGGTCGCCGCGTGCTGCACGAGCGTGCTGTCGGAGGTCACCCGGGTCGTCAGACCGCCGGGTTCGGTTCGGTCCAACTCGCTGGTGCGCAGCCGGATCAGACGGTGGATCAGGCCCTTGCGGACCTGGAGGACGACCTTCTCGGCCGTGCGCTCGCTGACCAGGGCCTGGCTCCAGGTCAGGGCGATCGACACGGCCAGCAGGCCCAGCATGAGCAGGATCTCGTCGCCGAGGCCCTGGCCGGTCATGAGCGCCGTGAGCGCCGACTCGACGACCATCGGCTGGGCCAGCCCCGCCGCGCTGCCCGCGAGGGTCAGCGCCAGGACCAGCACGAGGACGCGCCGGTGCGGGCGCGCGTGGGCGAGCAGGGCCCGCAGCGGCGGCCGGGGCGCGGGCCGCGGGGCCTGGTTGGTTGATGAGTCAGGTGAGTTCACCCTGGTCTTTTTACGCGTACCTGCGGGGGTCGCGGTATTGGCGGTTGCGGCTATGCCGTTTTCGGCCATGCCGGGGCGGGCCATGCCGTAACTGACAATAGCGGGCGGTCTTTTCGGCGGGTCATATTTCTCCTGTCCGCAGCGAACAGCGGCGGACGGAAAGCGGCCGGCAACCCAACGGCCGTCATTCACTTCGGTAATTCACCAAAGGGAGAGACTCATGCAGTCCACGCAGAACGAGATGGACCTGTTCGAGGGCTACACCGCCTACACCTCCGCCGAGGAGCTGGGCCTGTACGACGGCAAGGACGCCGCGCCCGCGTTCAGCCCGACCATCCCGTGGGCGATCCGCGCGACCATCATCACGGCCCGCTCCTCGCAGCAGTGCGCCGCGGCCCTGGGCTCGCTGACCGCCAAGACCATCGAGAACAAGTGCTGATCGGGTTCCCCGAGCAGTGACCCGCGGGGAGGGGCCGGCGCCGGCCCGCCGGTCCGGTCCCTCCCCGGGCAACCACACCACTTTTCCCAGCATTTCCCAGGAGGACGGTCATGGAGGTCCCGGACCCCACCGGTGTCGCGGATCCCGGATTCCGCCGAGTGCTCCTCGTGGGCACCGGAGCGCTCAGCGTGGCATTCCTGCCCTTCTGGACCAACTGGCTGAACAACACCTTTCCGGAGATGGAGAAAAGGGTCGTCCTGACCCGTTCCGCCCGCCGGTTCGTCTCGGCGGACGCGATATCCACACTCTGTGGAAACAGGGTGGTCACCGACGACTGGAACGACGCGGAACCCGGCACCGCCCCGCATGTGGAGTTGGCCGCCTGGCCCGATCTCGTCCTCGTCCACCCCGCGACGATGCACTTCCTGAGCCGGTACGCCCTCGGGCTCACCGACACCCCGCTGCTGTGCGCCCTGCAGTCCACCACCGCCCTGGTCGGCGTGGCCCCCTCGCTGCCGCCCCGCGCCCAGCTGAGCCCCGTCGTACAGGCCCACCTCGACACCCTGCGGGCCCGCCCCGGTGTCGTCGTCGCCCCGACCGTGCCCGCCGTCAGCGCGAGCACCGGGGAGCGCGAGGACGGCGGCTCCGTCCCGCTCTCGGAGCTGATGGGGCTGTGCGTGGGCGCGTACGCGAGGACGCAGCGGGGGGAGGAGGAGTGACGGCGGCCATCGGACGGACGGTGCCCCCGGCGCCGGCCGTCGCACCATCGGTCGCCTCCGCGTCGGCCGTCGCACCGCCGGTCGCCGAGTACGGCACCGGTCTCCAGGTCACCCGCGTCACGCCTACCGCCGACGGGCGTTACGAGTGGTGGCAGGGGCCGGGCCCGGACCGGCCGGAACCGCTGACCGCGCCCTTCGCTTCGTACGTGCCCCGGCCCACCCGGGGCGCCCGCGGCGCCTGTTTCGCCACGCCGCGTCCCGAGGGCGACGGTCTCACCTACCTCGCCGACGGGCCGTACTCGGCCGCCGCCTGGCTGCGCGACGCGCGTCCGCAGGCACGGCTGCTGGTCGCGCACGCGCTGGCCGCGGCGGGCACCGCGCTGCGTGAGCTGCACACGACGGACGCGCCCACGGCCGACGTTCCGCCGGCGCTGGCGCGACTGCGGTCCTTCGTCGAGGGCCGGGACCCGGCTTCGGCCGAGCCCGCTGCCGTACGCCGACTGCGTGAACACGTCGTACGTGCCTGGGGGCCCGCCCGGCTGGAACGGCTCGGTGCCTGGTGCGCCGAGCTTGCCGCCCCCGGCGAGACGGCCTTCGTCCACGGCTTCGCCTCCCTCGGCGCGCTGGTCCCGCCCCTGCACCGGGGTCCGGTGGCGCTGCTGACCGGGGAGGACCTGGGGGCGGGCCGGCCCGAGCTGGACCTGGGCTGGCTGCTGGGCGACCTGGCCGAACTGGCCTGGGCGGTACCGGTGTTCGGGGACTCCCCGGACCAGGGTCCCGATCTGCCCGGAGTGCTGCTCGACGCCTACGGGCCCGGTGTGGACCGGGAGCTGGCCGCCCGGGCCGCCGTGCTGCGGATCGCCCTGCACATGCGGGACTTCGCCGCGTACTGCGGCTGGAGCGACGAACTCATCGACTACACCGCCTTCATCGCTGACCTGATCGACGAGGAGGGCCGCCGCGCGGTCCCCGGGGGAGCCACACCATGACCACCACTGCCGAACCGGCGACGACCGAACGGCCGCCCACGCGGCAGCGCTACCGGCCCACCGAGCTGGAGACCGTGCCCGCCGTGACCGCGCTGCTGGAGCGGCTCGGCCTCGGCCGCCTCGACGCGGAGGCGGTCACCGCGTTCGGCGGCCGCAACGACAACTGGGCCGGTCCGACCACGACCGGCGAGCAGGTCTTCGTCAAGACGGTCGCTCTGACGCCGGACGGCGACTGCCCGGAACTCCAACGCGCCCTGAGCTTCGAGGAGTTGGCGGAGCGACGGCTGCCGCCGGGGTCGCCGCTGCGGTCGCCCGCGCTGCTCGGCGCGGACCGCGCGGCCGGGGTGACGGTGCACCGGCTGGTGCCGGGCGCCCGTTCCGGGGCCGAGCTGGCGCTGGACGGCGACTTCGACGACGAGCTCTGCCGTGCGGCCGGACGTGCCGTGGGCGCCCTGCACGGTCTCGGCCCCGCCGAGGACGTCGACACGGGTGAGGCCCCGCTGCCGCCGCTGGCCTGGCTGAAGGCCCTGCCGTGGAGCGCCGTCCAGGAGCGCAGCATGGCGCAGATCGCCGCCTGGCAGCTGGTCCAGGACGACACCGAGGTCGTCGCGGCGCTGCACCGCCTGCGGGACCTGGAGAAGACGGTGCCGCACGCGCCGACCCACTGTGACCTGCGGTTCGACCAGTTCATCCGGGCGACGGACGAGGCGGGGGAGGGGGCCGGGGACCTTTACCTCTGCGACTGGGAGGAGTTCCGGCTCGCCGATCCCGCGCGGGACGTGGGCGCCTTCGCCGGGGAGTGGCTCTTCCACGCCACGTACTCCGTGTTCGCGCCGACCGGCGAGGGCCCGTCCCGGCGCGAGAGCGACGGCGCCGGGTTCGGGCTGTCGCACGAGGAGATCGTGGCGCGCGGCTCGGCCAGTCTGCGCCGCCATCTGCCCCGGATCGCCGCCTTCTGGCAGGGCTATCTGGAATCCCGTACACCCGACGCCGGACTGCCCGAGCGGGCCGCCGCGTACGCCGGGTGGCACATGTTCGACCGGCTGATCGCCACGGCCGAGTCCCACGCCACGCTCAACCCGGTCGCCCGTGCGGCCGCCGGCATCGGCCGCACGGTCCTGCTCGGCCCGGCCGCCGCGGCACGCACCCTCGGCCTGACCCTCGCGAGCGGCTCGTCCAACCCGCACGGCCGCGGCGGTCCCCGCGACGCGCCCGTGTCGCCGGGCCCGAGCGATGCCGAGGCCGCCGACGGCCACCCGCCGCACCTCGGGCGGCGCACTGTTCCGGGCACCGCGGCAGCCTCCGATGACCCGCATGCGCCCCATGGCTCGACCGGCCATCAGGGCTCGCCCGCACCGCGCGAGCCGAGCAGCACCCCTGCCGCTCAGGCCGCCCATGCGGCACAGGCCGCACCGGCCCTGCCCGCGCCGCACGATCTACGCGTCTCGTCCGCCCCGAACGGGAGCAGCCCCCGATGACCCTCGCCGACCCCTCACCC
>NZ_JAKEIP010000329.1 GCF_021474425.1 Streptomyces muensis | reverse complement strand
TACCCGTCCCATCCTTCTGGGGCGGAGCCCCAGAAGGATGGGACGGGTAGGGGCGGCGGGGGCGAACCCTGTGGGGCCGGACGAGTGAGCTGTACCCAGTAACCTTGTGCGGGGCACGTTCGCGCCCCGTACATCTCGCCACACCGCATCTGGAAGGTGTCCCCCCGTGGAAAACGGTGCCGCCAAGCCCGTGATTGTCGCCATCGACGGCCCCTCCGGCACGGGCAAGTCGAGCACGTCGAAGGCCGTTGCCGCGCAGCTCGGGCTGAGCTACCTGGACACCGGCGCCCAGTACCGGGCGATCACCTGGTGGATGGTGACCAACGGGATCGACATCGAGGACCCGTCCGCCATCGCCGCCGTGGCCGGCAAGCCCGAGATCGTCTCCGGCACCGAGCCGGGCAACCCGACGATCACCGTGGACGGCACCGACGTGGCCGGACCGATCCGCACCCAGGAGGTCACCTCCAAGGTCAGCGCCGTTAGCGCCGTACCGGAGGTGCGCGCGCGGATCACCGAGCTGCAGCGCTCCCTGGCCAGGTCCGCGGAGATCGGCATCGTCGTCGAGGGCCGCGACATCGGTACGACCGTGCTGCCCGACGCCGACCTGAAGATCTTCCTCACCGCCTCCCCGGAGGCCCGCGCCGCCCGCCGCAGCGGCGAGCTGAAGGGCGCCGACGTCAACGCGACCCGGGAGGCGCTGATCAAGCGGGACACGGCGGACTCCAGCCGCAAGACCTCGCCGCTGGCCAAGGCCGGCGACGCGGTCGAGGTGGACACCACCGAGCTGACGCTGCCGCAGGTCATCGAGTGCGTCGTCACGCTCGTCGAGGAGAAGCGGGCCGGAAAGTGACGCAGGCTTCGAAGCGGGGCGCCGAGGTCGGGCGGCGGATCGGCGTCGGCCTGATGTACGGGCTGTGGAAGCCGCGCGTGCTCGGCGCCTGGAAGGTGCCCGCGAGCGGTCCGGTGATCTTCGCCGTCAACCACTCGCACAACATAGACGGCCCGATGGTCATGGGCGTGGCGCCCCGGCCGACGCACTTCCTGATCAAGAAGGAGGCGTTCGTCGGACCGCTGGACCCGTTCCTGACCGGGATCGGCCAGCTGAAGGTGGACCGTGAGACCACCGACCGTACGGCGATCACACGCGCCCTCGACGTCCTGTCGGCCGGCGGCGTCCTCGGGATCTTCCCGGAGGGCACCCGCGGTGAGGGCGACTTCGCCTCGCTGCGCGCCGGGCTCGCCTACTTCGCCGTGCGCAGTGGGGCACCCATCGTCCCGATCGCCGTGCTGGGAAGTTCCGAGAAGCGGGGACGGTTGATGAAGGGGCTGCCTCCGCTGCGCAGCCGTATCGACGTCGTCTTCGGCGATCCCTTCGAGGCGGGCGACGGCAGCGGACGCCGTACGCGCAAGGCGCTGGACGAGGCGACCGAGCGCATCCAGAAGCAGCTCACCGCGCACCTGGAGAACGCCAGGCGACTGACCGGTCGCCAAGCGACACTGAAGTAGCTGAAGCAACTGAGTAGTGGATCAGCCGGGCACCCCCGGTGCTCCACCGATCACCACGATGAACGACGAGGTACGGACTTCATGAACGACCACATCCACTCCGAGGGCTCGCTCGAAGAGCACGACCACGGAGAGCTTGGCGACGCCGAGTACGCGGAGTTCATGGAGCTCGCCGCGGAAGAGGGCTTCGACCTCGAGGACGTCGAGGGGGCCATCGAGGCCGCCGGGCACGGACCGTTGCCCGTCCTCGCGGTCGTCGGGCGGCCGAATGTCGGCAAGTCGACTCTCGTCAACCGGATCATCGGCCGCCGCGAGGCCGTAGTCGAGGACAAGCCCGGCGTCACCCGCGACCGCGTGACCTACGAGGCCGAGTGGGCCGGACGCCGCTTCAAGGTCGTCGACACCGGCGGCTGGGAGCAGGACGTCCTCGGCATCGACGCCTCCGTGGCCGCACAGGCCGAGTACGCCATCGAGGCCGCCGACGCCGTCGTGTTCGTCGTCGACGCCAAGGTCGGCGCCACCGACACCGACGAGGCGGTCGTACGACTGCTGCGCAAGGCCGGCAAGCCGGTGGTGCTGGCCGCCAACAAGGTGGACGGCCCGAGCGGCGAGGCCGACGCGGCGTATCTGTGGTCCCTCGGGCTCGGCGAGCCGCACCCGGTCTCCGCGCTGCACGGCCGCGGCACCGGCGACATGCTGGACGCCGTCCTGGAGGTGCTGCCCACCGCGCCCGCGCAGACCTTCGGCGGCGCGGCGATCGGCGGCCCGCGCCGTATCGCCCTGATCGGCCGCCCGAACGTCGGCAAGTCCTCCCTGCTGAACAAGGTGGCGAACGAGGAGCGCGTCGTCGTCAACGAGCTGGCCGGCACCACCCGTGACCCGGTCGACGAGCTCATCGAACTGGGCGGCGTGACCTGGAAGTTCGTCGACACCGCGGGCATCCGCAAGCGCGTCCACCTCCAGCAGGGCGCCGACTACTACGCCTCGCTGCGCACCGCCGCCGCCGTCGAGAAGGCCGAGGTGGCGGTCATCCTGATCGACGCGGCCGAGTCCATCTCGGTCCAGGACCAGCGGATCGTGACGATGGCCGTCGAGGCCGGGCGCGCGATGGTCATCGCCTACAACAAGTGGGACACCCTCGACGAGGAGCGCCGCTACTACCTGGAGCGGGAGATCGAGACCGAGTTCGGGCAGGTCGCCTGGGCGCCGCGGGTCAACGTCTCCGCGCTCACCGGCCGGCACATGGAGAAGCTGGTCCCCGCGATCGAGACCGCCCTCGCCGGCTGGGAGACCCGCGTCCCGACGGGCCGCCTCAACGCCTTCCTCGGCGAACTGGTCGCCGCCCACCCCCACCCGATCCGGGGCGGCAAGCAGCCGCGCATCCTCTTCGGCACCCAGGCCGGCACCAAGCCCCCGCGGTTCGTGCTCTTCGCCTCCGGCTTCATCGAGGCGGGCTACCGCCGCTTCATCGAACGCCGACTGCGTGAGGAGTTCGGCTTCGAGGGCACCCCGATCCATATCTCGGTGCGGGTGCGCGAGAAGCGCGGCAAGAAGAAGTAGCGGCGAGCGGAAGCAGCCGACACGACGGAAGGGCGGCCCGGTGAGGGCCGCCCTTCCGGCTGTTCAGCCCCGGCGCGCCGGCGGCAGCGCGGCCGGGACGTGATGCATCCCCGTGCCCTGCGGACCGATGTGCCCGACGCGCTGCCACTGCGGCTGCTGGCTGTTGCCGTGGCGGGCGCTGTGGGCACCCGCGCTGTAGGCGCTGTACGAACTGCTGAACGACCCCGGGCGATGGCCGCCGTATGTGCCGGTACTGCGCTGGATGTTCCCGAATGCGACGAACCCCAGGTCCTCCTCACCGCTGCGATCACCCGGCAGCGAACGGAAGGACTTGACGTACTCGGCGTAGAGCGCGTCGTAGATCGGCGTGGGCGAGGGACCGCCCTGGTGGCGGGGAACGTCGTATGCATGCACGTATGTCCAAACGACGGCAGGCTTCATGAGATGCGGTTCGGCAGTGCCCCTTTGGGGGCGCGGGGAACTGCGCGATCAACCACGATCCACCTGTAGTCGCCGTACGGCCTTCGGTCGCCGCCCGGTAGGCGCCATCACGTCCCCGCGAGAGGCAACGCCGCTCCCACCAACTTCCCGTTCGCCGCCGCCTTGTCCAGCGCCTCCCGCAGCAGGTCCTCCCGGGGCTGGCGCCCGATGGAGCCGACCGGCGCCGCGAACATCAGTACCTGCTGGTGCTTGTTGGCGGCGGCCCGCCAGCCGTCGGTCACCTGGAGCGGCTGATGCGCCTGCCACCAGGCGACCGGCTGTCCGCCGGAGGGGCCCGGCTGAAGTACCGCGTGCAGCTGGCCCATGGCCAACAGCACCGACCAGCCGTGCAGCACCGGCGGCACATCGGTCAGCTCCGTCACCGGCATGAACCCCTGCTCGATGAGCAGCGGAAGGAAGTCGTCCCCGGCGTCCACCGCCCCGGGGCGCACGATGGGGCCGGTCGGCTCCACGACCAGGGCGGGGTGCAGTTCCCCGGCGATCAGCACCAGTCCGCTGGTCACGCCGAGCACGGCCTGCTCCGGCACGATCGCCTCCGGCTCCAGGTCGACGCGGTCGCCGGTGATGGACTTCACGGCACCCCGCAGCTGCTCCTCGGTGACCTGGACGACCTGGGAGGGCAGGCAGGTGGCGTGGGCGAAGGCGAGCACGGCGGTCTCGTCCCCGATGAACAGGACGGTGCTGGTGCGCTCCTGTTCGGAGTCGCCCGGGGTGCGGCAGGAGGTGCAGTCGTAACTGCCCGGGGCGTTCTCTCCGGCGAGCAGCCGGTCGGCCTCTTCGTCGCCGATCTCGGCGCGTACCTCGTCGCTGACGTCGAGCATGCGCGGCACGGGTGGCTCCCTCGGGATGTGGCGTGGCGGGACCGGGTGGCTCCCGGCCCGTGAACCGGGCGGGTCCCGGGCTCATGAAGAAGACAACGGACGATCTGTGGCGGGAGTCACGCACCACGGCGAACGGAATCGAACCATCCATCGCGCACCGTCACGCCGGGTGCGGAATCGCCCACTCTCGGTCAAGTCCTTGGAAATGCAAGGAAGTTGGTTGCGTGGGGTGTGTCACAGATCGTCGGAGGGTGTGGTCGACAAATCCTGAAATCAGCGAATGAAGTGGGTGGCCGAAAATCGCCGATACCTGAGGTAACGGCGAACTGGCCTGGAATGACAAGGAGTTGGTTGATGCCGACCGGCCGCTGTCCCTAGATTCCTCGGCCGTGTGCAACGAGCACCGCTCGGGTACGTCCGCCGAACCGCACCAGCCAGCGCAGCACCACCTCCGGCGGACGGGGCCGCGCCGCTCACCCGCCCCATGGCGTGGCGAGTGGCGCTCTGCCTTGGGGGACCCCGAGTGCTTCGAGAGGGAACTACATGTCCGAATGTGCCGATAACACGCGCGACAACACTCGGAAGGCGCCGAAGGCTTCGGCTTCGAACGGGAACCGGACTCGTACGACGGCGGTCCTCGCCGGAGCGGCGCTGCTCGCTCCGCTCGGGGTGCTGGCCGCGACCGGCAACGCCGCAGCGGCGGACAGCGCAGTGTGGGACCGCATCGCCCAGTGCGAGAGCGGCGGCAACTGGCACATCAACACCGGCAACGGCTACTACGGCGGACTCCAGTTCGCCGCCTCCACCTGGCGCGCCTACGGCGGTACGGCCTACGCGCCGACGGCCGACCGGGCGAGCAAGGACCAGCAGATCGCCGTGGCCACCAAGGTGCAACGCGCCCAGGGATGGGGCGCGTGGCCGATCTGTTCGGCTCGGGCCGGAGCGTCCGGGAACGCACCCGCGGCCTCCGCCGCCGGCTCGGCCCCCTCCACCGCCAAGGCGGCCCCGTCCACTCCGTCACAGACGCCGGAGCGTTCGCCGGGGCACACGAACCGCAGCTCGTCCCGCGGGGACTACACCGTCCGTGCCGGCGACACGCTGAGCGGCATCGCCGACCGCCACGGGACCACCTGGCGGCAGCTCTACGCCGCCAACAAGTCCGTCATCGGCGCCGATCCCCATCTGATCGTGCCCGGGCAGCGTCTCGAACTCTGAGTGTCGCTCCCTGTCCAGGGCACTGTGCCCCGCCCGGTCCGCCGACCGGGTGGGGCACCGGCGTTCGTCGCCGCGCCGCCCCGGGAGGTGGCAATAAGCTGCCTAGCGTGCTCATATGAAATGCACACCGCTCAAGATCGTTCTGGCCGCCGCCCTGTTCACCGCCGTGGCCCCGGGAACGTCGAACGCCACGCACGCGACGCACACGGCGCAGGCCATGTATGCCATGCGCGCAAGCCATACCGCGCCTCAACCGGCCCCTGGTCCGCCGCCCAAACGCGTGGCGTACGAGTGTGCCAAGGACCAGTGGCCCTGGGGCTGTGTCGCCCAGTGTGAGAGCGGCGGCAACTGGCACATCAACACCGGCAACGGCCACTACGGGGGACTGCAGTTCTCGCAGTCGACCTGGGAGGGCTTCGGCGGGACGAAGTACGCCGCACGGGCGGATCTCGCCACCCGTCAGCAGCAGATCGCCATCGCCCGGAAGGTGGCGGCCTCGCAGGGATGGGGTGCGTGGCCGCACTGCTCCAGGCGTTACGGGCTCAAGGGCCGTCTGGACATGGCCAAACAGAGTGTCACGGAGCAGTTGACCGAGAAGACCTCGCTGCTCGTCCGGAAGGGGTCGACGCTCATCCGGAAGGGCTCCACCAGGTTCGGCGCGCTGCACGGCGCTCCCATTCGCCCGACTCGCCGCTGAACACGACCGCGCCACGGCGCAGTTCGTGGACGAGTGCCGCCCGGCCGTGCAGGACGGGCGGCAGCCGTTGCTCGGCGACGACCACGCACGCGTGGAGTTCGCTCAGCATCCTGTAGGTGCGAGCGGCCACCGTGGGTGACATGCCCTGTGCGGGCTCGTCCACGAGCACGACACGCGCGTGTGACAACAGGGCGCGGGAGAGGGCGAGCATGCGCTGCTCGCCGCCGGAGAGGGTGCCGGCGCGGCGTGCCAGGAGGGGTTCGAGGCCGGGGTAGGCGTCGAGGGCGATGTCGTACGACTCGGACGCGAGTTCGAGGTGCTCGCGCACGGTGAGGGAGCCGAACACCGCCTGCCGCTCGGGGACCAGGCACAGTCCGCGGCGGGCCCTCTCGTGCGCGGGTACACGGGTCACGTCGGTGCCGTCCCACACCACCGCGCCGCCGGACAGGGGCACGGTTCCGGCGAGGGCGCGCAGGGCGGTCGTACGGCCGGAGCCGTTGCGGCCCAGCAGCACGGTGAGGCCGGGGCCGGGGGCGGTGAGGGTGACGCCGTGGAGGGCCTCCAAGGGGCCGTAGCGCACGCGCGCGTGGTGCAGGGAGATCTTGGTCATGCCGGGGTCTCCTCGGAGCTCGCGGCGTCGAGGACGCGGTCGGGAGGGCCCGAGGCGACGATGCGGCCCGCCGCCATGACGTGCACGGTGTCGGCCAGGTCGGCGACGAGGTCCAGGTCGTGTTCGACGACCAGCAGGGCCATGCCGTCTGCCGCCAGGGCCTTCAGGACGCGGGCCAGTGCGGTGACTTCGGCGGTGTCGAGGCCGGCGGCGGGTTCGTCGAGGAGCAGTACGCGCGGGTCGCCGGCGAGGGCCCTGGCCAGTTCTACGCGTCTCAGGGTGCCGGTGGGGAGGTCTGCGGCGGGCAGGGCCCTTACGGGGCCGTCGAGTCCGAGGAGTCGGAGGGAACGCTCCGCGGCTGCCGGGTCCCGGGTTCTTCCCTGTTCCGCGCCCACTTGGACGTTCTCGGCCACGGTCAGTGAGGGGAAGACGGCCAGTTGTTGGAAGGTGCGGGCGATGCCGAGGCGGGTGCGTGTGTGTGCGGGGAGGTGGGTGATGTCGCGGGGGCCCAGGTGGATTCTGCCGTGGGTGGGGTGGTGGGTGCCGGCGAGGCAATGGAACAGGGTGGACTTGCCTGCGCCGTTGGGGCCGACGATGGCGGTGACCCTGCCGGGCGGGACGGTGACGGTTACGTCGTTCAGGGCGGTGAAGCCGTTGTAGTGGGCCTGGAGGTGGTGGGTGGTGAGGGTGGTGGCCTCGTGTGCGGGTTCGTGGGTGGGCACGCGGCCTTCGGCCGCGTCGGGGGTCCCACCCGCACCGCCCGTGCGGCGTTCGTCGTCGGGTGCGGGTGGCCCTTGTGGGGGTTCAACGCCGTCGGCGGCCTCGGCCCGGTGGGGGGTCGCAGCCGGGTGGGCGACTGCGGGGCCGGGCTCAGCTGGTGCCGTTCCTGTTGCGCCTGC
>NZ_JAKEIP010000328.1 GCF_021474425.1 Streptomyces muensis | reverse complement strand
GGGTGGCGGGGGCCGGGCGAGGAGGATGGGCCGGCGTTGAGTGACGTGGGCGACGTGGACCGGAGTTGGCCGGCGTGGGCGACGCGCGCGACGTGGGCTGACCTGGGATGGCGCGGGCCGGGGCAGGGTCGCACCGGCCGACGCCGGCTGACACGGGCCGGGGCGGCCATGCCTGAGCCGGCTCGGGACGGTACCGAGGTGTGCTGACCGGCGCCGGCCGACACGGACCGGTGCGGGTTCATCCGGACCGGCGCGCCCCGCAGGCCGGCTCGTGCCGGCGCCGCGTCGCGCTGACCAGTGCAGACTGAGGCGGGCGACGCGGACCCACTCGGGCTGGCGCGGGTCGATACCGAGGCGGGGTGACGATGCTGACCGGCACCGGACCCACCTGGGCTGGCCGGCGTAAGGACCTACCACCCGAACTGGCACGGACCGGCACCGAGGCGGGCCCGCTGGTGTGGATCGGCGCTTGGTCGACGTCGGTCGAGGCTGGTCGGTGCCAGGCGGGTGGGAGTCGCCGTCGGGGGCGGAAACGCCGACGGCCCGTCTGCTCTCGCAGACGGGCCGTCGTATCCGGGTGGGCGATACTGGGTTCGAACCAGTGACCTCTTCGGTGTGAACGAAGCGCTCTCCCACTGAGCTAATCGCCCGGGCGCAGGAAGAACATTACCCCATGTCAGGGGGTGCGTGTGACCAGCGCGAACCCGCACCGGCCGACGTCCGCACCCCCGTCGCCGACTACTGGTCCTTGATCTTCCAGGGCATGACTATGCCGAACTTCCACACGTAGAAACCGACGAGCGCGGCCACGATCACGAGGCCGATCGACGTCAGGATGATGTTGCGACGGCGCACCTTCGGATCGAGGGCCCGCTGGGCGGCCTCGGTGACCTTGCGCTTGGTCCAGCGCAGCACCAGCTGGGCCCAGACGAACTCGGTCGCCCAGATCGCCATGCCGCCGAAGATCACGACCCAGCCGGGACCGGGCAGCGGCAGCATGATGATGCCGGCGACCACGACCGCGAGGCCGATGACGAAGACACCCACCTGCCAGCTGACATGCAGCACACGGCGGGCCTTGATGAACTCCGGCGCTCTCGAACCGAGGCCCTGCTCGCTGTCGCTCTTCACACCGTCCACTTCGATCTGTCCCGTCGCCACGGCAACTTCGCCCGGCTCGTTACTCCCCGTATTCATACGGCCAAACCCTACCGGACAGAAACCAGTCACCGGAATGGGCGTACCTCGCGAACTGGTTCTCGGCCGGAAGAGTTACGTAAACACACGCAAAACACTCAGAGGGGTTTACAACGGCACCGTAGGTGGCATGTCGATTTCGCCGACGTGCGAATCCCCGAGCGCACACTGAGCGAAAGGCCCTGGCGCTTATGAACACCACGGTCAGCTGCGAGCTGCACCTGCGCCTCGTTGTGTCGAGCGAGTCCTCCCTGCCTGTCCCCGCAGGCCTGCGGTACGACACGGCCGACCCCTACGCCGTGCACGCCACCTTCCACACCGGAGCAGAAGAGACCGTCGAGTGGGTGTTCGCCCGCGACCTCCTCGCGGAGGGCCTCCACCGCCCCACCGGAACCGGCGACGTCCGTGTCTGGCCGTCGCGCAGCCACGGCCAGGGCGTCGTCTGCATCGCCCTGAGCTCTCCGGAGGGCGAGGCACTGCTGGAGGCCCCGGCACGGGCTCTGGAGTCCTTCCTGAAGCGAACAGACGCCGCCGTACCTCCCGGTACGGAGCATCGGCATTTCGATCTCGATCAGGAGCTCTCGCACATCCTGGCGGAAAGCTAGGGCGAGGCGGTCCCCTCAAGGCCGCCCGGCGCCGTCGACTCGGGGAGACGGCTCGGGCCAAGACAACCGCATACGGCACACATCACGCCGCCTCCGCTCCACGGGGGCGGCGTTGGTGTGCCTGTGGCCAGTGGGGGCGGTGATGCGATCGTGACGGTGCGTTGTGACCGGCTCCAGTACGACGGGAACCGTCGATGCCTCCCCGGCGTTCTATTCGAAGCCACGTGCGGGCTCGGCCGATGTGTGGGCACCGCGAGCCACTACCATCGGCCAGCATCGGCGGGCGCCCCGCCCGACCCCAGGCCAGGGAGCGAAACGTGCTGATCACCCATGACACCCGGTGTGCGCTCGATGCCGTGGTGGATCTGGTGAACACCTCGCCGGAGGGCGACGACTCGCCGGACGGACTGCCGGATGTCGCGGCTCTCGCCGATTTCGTACGAAAGCACGAGATCAGCGATGTCGGCGTGCTGTCGGAGTTCGACCTGTCGGCGGTGCGCAAGGTGCGTGGGCGGTTCGCCGCGATCTTCGCGGAGCCCGAGGCACGCAGGGCGGCCGGACTGATCAACGAGCTGGTCGCCGCCGCGGGCACCACCCCCCAGCTGACGGACCACGACGGCTACGACTGGCATGTGCACTACTTCGCCCCCGGTGCCTCCATCGCCGACCATCTGGCGGCCGACTGCGGCATGGCGCTGGCGTTCTTCGTGGTCGCCGGAGAGCAGGAGCGGCTGCGGCGCTGCGAGGCGCCGGACTGCCGGCACGCCTTCGTGGACCTCTCCCGCAACCGGTCTCGGCGCTACTGCGACAGCCGTACCTGCGGAAACCGTCTGCATGTGGCCGCCTACCGGGCGCGGCGCAAGGAAGCGGCCGGCTGACACGAGGGGTGTGTCGACGCGGACCCCGGCGGGTGGCGCCGGGGACCGCGGGTACGGCTCAGAGCAGCAGCAGATCGTGCAGCGCAGCCATGAGCAGCAGACACCCGATCACCGCAAGGAAGATCATCAGCGGTGGCTGGGAAAGGGCGAAGAGGCACCCGCGAGGCTCGTCCTGAGCTGGCGCGGCCTCGCTCTGTGTCGTGTCCAGCATCTCGCGCCGATGATGGCGCAGTTCCCCCTGGTCGCGCGATCAACACGCCCGGAATGAGCGGGAGTTCGCTGGATTCCGTGATGTCCGGTTCGAGTCGTGATCGCTTACGGCCGGGCGGCGACCCACTGTGTCGTTTCAGTCCTGCGGGCGGCCGTCATATGCCGTGCTTCTTGAGGATCGCCTCGATGTCGCTGAAGTCGTCCGAGGCCTCGGACCGGGGCGCGGTCGCGGGTCGGCCGGTCTGCCGGGAGCCCGCGCCCAGCGAGGGCGCCGAGGCCGCCGGGGCCACCGCCTCACGCTGCGCGGCGGCTCGGGCCTCCTTGCGCTCCTTGCGGGTGCCGCCGCGCCGGCGCTCCACCGCACGGGTGCTCGCGAACAGCAGCCAGGCCGCGCCGAGGACTCCGAAGCCCGCCCAGGCCGTCGGGCTGAAGGCGGTGTCCGCCAGCCAGTCGACGACACCGGTCATCACCAGCCCGAGGGGCACCAGCGAGTACGCGGCGATGCGCGTGGCCGCGAGGAAGCGCTTGCGGTACGCCGTGACCGCCGCGATGCCCAGGCCGGCCGCGGCGACGGCGGAACAGACGGTCTCGGCAATCATCCGGTCCTCCAGGCAGACTGGGTCGGGCAGGGCACTTTTCGTCCCTTCCATCCTGCACCGTGGCAGGCCCGACCGGCCATGCCTCCGTCCGACATCAGGGACATCTCCGGGTCGCCTCCTCCGCAGGTGCCGGTGACGGACGTACCACCAGGTCGGATTGGGGCGCCAGGGACGCTGCTGGGAGACTGGGGGCATGAGCGACTCCTCCCCCGACCGTCCCGCCGCCCCCGTCCTCGACATCTGGTGCGAGCTCCAGTGCCCCGACTGCCGCGGCGCCCTGGACGACGTCCGTGCCCTGCGTGCCCGTTACGGCGACCGGCTGGAGCTTCGGCTGCGGCACTTCCCGCTGGAGAAGCACAAGCACGCCTTCGCCGCGGCGCAGGCCGCCGAGGAGGCCGCGGAGCAGGGGCAGGGCTGGCCGTATGTCGAGGCCGTGCTGGGCCGCGTCGAGGAGCTGGACCGTAAGGGGGAACCCTTCCTGGTCGAGGTGGCCCGGGAACTCGGTCTGGACGCGGAGGAGTTCGACACCGCGCTGATCGACGGTCGGCACATCCTCATCGTCGACGCCGACCAGGCCGAGGGCAAGGCGATCGGCGTGACCGGCACGCCGACGTATGTGATCGGCGGCGAGCGCCTGGACGGCGGCAAGAGCCAGGAGGGACTGCGCGAGCGGATCGAGGAGATCGCCGACCGGCTGCTCGCCGAGCCGGGCGCCTGATCCGCGACCTGGGCCTCCGCCCCGCTTGCCGACGAGGTCGGGCGGCATCACCGGACGGCTACAGCAGCGTCTTGTACATCTCGAACTGCCGCGTCTCGTAGCCGAGTGATTCGCAGAGGCGCTCGGCGGGAGCGTTGTCCGCGAAGACGTCGAGACCGATGGTCCGGTACCCCGCTGCGACAGCCTGTCCCTCGGCCAGCAGCATCAGGGTGCGGCCGTGGCCGTTGCCGCGGTGGGCCGCGTCGGTCTCGACGTCGTAGACGTAGGCGCCGCCGTCGCGCTCCGCCACCCACAGGGTGCCCACCGGGACGTTCTCGTGCTCGAGGACGCTCAGGACCACGTTCGGCGAGCGCGGACCGTCCGGCAGCAGGCGCGCGTGGTCCCGCTCGGACCTGGCCCGCGCCTCGGCCTCCGGAACCCCGCGCTCGGCCCAGCTGCGGAAGTAGCGCTCGTGGCTCCAGGCCAGCCACACCCCGTACTCCGCCGCCGTCATCGGCCGGCCCCGGCTTCCCGCCGGCAGCTCGGGCGGCGTGGCGCCGAGCGCCTTCTCCATGCGGCGGTTGCGGACGAGGTAGCCGAGCGCCGTGGCGAGACGCAGCGCGGGTCCGGCGCCGTCGGCGACGGTCGTCTCGATGCGCCGGCAGCCCCAGCCGCGCGCCACCTCCTCCGCGGCGAGGGCGGCCACCGTGCCACGACCGCGACGCCGGTCCGGTTCCTCGATCCGCAGCCCCGATATCCGGGCCACCGCCGCACCGAAGACCGGATGCGTGCCGAGGCGGAGATCGCCCACGGGGCGGCCGTTCACACACACCTGGTAGTGGCGCGAACGGGTCCCGTCCGCGTTGTGCTGAAGCGGCTCGGTCGGCCGCAGGGTCGTCGTCATCAGGGGTGTTCTACCCAACGCACCGGCTCACCGCAGCCCGCTTTCCCGCTCCTACGGATCCAGGTCGTCCCCGGACCGCTCCTCGAAGATCCGCATGGCCTTGGCGGTCACCGGGCCCGGCGCGCCCGGGAGTTCGCGCTCGTCGACCCGGTGCACGGCCTGCACGTCCCGCAGGGTGGAGGTCAGGAAGACCTCGTCGGCCCGCTGAAGGACGTCCAGCGGCAGGTCGGTCTCCTTGGCGCCGGTCCATTCGACCGCCAACGCGCGCGTGATGCCCGCGAGGCAGCCCGAGGCGACCGGCGGGGTGTGGATCTCGCCGTCCAGCACGACGAAGACGTTCGATCCGGTGCCCTCGCAGAGCTGCCCGACCGTGTTGGCGAACAGGGCCTCGGAGGCGCCGTGTTGATGGGCGCGGGCGAGAGCGACGACGTTCTCGGCGTACGAGGTCGTCTTCAGACCGGTCAGCGCGCCGCGCTCGTTGCGGGTCCAGGGCACGGTGATCACGGCCGTGGAATCGGGGCGCCGGGTGGTCTCGCCGAGGGCGACGACGAGGGTGGGGCCGTGCTCGCCGCGGTCGGAGCCGAGCGGCCCGTGACCGCCGGTGTAGGTGATCCGCAGCCGGCCGAGCGGCATCGGATTGGCCTCCAGGACGGCCGCGCAGGCACGGCGGACCTCGTCGTGGTCGGGGTCGGGCAGACCGAGACCGCGCGCCGAACGCGTCAGCCGGTCGAGGTGGCGGGTCAGCGCGAACGTACGGCCGTCCACCGCCTTCACCGTCTCGAAGATGCCGTCGCCCACGGTCAGCCCGTGGTCGAAGACGGAGACACGGGCGGACTCGATGTCCTGCAGCCCGCCGTCGAGCCAGATCCTCACGATCGCAGTCCCTCTCCACTCACCTCGTACACCCCCGACGCTACCGCGAGCAGCCGGGACGCCTTGAGCTCGGTCTCCCGCCACTCCCCCTCGGGGTCCGACCCCCAGGTGATCCCCGCCCCGGTGCCGAACCGCAGCACACCCTCGCCCCGGTCGATCCAGAACGTACGTATCCCGACGGCCAGCTCACCGACACCCCGGTCGGCGTCGACCCACCCGATGCCCCCGCAGTACGGCCCGCGCGGCGCCGTCTCCAGCGCCTCGATGATCCGCAGCGCACTCGACTTGGGCGCCCCGGTGACCGAACCGGGCGGAAAGGCGGCACCGAGCAGCTCGGACCAGCCCGCGTCCTCGCGCAGCTCACCGCGCACGGTGGACACCAGATGGACAAGGCCCGGATGCTTCTCCACGGCGCACAGATCGGGGACGGTGACGGTCCCGGTGGCGCACACGCGACCGATGTCGTTGCGGACCAGGTCGACGATCATCACGTTCTCGGCGTAGTCCTTCTCCAGCAGGTCCGCCTCGGTGCGCCCGGTGCCCTTGATCGGCCCGGACTCGACGATCCGCCCGTCACGCCGCAGGAAGAGCTCGGGAGAAGCGGTCGCGATCTCCACGCCGTGCCGCGGCAGCCGGATCGTTCCTGCGTACGGCGCCGGGTTGCCGCGGGCCAGCAGAGCCGTCAGGGCGTCCACGTCGGCGTCCGCCCCGATCGGCGCGCTCAGCACCCGGCACAGGTTCGCCTGATAGACCTCGCCGGCCGCGATGTACTCACGGATGCGCCGGACTCCCGCCGTGTACGCGGCGCGATCCAGCGAGGACGTCCAGTGACCGGCCGCCGGACCGACCCACCGGCCCGGCACCGGCGCGGGCACGGGTTCGTCCCTTACGTCCCGGAAGCGGGCGCAGGTCAGACCGCCCTCGAAGTCTGCGCGAACAGCCCAGAAACCGTGGGAGTCCAGGGCGCCGGGATCGCTGGTGACATCGACGAGGCCGGTGGCGACGCGGCCGCCGAAGCGGGCGAGAGGAGGGAGGTCGAGCACGCAGTCGAGTCTATGGCGGGTGTCCCGCGGGCGACCTGCCCGTGTCCCTTCGGGGCCGTCGGCAGGTCCCTGAGCAGGTGCAGCGCAGCACGCTGCACAAACGCGTTTTTGTACTGGCCCCGGAATCCGCTAGAGTTCAACACGTCGCCGGGCCGCGGGAGCGGAACGAAACGACAAGCGGACGTAGCTCAGTTGGTAGAGCGCAACCTTGCCAAGGTTGAGGTCGCGAGTTCGAACCTCGTCGTCCGCTCGAAGGAACAAGGGGATCTTCCCGAACCCCTCACTCCTGGTGGAGTGGCCGAGAGGCGAGGCAACGGCCTGCAAAGCCGTCTACACGGGTTCAAATCCCGTCTCCACCTCCAAGGACGATTAGCTCAGCGGGAGAGCGCTTCCCTGACACGGAAGAGGTCACTGGTTCAATCCCAGTATCGTCCACTGGATCTTCGGCAGATCATCGAAGGTCTGACCCGCGCGATTAGCTCAGCGGGAGAGCGCTTCCCTGACACGGAAGAGGTCACTGGTTCAATCCCAGTATCGCGCACGCAGCCCCTCTCACGGGGTGGCTGACCTGGACGATTAGCTCAGCGGGAGAGCGCTTCCCTGACACGGAAGAGGTCACTGGTTCAATCCCAGTATCGTCCACACAGAGAAGCCCCCGGTCCTGTGACCGGGGGCTTCGTCGTGGTGCGGCTCAGCTGGAGAAGAGCATGTGCCCGAAGCTCTTGTGACGCTTGTGGCCGTAGTGACCGCCGTGGTGCCCGCCGCCGTGCGGGGCGCCCCAGGCGGGCGCCTGCGGGGCGGCCGGGTAGGCCTGC
>NZ_JAKEIP010000327.1 GCF_021474425.1 Streptomyces muensis | reverse complement strand
CCCCGCCAGGGGGCCTTGCCCCCTGGACCCCCGCTGTCGGCCCTCCGGGCCTCGTCCTCAAACGCCGGACGGGCTGAGGATGCCCCCTCCGGGCAACGCCTCGTCCTCAAACGCCGGGCGGGCTGGGGTGCCTGGGGCGGCCCTGGGAGTTGGCCGTTCGCGTGCGCGGGGGATGCCCCCAGAGGGGGCTGCCTCGGGTGAAGGCCGGGTGGGATGGAGGGGGCTGAGCTGTCACCCCCAAGGGGCGCGGGGAACTGCGCGATCAGCCCCCACCGGCCGTCGATCGCGCATCCGGCATCAGCCCGCCCGGCGGGGCGCAGCACACCGCAACAGGCCTCGCAGGCGTCGTCAGCGGCCCAGGGTCGCCAGTTCCTTCGCCGCCTCCGTGAGGTCCTTCGCCGTGTCGATGGCTCGCCAGTACGCGCCCTGGGGGATCGGGAACCCGGCCAGGCGGCGTTCGCGTGCCAGGTGGGGGAACGTGGTGCGTTCGTGGTCGCCCCGGGCGGGGAGCAGATCGGCGAAGGCGGCTGAGAAGACGTAGACGCCGGCGTTGATCTCGAACGTCGACGGCGGGGCCTCGATGAAGTCGGTGATGTGCCCGAAGCCGTCGGTCTTCACCGCGCCCCACGGAATCCGCGGCCGCGCGAGCGCGAGCGTGGCGACCGCGTCGCGCTCCGTGTGGAAGTCCGCCATGTCGCGCAGCGAGAAACGGGTCCAGATGTCCCCGTTGGTGGCGTACCAGGGCTGATCCGGGTGCGGGAGATGCGCCGCCGCGTACTTCAGGCCGCCACCGCGCCCGAGCGGCTCCTCCTCGACGACGGTCGTGACGCGGACCGGCAGCTCGGCCGACTTCAGCCAGTCCTGCAGCACCTCGGCGAGATGCCCGCAGCTGACCACCACGTCCGTCACACCCTCCTCGGCCAGCCAGGCGAGCTGGTGGCCGATGATCGGCGTCCCCGTGCCGGGGATCTCGACCATCGGCTTGGGCCGGTCGTCGGTGTACGGGCGGAGTCGGGACCCCTGGCCCCCGGCCAGGACGACGGCTTGAACGGGGCGGGACGCGGCGTTCGGATCAGTCATGACCGAACTGTACGCGGCGCCCCGCTCGCGGCATCGGGCCGACAACCGTTCTTCGAGCGCCCGCCGGTGACCATCCGCTAGCTGTGCGCCGCGGCCACGCCGGAGGCGAACGCGGTGTCACAGACGGGTCGGGCATACGACTGCGCGCGCGTCGGACCGTAGACGCGGACCGCGGCGCGGCCCAGCGCACGGGCGATCGAGGCGCAGTGCCGTGTCAGCGACGGACGCTCGTCGACGGCCTGCTGGAGGTGGGTGAGGGCGACGCCGGGGTTCTTCTCCTGCAACTCGGTCAGGAGCTGATCGCGCAGCACGTCCTGTGGCGCGCGCGGGGCGGCGTTCCTCCCCTTGCCCGCGGAGACGTCGGTCGCGGTCAGCACCGAGTCCGAGGGGTCCCCCGACCAGTTGACCCGGGTGACCGCGAGCGTCCCGGAGAGCACCAGGAAGACGGGCAGGACGAGGGCGAGTGTGCGGCCGAGCTGGCGGGCGGGGCCGCCCCGGTGGCCGCGTCGTGTCTGTTGGGTGGTGGAGTGCTTCACGCGAGTGAGGGTAGCGTTCGGTGCTGATATGGCGACATTTAGTCACCGGTTCGGGGGATGAAGAGGCCCTCGTTTTTGGGTACGGCGTTGACGCACGCCACTCGAAATGACCGGTATGCCGGGGTATTTGTCGACAACGAAGAGGGCCCCGCAGCAGTCTGCGGGGCCCTCTTCGTCAACCTGGGTGAATTACCCGGGGTTGTGCTGCCTCAGTCGTGCGCCGCCTCAGTCGGACAGCCGCGCGCCCGTGGAGGTCGAGAACACGTGGGTCTCGCCCGAACGCGGGACGATGTACAGCGTGCTGCCCTTCTCCGGCACGTCACGGCCGCTGACACGGACCACGAGGTCCTTGGAGTCGTCGCCGCCGACCTTCGCGGTGCCGTAGACGTACGCGTCGGCGCCGAGCTCCTCGACGACGTTGACGGTGACCGCGAGGCCCTGGCCCGAGTCGGAGCCGGCCACGTCGAAGTGCTCGGGGCGGACACCCACGGTGACGGTCTTGTCGGTGGTGGCGGAGAGCGCGTCACGGTCGACGGGAACCACCGCGTTGCCGAACTTCACACCGCCGTCGGTGATCGGCACCTCGACCAGGTTCATGGCGGGGGAGCCGATGAAGCCGGCGACGAAGAGGTTGGCGGGGCGGTCGTACATGTTGCGCGGGGTGTCGACCTGCTGGAGCAGACCGTCCTTGAGGACCGCCACCCGGTCGCCCATCGTCATGGCCTCGACCTGGTCGTGGGTGACGTAGACGGTGGTGATGCCGAGACGGCGCTGCAGCGACGCGATCTGCGTACGGGTGGAGACACGGAGCTTGGCGTCCAGGTTGGACAGCGGCTCGTCCATGAGGAAGACCTGCGGCTCACGCACGATGGCGCGGCCCATCGCGACACGCTGACGCTGACCACCGGAGAGCGCCTTCGGCTTGCGGCCGAGGTAGTCGGTGAGGTCGAGGATCTTCGCCGCGTCCTCGACCTTCTGCTTGATCTCGGCCTTCGGCACACCGGCGATCTTGAGCGCGAAGCCCATGTTGTCGGCGACGGTCATGTGCGGGTACAGCGCGTAGTTCTGGAACACCATGGCGATGTCCCGGTCCTTCGGCGGCAGGTGCGTGACGTCGCGGTCACCGATGCGGATGGCGCCGGCGTTCACGTCCTCGAGCCCCGCGAGCATGCGGAGCGAGGTGGACTTGCCGCAACCGGACGGGCCGACCAGAACGAGGAACTCGCCGTCCTCGATCTCGATGTCGAGCGCGTCCACGGCGGGCTTCTCGGAACCCGGGTAGATCCGGGTCGCCTTGTCGAACGAGACAGTGGCCATGATGAATGGGCCCCCTTCTACCGGCAGGAACGTGCCGGACGATCCGTTGTAGGAAGGTGGTTGGTTTAGTCCACATGTACGGACTGGATCTGGACGGTACCTGGCGTTCGCCGGTATGTCAGTACCTGGAGGCATGTGAACTTCGCGGAAATTTTCGACAGGGCCCCCTCGGAACCTGGGTACACTGCACGGGCGCGTGCGTGACAGCGCGTGCAGGCCTCCTTAGCTCAGTTGGTCCAGAGCGGCTGTCTTGTAAACAGCAGGTCGTCGGTTCGAATCCGACAGGGGGCTCCAAAACGGGCGGGGCGGTTGTCGACGACAACCGCCCCGCGGTTCGTTTTTCATTCCTTCTTTTCATTCGTGCACCCCGGCAACTCCCCGTTGAAACGCGGGACATGCCCGGGCATGGAATAGCATCGCTACTGCTAGTGTTCGTTCAGTCACAGTAGGCAATCAGCCTCAATGTACATGTAATGAAATCCGAGGGTTCCATGCGCAAGCTTCACCAGGTCATGATCGTCGCGGCGGCGGCCGGCAGCCTGTCCGCCATCGGTGCCGGTACCGGTGTCGCGTACGGGAGCGGGCCGTCCGTGTCCGACCTGTACCGCCCGTACCAGGAGTGCAGCCCGCAGACGGTCGGCGAGGCCGACATCCCGATCGCCGTGCTCGGTCTCTCCGAGACCTTCGACACCACCTGCGGCCAGTTCAACAACGCCTTCACCGGCTGAGGTCGGCGGCTCGGTCGTGCGCGACGCCTTCTGCGGGCCCCTTCGGGGTCACCCCCCGAAGGGGCCCGTTCGTGTCTGAACTCCGGCGTGCCGATGAGCAGTTGGTCCCTCTCGCGTCTGTCATTCCCAGGTCGGTCCTTCACTTTCGTAAGCCTGTCTCTCCGACACCCCCAGGGCCCGGCGCGGCCGCTTCGCGGTGTATTGCGCCCGGGCAACCCCCCGCAGAAGGAGACGCAACACATGTTCAACGGAAAGAAGATCGCGGCTGTCACAGGGCTTCTCGGCGGCCTTGCCATGACCTGTCTCGGCGCCGGCCAGGCGCATGCCGCGGGCCCGGGCGTCTGCGCGCTCGACGCCCAGGGCAACATCGTCTGCACCCAGCAGCTCCAGGGGCAGACGCCCGAGGGTGACGGGTTCACCGTCCGCCGGTCGATGAACTGCCAGCCGACGAAGCCGTTGACGCTGCCCACGCCCGGCCTGCTGGCCAACGGGCAGACGCGGATCGGCCCGCACATCACCTGCTCCGACCTGACGCCCGCGGCGCCGGCGGCCGACAACAACGACACGAGCGACGCCAGCCCGTTGCTGTCCCGCATTCTGGGCTGAGCACCTCAAACAGCGGATGGCCGCACCGGGTTGACCGGTGCGGCCATCCGCTGTTTCACGCCCGAACACCGTCCGAACACCGCCGAACACCGGCCCACCGGCAATCGGGTGACCGCGTTCGCCGGCCCGTGACTCGGCGTCGGGGGAACGTCGTTGCCTTATAAGCCGACACGACACAGAGAAGGGTCAAAGATCCCAAATTGCTACGGATTACGTGTATATGCTCACACTAAGTAGTCAACCAGGGCCTCGTGCCCGGGAAGAAAGGGTCAGATTATGCGCAGGTTTCAGCGCGTTGCGGTCGTAGCCGCGGCCGTCGCAGGGCTGTCCGGCTTCGGTGTCGGCGCGGGCACCGCTTTCGCTCACGAGGGCGACTTCGACGGTCAGGTCGTCTCCGCTGTGGCCACCTCGACGGCGAACGCCGTGGCCACGTGGGGTGCGCCGACCGACAAGGCGCACGCGGCTCCGGAGGCGGCTCCCGCCGCTGCTCCGCAGGCCGCGCCGGAGGCCGCTCCGAAGGCCGCCGCGCCGGAGTACGGATACGGCGAGTACAGCGCTCCGTCGTACAGCACCCCGTCGTACACCGCTCAGTAAGCAGAAGGACGCCGAGGGTTCGATGCGCGGGTTTCAGGGCACTGCGAATTTCGTCGTGACCACCGCCGGCCCCCCGGGCCATCGCCGCGAAGCGTCACGACAGGCGCATCGATATCCGTCGGAACACCGTTATGCATGGCGCGCGGTCTGAACGCCCAGCTCCTGGACCGGACCGAGCCGTTTTCAACGGTGTGCTGGACAACACCCTTAGCAAATGCAGCCCGGCCGCGCAGCAGACCCTTCAGGGTGCGCGGCCGGGCTGCCGCAGTTCCGCCGTACCCGACCTTTGCAAAGGAACGCCGTACATGAACGGTCGACAGAGGATCGCAACCGTCTCGGGGCTCCTGGGAGCCCTCGCCGTGATCTACAGCGGTGCCGCGCCGGCGTACGCCGACGATCCCAAGGGTGCCTGCACGTTCACCGACCAGGGAGACATCGTCTGCGTCAAGAAGAGCGAGGTCGTCCACAACGACAAGCGCCACGGCTACGTCCTCCAGCAGCGGCAGGACTGCTCGACGGTCGAGCGGCCGCGGGTGGTGGGACCCCGGGAGCACATGATGAACGGCGGGTCCGTGAAGTCCGGGCCGGTTGTGGAGTGCAACAACACGGCGAAGCTGCCCAAGGGCATCAAGATCCCCAAGTTCGACTTCTGAGGGGCTTGAAACGGCCGATGCCGGACCGGGAGTGATCCTGGTCCGGCATTTCGGTTTTCGGGCTCCAGGCGGGGCGTCACGGGGCGGGACGCGGTCGGCAAAAGCCCGGTGCCCCGGCCTGAGGCCGGGGCACCGGGAAAGGAAGCGGCTTACGTCACTTGCCGAAGGCGCTGTTGCTGCAGCCCATCTCCGAGCCGAGCCCGGTCTCCTGCGCACCCGGGCTGCCCTCGCCGTTCAGCAGGTTGCCACCCAGGCCGTTGGCGATGCCGACCTGGCCGAGGACGTCGACGTTGGCGTCGTGCGACCTGCAGTTGCTGCTCTGCAGGACATCCACGTTCGTGCCCTTCTGGCCCCAGCCGCCTCCGTCGGCGTGGGCGGCGCCGGCGCCCAGGAGCCCGACGCTCCCGAGAGCGGCGACCAGGACGGCGGCCTTGCGGAGCTTGTGCATGTTCTTCTCCGGTGGAGTGAAGTGGGTTGCGATCCATTTCGGATCGACTTCGAACAGTTACGGAGGCTAATAGGAAGTATTCTGCGACAATGGACGGCGCGCCGAATTCAGGAAAGTCTCACCATCTTGGCCGATGGGCCGGAAATTACTCCCCTCGCGAGGAATGGTGAGGCAAAAGCGTGACGCAAAAAGGAGTCCCGGCACCGGGCCTGGGGCTCGGTGCCGGGACTGTTTCCCGCTTCGGCCGGCTGCGCGGCCGTCAGTGCCTTAGAAGGCGCTGTTGTTGCAGCCCATCGACGAGCCGAGGTGGGTGTCCTGCGCGCCGGGGTCGCCCTCGCCGTTGAGCGCGCTGCCCAGCAGGCCGTTGAGGACGCCGACCTGGCCGAGGACGTCGACGTTCAGGTCGTGCGACTTGCAGTTGGAGCTCTGGAGGACGCTGAACTTGCCCCCGTCCTTGCCGCCGTGGCCGTCGGCGGTGGCCGTGCCGGCGCCCAGGAGTCCGACGGTGCCGATGGCGACGACCACGACGGCAGCCTTGCGAACCTTGTGCATGTCATCTCCGGTGGAGTGAGGTGGGTGCGATCTGTAGAAGATCGACTTCGTACAGTTACGGAAGATTAATACGAAGTATCCCGATATGTCCCGGAGGCACGCCGAAGTTCGCACTTCGTACCGGAAGCACCCAAAAGCCGCATCGAGTCGCCGTGAAGGAGATGAGGTCCGGATCTCCTCGGGGCGTCGCCGCTAGCGCGTGGAGTGGGCGTGCGAGAGGGAGTTGGCCTGGCTGTTGGCCTGGTCGCAGTCGATGCCGCGGGTCTCGGAGGCGGCCAGTACGGCGACCGGGACGGCGGCGTTGACCAGCGACTGCGGGCTGCATTCCTGGTACGGGCGGAACAGGTTGGCCTGCTCGATCGGGCCGGACGGTGCCGCGGCCGGCTGCTGGTTGACCTGCGGGCTGATCTTCGGGCTCAGTTGGGGGCTGACCTGCGGGCTGACGTCGGCGCCGCGCTGCGGGGCCGGGGCCGCCTGGCGGTGCGCGGTGGGCAAGTTGGACGACTGCGCGGACGCCTGCGAACCGCCCCACGAGGTGGCCTGGACGTCCGGCTGGCCGACCGGAGCCGGAGCGGTGCCGCCGTATCCGACGGGCGCGTCGGCGACGCTGGGTCCGGCGCCGATGGCCGACAGACCACTTGCGGCTGCTGCGATGAGCGCGACCTGATGAAGCTTGCGCATGGAACCTCGGCCCTTCATTGACCTGTGCATGGAACAAATGGAAATCCGGCTGCGATGCACCATCGCTCTGACCCTGGGGGGAACGAGAGAAGTGCCGGGCCGGTCACGTGCGCCGGGATGTGGTCACTCATTTGCCAGAGGGTGTTCATCAGAGCCTTTTATCCGATCGATGGCAATTGAGTGACGGAAATTTGGATCCCGTGACCTGGTCAGTGAAATGTCGTTGCCAGCTGAGAGAGGGCAGCGATCTGCAATCAGAGAGAGGCGACGGGATCCGCTGCCTGCTCCGGCGTGAAGTCCACATGACAGCTCAGGCATTACCCCTGTAAGGGCGCAGTACGAATATCAGACTGAGCGCACGCAAGACTGACTGAATACAACGGATTTCCCTGTACAGGTAATGAAGGGCCGAGGGTTCCATGCGCAAGCTTCACAAGGCCGCGCTCGTCGTAGCGGCGGCCGGCGGTCTGACCGCCATCGGTGCCGGCGTCAGCGAGGCCGCCGACTATCCCGTCGGGTACAGCGGTGCCGCGCCGGCTCCCGCACCCGAATATCCGGCACCCCAGTACGCTCCGGCGCCTCCTCCCCAGTACGCGGCGCCCCAGTACGCCCCGGCGCCCCCGCCCAACGCGGGGCCCCCCCAGGTGTCCCCCACCGACAAAAACCCAAACAGGGCCTG
>NZ_JAKEIP010000326.1 GCF_021474425.1 Streptomyces muensis | reverse complement strand
CTACTGCCGTTTGTTGGCCACCGCGAACGCAGCCTGAAACACACAAGATCGGCCGCTACGAAACTAGGGGCAGCTCACCGCGCCAAAACGGTAGGACAAGCTGAGAAGCTGTTTCACATCCGGTGATCTAAGGGCTGTCCCGCAAACGATCTTCTACGGGTTGGAGGGCGCGGTGGGCCGACCGGTGGGATCTGCTCCTACCCCGTGAGGACGAGGTTGTGCAGGCGGGCGATACCGCGCATGGCGTGGTGAACTCCGTCGCCCTTCAGGCGGCAGTCGCGGAGAATCTTCCAGCCCTTCATGCGGGCAAAGACATGCTCGACACGGGCGCGGACCTTGCGGTGGGAGGCGTTGTGTTCCTCTTTCCACGCTGGCAGTTCGGTTTGACCGCGCTCGCGGCGATGCGGAATCACTAGTCCGGTGCCCCGGTAGCCGCCGTCTGCGATCACCGTGGTCCTGCCGACGGCGTCCTTGGCTCCGGACAGCTGCCACGCCTTGCAGTCGTTGCGGTTGCCGGGCAGCGGTCGACCGACCACGACGACGAGTCGGCTGTCGGCGTCGATCACGACCTGGTGGTTGGTGGAGTACCGATAGTTCTTGGACTGCTCGGCTACCTCGTGGTCACGGGTGGGCACGAGGGTGCCGTCCACTATCAGCACGGTGTCCTTGGAGAACCGGCGCCGCGGCTGCAGGGACATCAGCGGGCCGAGGTGGTCGATGATCCGGTCTGCCGCCGACTTCGAGATACCGAACAGCAGGGCCAGCTGGCGCATTGTCAGGTTCGTGCGCCAGTAGGCCGCGACCAGCAGCACTCGGTCCTCAAGGGACAGGCTCCAGGGCCGTCCCCTGCCAACCGCGTCGGCCCCCTCACTCCGTAGCGCGGTCACCAACTTCCCGAAGCAGCGCGGGCTCAGCCCCGAGAACGGGGCTATCCAAGACGGCTCCGACGCAGTAATCACACCAGTCACACCGTGATCATCCAACCCGTAGCCGACAGCCTTTAGCGTCGGCTGCGCAGGAGGGATCCGAGCGCCAAGCCGGCGCCCAGGCCGATCAGGACGCCGACTGACGTCCGCGATGCGGGCGCAGCTCCGGCGACGGGCACATCAGGTGGACGGGGCGCGACGGCCGACGGCGTTGGTGGTCCGGCAGCGATAGCGCGAGCGTGCTCCTCGTCCACGACGGCCAGGAACCGACGACCGATACGGCTCCCCGACGAGCTGGCGGTCCATGAGATCTGGGCCCTGCTCCAGTAGTGCCGCCCAGCCTCTCCTGTGAACATCCCGGCCAGCATGTCCCGCAGAAGAGGCTCGCGAATGGTCCCGATTTCGAGGCCCATCCCCGCGTAGTTCATCATCAGATCGGCATAGACATGCCGCTTGCGCTCATAGGGATCGGCAATGTCCGTGGCGCCCCAAACCGGCTGGTAGAGCGGCATGTCATCAAGTTCCAGGCGGACTAGGGGTTGGGTCGTTCGCGCGGCGGCCTGACAACGAAGATTCACTTGGCAGGTGAGGGCGGGTTGCGGCTTCTGGCCATGCTGGTCACCCCCGGTCAGTGGGGCGATGCCCCACAGATGATCCCGGTTCTCGACCGCATTCGCGTGCCCCGGCCGGAGGGCGGCCGTCCCCGCACGCGGCCCGACCATCTCAGCGGCGACAAAGCGTACTCATCACGCCGCAACCGCCGTTACCTGCGACGTCGCCAGATCAACCACACCATCCCCGAACGCCGAGACCAGCAGGCCCACCGCCTACGCCGTGGCAGCAGCGGCGGCAGGCCCACCGGCTTCGATGCGGCACGCTATGTCCGCACAAACGAAGTCGAGCGGCTGATCAACCGGTTGAAGGCGAACCGGGCCGTGGCCACGCGTTTCGACAAGAGGGCGTACGTCTTTCACGGCACCGTGACCGTCGCAGCTCTGCGCCTCTGGCTTTGTGCATGACCCCGCCAAAAACCTAGCGCGAGCCGAGGAACTCGATCGCCCGCTGGGTCAGGAGCTTGGCAGCGTCCGGGTCGTGGGACGGCAGCGAACTGTCCGCGAACAGGTGCTGGTCTCCGGGGTACAGGAACATCTCCGCGTCAGCGCAGTCGGAGACGAGCGCCCGGGCGGCGTCGATGTCCTCGGCGAAGAACGGATCGGCTTCCTTCGCATGCACCTGCACCGGCACGCCGTCAGGCCATGCAGCGCCGAACTCCGAGACGGGGATACAGGCGTGGAACAGGAGCGCGCCCCGCGCGCCCGCCCGCGTCTGCGCCAGCTTCTGGGCGGGCAGCACCCCCAGTGAGAAGCCGGCGTAAACAGCGTTCTGCGGCAGGTGCTCGGCCGCGCGGACGCCCCGCTCGGTGATCTCGCCGAAGCCGATCTCCTCGACGTAGCCCATGCCCTCCTCAAGGGAGCCGAACGTTCGCCCGTCGAAGAGATCGGGCGTGTGGACGGTGTGGCCGGCCGCACGGAGCTCGTCGGCGAAAGCGGCGACTCCGGGAGTCAGCCCCTGCGAGTGATGGAACAGTACGACCTCTGTCATGCCCGAACCCCTTGCCTTGTGGGTAGCGAATGATCCGGAATTCTAGAATAATCGAGAGGTGTCGAACAATACCCGCCTCCCCGACTACGACCTTGCCGACGTCACAGATGTGACAGCCCCGGCCCAGCTCCGCGCGCTGGCAAACCCACTGCGCAACGCCATCCTTGAGCTGCTCCTCGAACGCGCCGCGACCGTGAGCGAACTGGCCGCCGCACTCGGCCGCCCCAAGAGCACGGTCGCGCACCACGTGAGCGCCCTGGCGGATGCCCAGCTGCTGAAGGTCGTGCGGACCCGCCGGGTGCGGGCCATCGACGAGCGCTACTACGGCCGCACCGCGCGCATCTTCCGCGTCGGCACGGTCAGCCAGACCGGCGAGGCCGAGGCGCCCTACTGCAACAACGATCTCGCCACGGCCGCCGCCGAGTCGGCCCCCGCACACCAGGCAGATCAACTTTCCTCAATCGTGCGGCATGTGCGGATCCCGCGGGAGCAGGCCCACGAGTTCTGGGCGCGGGTCCTGGAACTTGCCAACGACTACGCGCAACTGCCGCGCGGAGGCGATGTGGTGTACGGCTTCGCTGCCGGGCTCTACCCGACCGACTATCCGGCGCTGCCAGAGGCTGAGGCCCCAGCAAAGGACCCAGACTGAACCGGTGCCGCAGGTCATGGCGACGGCAGCCGCGACCGGCAACACCCGAACCTTCACCCCCTGGCCCCATCTAAGTCAGCAACCCACCAAGTCACATGACCTATCGGACAGGCCCTAAGCGTCGTTGCATTTGGCGATGAAGGCTGCGCGGGTGTCGCGTTCGGTGAGAAGGGGCTTCAGCGAGGGGCCAAGCTGCCCCGCCGGCTCATTCCGCACCAGCGGGGCCTCAAGGTGGCGGTGAGTGTGTGGCTCGTATGTATTGCAACGGTCGATTCAAAATGGCTAGGCTGGCACCATGGCCCGACCGCGAATGTTCGACGAGGAACGGGCCCTGGACGCGGCCATGCGCACGTTCTGGGAGAAGGGGTACGAGGCCACTTCCACCCAAGACTTGTGCGAAGCCACCGGACTGGGGCGCAGCAGTATCTACAACACGTTCAAGAGCAAGCACGACCTGTTCGAGCGTGCGCTGGCCTACTACATCGACACCATGACCACTGCCCAGCTGGCTGTCCTGGAGGACCCCCGGCACCGTGCCGCCGATCGCATCCGTGCTCTGTTCGCCATGGTCGTCGACGGCGAGACCGAGCACCGAGCCGGCGGCCGCAGCCTGGGCTGCCTGACCGTGAACACCACGGTCGAACTGGCCGCTCGCGACAGCCGAGCGGCGGCAATACTGGAGCGCGACACCGCCCGTAGGCTGACCGTGTTGCGCGCAGTGATCGACGAGGGCCGCCGGGACGGCAGCATCACCTCCCAGCGGGACGCCGAAGCGCTGGCCCGCTTCATCAACGCAGCGATCGGCGGCATGCGCATCTCGAGTCAGGGCGGCGCCGACCGGACCACGCTGGAGTCGATCGCGGAAGTCACCCTCGACGCACTGACCCACTGACCCGCTGATCCGGGCTCCGCCCCGGACGGTGCCTGCCTGCACCCAAGTTTTGAACCGATCAATCCATAACTATTCGTCATCACGTCACCTGGCCCCCTCGCCAGTCGGCGTCGACCCCAAGGAGACAAAACCGTGCCCCGTGCCGTATACGTCCTGGCACTCGGCATCTTTGCCATGGTGACCAGCGAGTTCGTGGTCGCCGGACTGATGCCCCAGATGGCCGACGGCCTGAACGCCACCATCCCGCAGATCGGTTACCTCATCACAGCGTTCGCGGTGGCCATGGCGGCCGGCGGGCCGTTACTCACCGTGGCGCTGATGAAACTCCCACCGCGTACGGCACTGATGGTGCTGTTCGTCATCTTCCTGGCGGGCAACGTCCTGGCGGCCACCGCGACCGGCTACGCCACGATGATGGCCGCGCGGATCATCACCGGCATCGCATCCCAGGCCTTCTTCGGCGTGGGCATCTCGATGTGCGCCCAGATCACCCGCCCCGAGGTCCGCGGCCGTGCGATCGCGGTCGCGATGAACGGCCTCATGCTCGGCACCCTGCTCGGACTGCCCCTCTCCACCTTGGTCGGCGAGCGGTTCGGCTGGCGCGCGGCGTTCTGGACCATCAACGCCATCACCGTCATCGCCGCCGTGACCACCCTGTTCGGTGTGCCCCGCATCGAGCGTGCAGAGGGCGGCGGCGGCTTCCGGCAGGAGATCGGTGTCTTCAAGAAGCCCAAGCTGTGGTTGGTGCTGTCCACCAGCACGCTCATCATCGGCGCCACCTTCTCCGCCTTCAGCTACTTCAACCCGATCCTCACCGACCTCACCGGCTTCTCCACCGGCACCGTCCCGGTCCTGCTGATCGCCTATGGCGCCGCTACCGTCGTTGGCAACAACGTCGTCGGTCGCTTCGCCGACCGCCACACCGTCCCCGTCCTCGCCGTCGGCCTCGTCCTCAACACCGTGTTCCTGACCGGCTTCGCCCTGCTCGCCGACCTGCCCGCACCGGCCGTCATTTGCATGATGGGCATCGGCCTGGTCGGCGTCACCATGAACCCGGCCATGGCGACCCGCGTCCAGCGCACCGGCAACGCCGGCCCGCTGGTCAACACCGTCCACTCCTCCTTCATCACCCTCGGCATCATCCTCGGCTCCGCCATCGGCGCCGTCGTGATCGACACCTGGGGCCTGCGCGCCCCGCTCTGGCTCGGCGCGATCCTGGCCCTCGTCGGCCTGGCCACCGTCCTGCCCGACCTCGCCCGCCGTTCCACCCCCGCAACGGGCCTTGCTTCCCCCTGCCCTGCCGAACAGGCAGAACGAGTGTGAGCGATCGCGTCATCCGGCAAGCCGGCGGTGGCAGATGATGGCTACGGCAATGCCGGTAAAGGCAAGGAAGTGCTCGGCCTTGCGCTCGTAACGGCGGTGCAGCCGACGGAAGCCGCCCAGCCAGCTCACGGTGCGCTCGACAGTCCACCGGTGTCGCCCGAGTCGAGTCGAAGACTCGACGCCCCCACGGGCGATACGGGGTGTGATGCGCCGACTGCGAAGCCACATCCGCAGGTGGTCGTAGTCGTATCCCTTGTCGGCGTGGAGTTTGGCGGGGCGGCGCCGACGCGGGCCACGGCGAGAGCGGATCGGTGGAATACCGCGGATCAAAGGCTCAAGCCCCAGGCTGTCGAGGGTGTTGGCCGCAGAGATGCCAACCGAGAGGGGCAGACCGGTCCGCTCGGTAACCAAGTGGATCTTTGAGCCTTTCTTGCCTCGATCTACCGAATTCGGACCCGTCAGCTCCCCCCTTTCACGGCCCGCATGTTCACCGAGTCGATCGCACACCGCGACCAGTCCAACTCACCCTTCCGGCCGAGTTCGTCCAGCACCAGGCGGTGCAGCTTGGACCAGACCCGGGCCTTGCTCCACTCGGCGAACCGCCGGTACACGGTCGACCAGGACGGTCCGAACGTTTCCGGAGTCTGCCGCCAGGTGCAGCCCGAGGTGGCCACCAACATGATTGCCGCCAATACCTCCCGGTCGCCGTAGCGCCGACGGCCACCGCCTTGTCGCCGGATCGGCGCGTCCGGCACTAGCCGTTGGAACAACTCCCACAGCCCGTCCGGGACCAATCGCTCCACTATCGTCACGGAGATGCCGGCTACTGATCCAAATGCAACGACGTCTAAGCCGCCACAAGCAGAACCCGGTCCTCCAACGGCAGGCTCCACGGCCGTCCCCGCCGCGGTTCGTCCGTGACCTCGCGGCGCACCACGGTCACCGACTTGCCGAAGCAGCGCGGGCTCAGCCCGGTGAACGGGGCTATCCATGACGACTCCGACGCCGTGATCACACCAGCCACGTCAAGATCATCCCACTGCGGGTGCCACGGCTGGAGCAGCCGTCAAGGCTCCGGAATGAAGGAGGGATCGATCCCCCTCGAGGCAACGCCCGCTCGCACGGATCGGTCGAACTGTTTGACTGCCTCCACCAAGACATCCCAAGTGACGGGGGCGGTCCAGAGGTCCGGCGTGAAGATGGAGCCGACGCGCCAGCCTCCATCAGTGTTCACGATGCGGATCAACCCATCCTCGGCCTGCATTGAATCGAGCTCGAAGTCCTCATGGCCAGTGGCAGGACTCTGCAGCCAGAGCGCCAGGTGATACGCCAGCTCGGCCACAGGAAACGCCCCCTGGGACCACACCATCCTCTCCTGCTCCCAGATAGAGAGCTCGGCCTCGATGTCCAGGAGAAGCACCTCCAATGGAGCTTCCTGCGGGGGGAGGCCGCGCCTCGGCAGATCCGACAGTCCAAAGTCCTGGCACACGAACCGCATCGCCCGACCTCCTGAGATCTGAGGCCCTGCACAGCCAGGCCGCCCAAGTGCGGATCACGCTACCAAGTCATGCCAGGTGTCCCGCCTGGCCCTCCATTAACGGGACAACCCTTAGGCACTCTGTGCCAGGTGGGCCGGGGCCGATTATGTGGCTATTGCTCTGACCGCATAAGTCCGCCGGGTTGGGCTCGCGTGTGTTTGGGGTCTGCCGGAGCATCCGGTCCAAAGCCGCGAGCCCGTGTCTGGCAGGATCCCCCACATGCTTGAAGAAAAGCTCGACGCGCTTGCCCAAGTGATGGCCGAGCACATGGCCAGGCCGTTCCCGTCCGGCTTCCGCGGCCTGGACGTCCAGGGCCAGGACATGGTGTTGCTCGACGCGGACATCTATGGCTATGCAGCCGTCGTTCGTGAAGGCCCACTCAGCGAGCAGCACCGGGCAGGCTTGACGCGGCTGATGACGGTGTTCGCGAGGGTCCTCCCGGCGATCGACGACGAGTACGCGGCCGAGTACTACACGCATGTCCGCGACATGGCTGTGCTGGCCGCCGAAATTGCCAGCCTGCGCGAGAAGTAGTCCTTCTCCCGGAAGCGCTCCGCGGATGGGCATCCGATGGAGCGGACGCCTCCTTGCCAACGCGGCATGAACCGCCACCCGGTGAACCAATGCGGTCAGAGCACTAGGCTCGTTTTGTGGATGAAGTGAAGACTGTCTGGTGGAGCGTCCAGGTCAGGCGCGGAACAGCGTGGGGCACTGTGGTGAGCGGGAAGGACGAGACCGCCGAATGCCTGGCCTGGATCGGCCTCTGCCAGCGCCAGGGCCATGAGGTCGCCACCTCCGAGCAGATCGCGACCAGCGCGAACACCAACCCCGTGGTGATCGGACGGCTGCTCGGCGAGCTGCGCAGGGCCGGGCTCGTGGCGCGGGCTGGTCGCTTGCACGCGAGCTGGAGTCGATGACGAATAATTGTCAAGACCTGTGGACGGGAGCCGCACCGACCCAGTGGTGATAGGCGTCTACGTCGACGTTGCTGCCGC
>NZ_JAKEIP010000325.1 GCF_021474425.1 Streptomyces muensis | reverse complement strand
CCCCCGGACCGCCGTCACCCGCCCCGTCCCGGCCAACAGGCCCAGCTCCCGGTGCAGATGCGCGCCCAGCTCCGCCGACCGCTCCTGGAACTCGCCCGTCCGCAGCATCGCGATCACCTCCAGCGCCACCGCACACGCCAGCGGATTCCCGCCGAACGTCGACCCGTGCTCCCCGGGCTCGAACACCCCGAGCACCTCGGCCGACGACACCACCGCCGACACCGGTAGCACCCCGCCCCCGAGCGCCTTCCCGAGCACATACACGTCCGGCACCACGCCCTCGTGCTCGCACGCGAAGGTCCGCCCCGTACGCCCCAGCCCCGACTGGATCTCGTCCGCCACGAACAGCACGTTCCGCTCCCGCGTCAGCTCCCGCACCGTCGGCAGATAGCCGGCCGGCGGCACCAGCACCCCCGCCTCGCCCTGGATCGGCTCCAGCAGCACCGCCACCGTGTTCTCCGTCAACGCCTCCCGCATCGCCGTCAGATCCCCGTACGGCACGATCTCGAAGCCCGGCGTGTACGGCCCGAAGTCCGCCCGTGCCTCCGGGTCCGTGGAGAAGCTGACGATCGTCGTCGTACGGCCGTGGAAGTTGTTGCCCGCGACGACGATCTTCGCCATCTCCGCCGGCACCCCCTTGACCCGGTAACCCCACTTCCGGGCGGTCTTCACGGCCGTCTCCACCGCCTCCGACCCGGTGTTCATGGGCAGCACCATCTCCATCCCGCACAGCTCGGCGAGCTGCTCGCAGAACGCCGCGAACCGGTCGTGGTGAAACGCCCGCGACGTCAGCGTCACCCGCTCCAGCTGCGCCTTCGCCGCGTCCAGGATCCGCCGGTTGCCGTGCCCGAAGTTCAGCGCCGAATACCCGGCCAGCAGATCCAGATACCGCCGCCCCTCCACATCCGTCATCCACGCCCCGTCCGCCGTCGCCACCACGACCGGCAACGGGTGGTAATTGCGCGCGCTGTGCGCCTCGACCGCGGCGATCAGGGATGCGGTGGTGCTCGACGTACTCACGGGGCTCTCCGTTTCCGCCACCACGAGGACTCCTGACCCGGCCGTCACGAGCCCCGCGGCCACTGTCCATTTCCGGCCTTACGAGTGCTTTGCGGCCCCTTCCTATCGTTGCTCGCATGGTGGACGCGGGACCATGCGCCGTCGGCGCGCCCGGTAGGCTGATCGACGGGCCGTGACTGGCGCGCTGGGATGGACCAACCATCGGGGAGCGGCCCCTGGGCGGGCGACATCGCGTCCAGAGCGAGTGCCGTGCGCCTGGGCCGTACCGTGAACGCTGCACCCCACGTCCGGAGGTCCCCATGTCAGCCGAGCCCCTCTCCACTGAATCCACCGCCTTCCGTGCCGCCCTCGACGTGATCCGCGCCGTCGAGCCGCGCGTGGCCGATGCCATCGGCCAGGAGGTCACCGACCAGCGCGAGATGCTCAAGCTGATCGCCTCCGAGAACTACGCCTCCCCGGCCACCCTCCTGGCGATGGGCAACTGGTTCAGCGACAAGTACGCCGAGGGCACCATCGGCCGCCGCTTCTACGCCGGCTGCCGCAACGTCGACACCGTCGAGTCCCTGGCCGCCGAGCACGCCAAGGAGCTCTTCGGCGCCCGGCACGCCTACGTCCAGCCGCACTCCGGCATCGACGCCAACCTCGTCGCCTTCTGGTCCGTCCTCGCCGCCCGTGTCGAGGCCCCCGCCCTGGAGAAGGCCGGCGTCCGCCAGGTCAACGACCTCACCGAGGCCGACTGGGCCGAGCTCCGCCAGGCCTTCGGCAACCAGCGCATGCTCGGCATGTCCCTGGACGCCGGCGGCCACCTCACCCACGGCTTCCGCCCGAACATCTCCGGCAAGATGTTCGACCAGCGCTCCTACGGCACCGACCCCGCCACCGGCCTCATCGACTACGAGGCGCTGCGCGTCTCCGCCCGCGAGTTCAAGCCGCTGATCATCGTCGCCGGCTACTCCGCCTACCCCCGTCTCGTGAACTTCCGGATCATGCGCGAGATCGCCGACGAGGTCGGCGCCACGCTCATGGTCGACATGGCCCACTTCGCGGGTCTCGTCGCCGGCAAGGTCCTCACCGGCGACTTCGACCCGGTCCCGCACGCCCAGATCGTCACCACCACCACCCACAAGTCGCTGCGCGGCCCGCGCGGTGGCATGGTCCTGTGCGACGACTCCCTCAAGGACCAGGTCGACCGCGGCTGCCCGATGGTCCTTGGCGGCCCGCTCCCGCACGTCATGGCCGCCAAGGCCGTCGCCTTCGCCGAGGCCCGTCAGCCCGCCTTCCAGGACTACGCCCAGCGCATCGTCGAGAACTCCCGCGCGCTGGCCGAGGGCCTGATGCGCCGGGGCGCGACCCTGGTGACCGGCGGCACCGACAACCACCTCAACCTGATCGACGTCGCCTCCTCCTACGGCCTCACCGGCCGCCAGGCCGAGGCCGCGCTCCTCGACTCCGGCATCGTCACCAACCGCAACGCGATCCCGGCCGACCCCAACGGCGCCTGGTACACCTCCGGCATCCGCATCGGCACCCCCGCCCTGACCACCCGTGGCCTGGGCACCGCCGAGATGGACGAGGTCGCCGCCCTCATCGACCGCGTCCTCACCACCACCGAGGCCGGCACCACCAGCAAGGGCGCCCCCTCCAAGGCCCAGCACGTCCTCGACCCGAAGATCGCCGACGAGATCTCCCGTCGCGCCACCGACCTCGTGGCGGGCTTCCCGCTGTACCCGGAGATCGACCTGGGCTGACGCCCGCGACGATCCACCGAGGGCCTCACAGGTCCAGGTCGATCAACTCCTGACGTGGTTCCTCCCGCGGCGGTCCGGCTCCAGGCCGGGCCGCCGCGCGGCGTATCAGCACCGTCCCACCGACACCGGTCGCGAACCCGACGGCCAGCCCCGCCACCGCCCACCCCGCGCTCTCGACCACCGAGCCGGGCCGGGCCTCGACCGCCGTGGCCCGGGAGAGCTCGTCCTTCGACACGCCGACCAGCTCTTCCAGGTCCAGCCGCTCGAAGACCGAACGAGGTGCCCGATGCCAGCGGATGTCGTCGTCCTCCAGCTCCGGCGCGAGATCCGACCGGACCCAAGGCGTGCCGTCCTCGGCCACGAACAGCTGGTCCTGGCGCTGAACGGCGACATCCCCTCCGGGCGGCCGGTTGGTCTGCGGCCAGCCACCGATCCCGGTCAGCCCCCAGATCACCGTCATCCGTATCGGCGGATGACGCCCCTCGACCCAGCCCTCCGGCACCCGCTCCGTACCGACATAGGTCGGCTGCAACAGCTGCCAGAGACGGGCGAAGGACTGCTCGCCCGAGCGAATCGCCGTCGTACCTCCCGTGCCGCCGGCGACGACCATCGCCACGTCGGGGACGTCCGGACGCCCCGCCGGGACGGCCAGGGCGGTCGCAGCCATACCCCACAGCACCAGCACCGCCGACACCGCCAGCAGCAGTGTGAGCCGTGCCCCGCCACCCAGGTGAGCCTTCATACGTCCCGCAGCTCCTGCCTCGGCCCCGGCTCACCCCGCAGGCGGTCCAGGGGCAGCCGCGTGGCGAAGGGCCGCAGGAGCAGCGCCAGCACCGCCCCGGCCGCCGCCCCCGGCAGCGCCCACCACCAGTCGGTGGCGTCCTCCGACCCTGACCCCGGCTTGGCCGAAGACGCCTCGGCCGCCTGGTCCACGGCGTCGGACGCAGGGGCGGAGGAGTCCTTCGCGGCGTCGTCGTCCGTCCCATACACCTCCCAGGCCGGCGGGAAGATCGCCGCACTTCCCTCGGCCGAGGCCTTGCCCATCAGGCCCAGCTTCTTGAGCAGGGCACGCAGCTGGGACGGGTCATCGGCACGGTGCCACGCGCCGTTCGTCGTGCTGTCCAGGTTCGCCGCCGTGTGGATCCAGACGTCCTGTCCCTTGTGGACCGGGTAGACCCGGTCGAGGCGCCAGGGCGTCACGTCGTGGACCATCCAGGTGACGTTGATCTGACGCGCTGCCGTCAGACCGGCCTCGGGTGGCTTGTCGCGTGTGCCCTTGCCCGGTGCGTCGAGCAGCTGGGCCAGCTCCTCGTACTCCTTGTCCGAGTAGTACAGCGCCGCCGTCTCCGTGCTCTCCGGGGAGACCAAGAGCACGCTGGTCGGTCCTCCGGCCGAGGCGGGGGACGCGGCGCCCCACAGCAGCAGGGCGAGCGCCGCCGTCAACGCCCTGGTCAGCGCAGTGAGTTCACGGCACCGGCCCCTCCGATCCCCACGCCCGCGCGACCGGTCTCCCCGGCTGCCGACCCCATGTCCCCACATCCGAACCCCCAACCCGAGCGATCCCGTGCGGCCCGTCCCCGAGCCGCGTGTCACTTCTGGTACACCGCCCGACCCGCCTGGGTTCCCACCCCGAACCACCTATTTCGAAGAGTCCTCCACCTCGAAGCGCCCTCTACTCCGAGGACTCCGCGGACGGCCGTCCGAACGACCGCGCGACCTCCACCGCCCGCTGCTTCGACGCCACCCCTTCCAGCCGCAGCGTCACGCTCCCGCCACCGGCCCAGTCGGTCGCGTTGGTCGCGTTGGTCCCGTCGGCCCTGTGGGTCCACAGCAGGGTCGGGCCCGCCGTGCGCTCCTCGCGTGAGTAGTGCTCCCCGCCCGGGTCCACCAGCCAGAACGTCAGCAGGTGCGGTCGGGGGAACCACAGGGCCGGGTCGGACCCGGCGCCGTTCGGCGTGTCGGGACCCAGCGAGATCCACTCCGGCTGTTCGCGCACCGTCTTGGTGAAGGCGATGTCCAGGCTCGCCCGCCGTTCCTCAAGCCGTATGGTGCGGCCGTCCTCCCGCCAGCACAGGCTCACCACGAACCGTCCCCGTGGCTCACCCGTCACCGCGACCGTGTCCGGCATGCCGAGCTCGTGCGGGACCAGCGGCTCGAAGCCGGCCCGGCGCTCGGCCTGGGCGAGCGACACCGAGCGGCCGCAGCCCGGGACCTCGGCGCCGGGGGAGGGGACCGCCGACGGGTCGTACCGCACCTCGACTCCGGCGAAGTCGAACCAGTCGAAGACCGCCGCCCGCACCGGAGGCGTGAGCACCAGCACCGCCAGCAGGCCGCACAGCGCCGCGGTCAGCGAACGCCACCGCACCCGCGTCCAGCGCCGCACCGCCCGCAGCCGCTCGGCGGCGCCCGGTGGCTCGGCCACCGGAACCGGCACATGCTCGGCGAGCAGCTGCCCCAGCACCCGCTCGACCATCGTCTCGGCCGTCTCGGCGCCGTCCGCCGCGCCCGGCGCGTCCAGCGACCGCCCGAGCGCTCGCAGCTCCTCCGGCAGCCGGGCCGCCTCGCCGGGCCGACCGCGATCACCGGGATCCCGGCCACCGGCGGGGCGCCCGCCGTGCCCCCCGGCGCCGTCACGGCCGTACGCACGCCGCCCGTCACTCTCGTACGCCCCACGGCCCTCGTCGTCGTACTCGTGTCCGTCACTCATGCTCATCACCTCCTTCCCGGGGCTGAAAATCCGGCAGCAAGCGCCCCAGCTTCCGCAGCGCGCGGTTCAGCCGGGACTTCACCGTGCCCCGGGGCCAGCCCAGGGCCTGGGCGGTCTCGGACTCGTCCATCTCCAGCAGATAGCGGTAGGTGACGACCAGGCGATGCTCCTCGCTCAGCTTCTCCAGGGCGGCCTGGAGCGCGGCGCGGCGCTCTATCTCCAGCGCGGCCATCGCCGGGTCCGCCGATTCCGGTATCAGCGGCTCCGCCTCCACGAAGGCCGCCTCACGCCCGGCGAGCGTGCGCTGACGGGCCGCCGTACGCACTGTGTTCCTCGTCTCATTGGCGACGATCGCCAGCAGCCAGGGCTTGAACGCCGAGCCGTCCTTGAACCGGCCCAGCGAGCAGTACGCCTTGACGAAGGCCTGCTGCACCACGTCCTCCGCGTCCGCACCCGCCCCGAGCGCCGCGGCCGCCCTGAGCGCGATGCCCGTATGGGCCCGCACCAGCTGCGCGTACGCCTCCGGCTCTCCGGCGCGTACACGTGCGATCACCGCGGCCTCATCGACGATGCGGCCCCCCTCCCGCGTCCTCACACCTTTGTTACACCGCGGAGGACGGATCGGTTCCCATCTGTTTCCGACCAGTTCCGGTCCGACCGCCGAGACCTGAGAGAATGGTGAGCATGGCCTCTGACCGACCCCGCGTGCTCTCCGGAATCCAGCCCACCGCAGGCTCGTTCCACCTCGGCAACTACCTCGGCGCCGTCCGCCAGTGGGTTGCCCTGCAGGAGTCCCACGACGCGTTCTACATGGTCGTCGACCTGCACGCGATCACGCTCCCGCAGGACCCCGCCGACCTGCGCGCCAACACCCGGCTCGCCGCCGCCCAGCTCCTCGCGGCCGGCCTCGACCCCGAGCGCTGCACGCTGTTCGTCCAGAGCCATGTCCCCGAGCACGCCCAGCTCGCCTGGGTCATGAACTGTCTCACCGGCTTCGGCGAGGCGTCCCGCATGACCCAGTTCAAGGACAAGTCCGCCAAGCAGGGCGCGGACCGGGCCAGCGTCGGCCTGTTCACGTACCCGATCCTCCAGGTCGCGGACATCCTGCTGTACCAGGCCAACGAGGTCCCGGTCGGCGAGGACCAGCGCCAGCACATCGAGCTCACCCGCGATCTCGCCGAGCGCTTCAACGGCCGCTTCGGCCAGACCTTCACCGTTCCGAAGCCGTACATCCTCAAGGAGACGGCGAAGATCTACGACCTTCAGGACCCGTCGATCAAGATGAGCAAGTCGGCGTCCACGCCGAAGGGCCTCATCAACCTGCTCGACGAGCCGAAGACCACTGCGAAGAAGGTCAAGAGCGCGGTCACCGACACCGAGACGGTCATCCGCTACGACGTCGAGAACAAGCCGGGCATCAGCAACCTGCTCAGCGTCTACTCGACCCTCACGGGCACGGGAATCGCGGAACTGGAGCAGAAGTACGACGGCAAGGGCTACGGTGCGCTCAAGACGGACCTCGCCGAGGTCATGGTCGAGTTCGTGACGCCTTTCCGGGAGCGCACCCAGCAGTATCTGGACGACCCGGAGACGCTGGACTCGGTCCTGGCCAAGGGTGCGGAGAAGGCGCGTGCCGTCGCCGCGGAGACGCTCTCCCAGACGTACGACAGGGTGGGCTTCCTGCCCGCCAAGCACTGAGCCGGCACCACGGCATGCGGCCGGCACTCGGCCGTACCACCGCACAGCGCTGCACATCACTACGGTTGCGCCTGCCCGCAGCACGTCCGTAGCCGTACAGTCGATAGCCGAATGGCCGTATGCGCGGCCATTCACGCTCACCAACAGGGCATGAGCTCACAACAGGACGAGCCGCTCGCGACGGGCGGGCTCACCGACAGACGACAGGAGACGACGTGGGGACCGTAACGATCGGTGTGTCGATCGCGGTCCCGGAGCCTCACGGCAGCCTGCTCCAGGAGCGGCGCGCGGGCTTCGGCGACGCCGCGGCTCACGGCATCCCCACGCACGTCACGCTGCTGCCGCCGACGGAGGTCGACGCCGAGCTGCTGCCGGCGATCGAGGCGCATCTCCATGAGGTCGCGGCCGCCGGGCGTCCCTTCCCGATGCGGCTCTCCGGCACCGGCACCTTCCGGCCGCTGTCGCCGGTCGTCTTCGTCCAGGTCGTCGACGGCGCCGAGGCCTGCACGTGGCTCCAGAAGCAGGTCCGTGACGCCTCCGGGCCGGTCGCGCGTGAGCTGCAGTTCCCGTACCACCCGCATGTCACGGTCGCCCATGGCATCGACGAGGAGTCGATGGACCGCGCGTTCGAGGAACTGGCCGACTATGAGGCCGGCTGGGCGTGCACCGGTTTCGCCCTCTATGAACAGGGCGCCGACGGCGTATGGCGCAAGCTGCGGGACTTCGTGTTCGGGGGGCCGGTGGTTCCGCCGCAGGCGGGGCGGGTGGAGCG
>NZ_JAKEIP010000324.1 GCF_021474425.1 Streptomyces muensis | reverse complement strand
GCGGCGGGCGCGGCCGGAGCGGCGGGGGCCGGAGCCGGAGCGGCGGGGGCGGCCGGAGCCGGGGCGGCGGCGGGAGCCGGAGCCGCCGGGGCCGGGGCGGCCGCCGGAGCGGCACCCGCGGCGCCGATGACGGCCAGCTTGGCGCCGACCTCGGCCGTCTCGTCCTCGCCGACCACGATCTCCAGCAGCGTGCCGGACGTGGGCGCCGGGATCTCGGTGTCGACCTTGTCCGTCGACACCTCCAGCAGCGGCTCGTCGGCCTCGACGCTGTCACCGACCGACTTCAGCCAGCGGGTGACGGTGCCCTCGGTGACGGACTCGCCGAGGGCGGGCAGGACGACGTCCGTGCCCTCGGCCGTACCGGCCCCGACCGCCGAGGCCGCCGCCGGTGCCGTCGTCGATCACGGCCAGCTCGGCGCCGACCTCGACCGTCTCGTCCTCGGCGACCTTGATGGAGGCCAGGACACCGGCGGCGGGGGAGGGGATCTCGGTGTCGACCTTGTCGGTCGACACCTCGAGCAGGGGCTCGTCGGCCTCTACGCGCTCACCCTCGGCCTTCAGCCAGCGGGTGACAGTGCCCTCGGTGACGCTCTCGCCGAGCGCCGGAAGGGTTACGGAAACCGCCATGGTTTCGGTTGCTCCTTACGAATTGCGGAAGTCTGAGTCGTCGCTTCGTCGACCGAGGGATCAGTCGTGCGCGTGCAGCGGCTTGCCGGCCAGGGCCAGGTGGGCCTCGCCGAGCGCCTCGTTCTGCGTCGGGTGGGCGTGGATGAGCTGGGCGACCTCGGCCGGCAGCGCCTCCCAGTTGTAGATCAGCTGGGCTTCGCCGACCTGCTCGCCCATGCGGTCGCCGACCATGTGGACGCCGACGACGGCACCGTCCTTGACCTGGACGAGCTTGATCTCGCCCGCGGTGTTCAGGATCTTGCTCTTGCCGTTGCCCGCCAGGTTGTACTTCAGAGCGACGACCTTGTCCGCGCCGTAGATCTCCTTGGCCTTGGCCTCGGTGATACCGACGGAGGCGACCTCCGGGTGGCAGTACGTCACCCGCGGGACACCGTCGTAGTCGATCGGAACGGTCTTGAGACCGGCCAGACGCTCCGCCACCAGGATGCCCTCGGCGAAGCCGACGTGCGCGAGCTGGAGGGTCGGGACCAGGTCGCCGACGGCGGAGATGGTCGGGACGTTCGTCCGCATGTACTCGTCGACCAGGACATAGCCGCGGTCCATCGCGACGCCCTGCTCCTCGTAGCCGAGACCGGCGGAGACGGGCCCGCGGCCCACCGCGACGAGCAGGACCTCGGCCTCGAACTCCTTGCCGTCGGCGAGGGTGACCTTGACGCCGTCGGCGGTGTACTCGGCCTTCGAGAAGAAGGTGCCCAGGTTGAACTTGATGCCGCGCTTGCGGAACGCGCGCTCAAGAAGCTTCGAGGAGTTCTCGTCCTCGACCGGGACGAGGTGCTTGAGGCCCTCGATGACGGTGACGTCCGCACCGAAGGACTTCCAGGCGGAGGCGAACTCGACGCCGATGACGCCGCCGCCCAGGATGATCGCGGACTTCGGCACGCGGTCCAGGACGAGGGCGTGGTCCGAGGAGATGATCCGGTCGCCGTCGATCTCCAGGCCCGGCAGCGACTTCGGCACGGAGCCGGTCGCGAGGAGCACGTGGCGGCCCTGGATGCGCTGGCCGTTCACGTCGACCGAGGTGGGGGAGGAGAGACGCCCCTCACCCTCGATGTACGTCACCTTCCGGGAGGCGACAAGACCCTGCAGACCCTTGTACAGGCCGGCGATCACGCCGTCCTTGTACTTGTGGACCCCGGCGATGTCGATGCCCTCGAAGGTGGCCTTCACGCCGAACTGCGCGCTCTCGCGGGCCTGGTCGGCGATCTCGCCCGCGTGCAGCAGGGCCTTGGTGGGGATGCATCCCCGGTGCAGGCAGGTGCCGCCGACCTTGTCCTTCTCGATCAGGGCGACGTCCAGGCCCAGCTGCGCCCCGCGCAGGGCCGCGGCGTAACCGCCACTACCACCGCCGAGGATCACTAGGTCGAAAACGGTGCTGGCGTCGTTCGCCACGTCACGTCCTCCATGCATGTGCGCCGTACGCCGGTCGTCGGTGACCGGTCGGCGGCTGGTGTCCGGCCGCTCTTTCTTCGGCCCTGTGGTGGGGGCCCTGTCCTGCCGAGCCCCATCTTCGCACTTGTCCACACCGAACGAGACGCCGGGCCGGTGTGTGAGACGTCCCACGTTCAGCCTTCAAGCATGGGATGAGGTCACGCCGCTAGGGGCGCGGGGAACTGCGCGATCAACCACACACGATCCGCAGCCGCCATGAAACGGAATGGACCGAGCTATTCGGCGACGGGGCCTCGCCCTACCCGCGCGCGAGGCCCCGCCAACAAAACCCGATGTCAGCCCAGGTCGCCAGAGGCAGTGAGCTCGGCCAGCCGAACCAGCGTCCGCACCGCGCTACCGGTACCACCCTTCGGCGTGTATCCGAAGGGCCCGCCCTCGTTGAACGCGGGACCGGCGATGTCGAGGTGCGCCCAGGTGATCCCCTCACCCACGAACTCCTTCAGGAAGAGCCCGGCGACCAGCCCCCCACCCATCCGCTCACCCATGTTGGCGATGTCGGCGGTCGGCGAGTCCATCCCCTTGCGCAGGTGCTCGGGCAGCGGCATCGGCCACGACGCCTCCCCGACCTCCTCGGCCGCCTCCACGATCGCGGAGCGGAACGCGTCGTCGTTGGCCATGACACCGAAGGTGCGGTTGCCGAGCGCCAGCACCATCGCGCCCGTCAGCGTCGCCACGTCCACGATCGCGTCCGGCTTCTCCTGCGAGGCCGCCCACAGCGCGTCCGCCAGCACCAGCCGGCCCTCGGCGTCCGTGTTCAGGACCTCGACGGTCTTGCCGCTGTACATCCGCAGGACGTCACCGGGACGCACCGCGGATCCCGAGGGCATGTTCTCGGCCAGTGCCAGCCAGCCGGTGATGTTCACCTGGAGGCCCAGCCGAGCGGCGGCGACCACGGCGGCGAACACGGCGGCCGCGCCGCTCATGTCGCACTTCATCGTCTCGTTGTGCCCGGCCGGCTTCAGCGAGATGCCGCCCGAGTCGTAGGTGATGCCCTTGCCGACGAGCGCGAGGTGCTTGTCCGCCTTGGAGTGCGTGTACGACAGCTTCACCAGCCGCGGACCGGCCGCGGAGCCGGAGCCGACGCCGAGGATGCCGCCGTAGCCGCCCTTGGTCAGCGCCTTCTCGTCGAGCACCTGCACCTTGATGCCGTGCTCCTTGCCGGCCGCCGTGGCGATGGCGGCGAAGGACTCGGGGGTGAGGTCGTTGGGCGGGGTGTTGATCAGGTCGCGGGCGCGGTTGAGCTCCTCGACGACGGCGGTGGCACGCTCCAGCGCGGCCTTGTGCTCCTTGTCGCGGGGCTTGCCGCCGAGCAGCGCGGCCTCGGCGAGGGGAGCCTTGCCGTTCTTCTTGCCCTGGGCGTTCTTGCCGGCGTCGTCGCCGTTGTCCTTGTAGGCGTCGAAGGAGTACGCCCCGAGCAGCACGCCCTCGGCGACGGCGCCGACGTCACCGGCGTCGCCCAGCGGCAGCGCGAACGCGGCCTTCTTGGAACCGGCGAGGGCGCGGGCGGCGGCACCGGCGGCCTTGCGCAGCGCCTCGCCGTCGTACTCGGCGTCCTTCTCCGGCGCGGCACCCAGGCCCACCGCCACCACGAGCGGGGCCTTGAACCCGGCGGGCGCGGGGAGCTTCGTCACCTCGCCCTCGGCGCCCGAGGCACCGAGGGTCTCCAGGACACCGGCGAGCCTGCCGTCGTACGCCTTGTCCACGGCCCCGGCGCCCGGTGCGACGACCGGGCCCGCCGCCTTGGAGCCGGCGCCCTTGGCGACACCGATCACGATCGCGTCGGCGCGCAGGCCGGGCGCCGCGGCGGTGCTGAGAGTGAGAGCAGTCACGGTGGTGAAATCTCGCTTCCGATGTGAAGTTTGCGATGGCCGAAAAGGTGTGGGTCGACCGGGCCCGACGGCCGACCCTATTTCCCGACCCACGGACGCGGTCTCGACGGGTGCGGTATCAGCGGGGCCTTCCCCGGCACGGCGAACACTCGGGACGAGCCTACGCTCGTGTGAGCGTTCGCTCATTCCTCCGGGCGTTCACCCGTCGGTGGCGTCACGGTCGTTTCTTGATCCTCTGCCTCGGTGAGCTGAGTCACACTCGTGTGGATCCGGTGAGCGGTCAGCTTGCCACTTTGCATGATTTCCACGGATCCCCCGCCGTTTCACCACAAGCGGCCTCAAGGGGATCTTCTGGGGGAGGGGCGACCAATGGCGCAGAGCGCGCACAGGTGGAGAAACTCGGCCGCTGTTCTGGCGGCCACCGGTCTGCTGGCGCTGGGTCTGTCAGCGCCCGGCACCGCGGCCGCGGGGGAGCCGCGCATCGATCTCAGGGTGCTGGTCGTGGACAACGGCGACAGCCCCGTCCGGGCGATCACCGCCCAGCTGAGGAGCACCGGCATCCCGTACACCACCGTCGACCTGAACGACGCGAACCGCCCGGCCATCACCGCCGCGTTCCTCAGCGACACGGTCAACGGCACGCCCCGCGCCAAGTACCAGGGCGTCGTCCTGCCCAACGAGGCGCCCTTCGGCGAGGGTTCCGCCGAGCAGACCGCGCTGGAGAGCTACGAGCGGACCTACGGCATCCCGCAGGTCGACGCCTACACCTGGGCCCACCCGGGCGTCGGCCTCGACCACACCGTCGAGGGCGGCTGGACCGGGTCCCTCGACGGACGCGAGGCGGCCGTCACCGCCGAGGGCAGGGCCGGGTGGTTCGGCTACCTCGACGGCGCCCTCACCTTCGAGGACAACGACCCGGCCGTACTGGAGAGTTACGGCTTTCTCGCCCGGCCCCGCACCGGCTTCACCAGCTACGTCGACGCTCCCGTGCCCGCCGGCTCCGGGCGCGGCAGCCTGATCGGCGAGTACCGCCACGACGGGCGCCGCGAGCTGGTGGTGACCTTCGCGTACAACGAGTACCAGCAGCAGTTCCGGGTCCTCGCCCGCGGCATCGTCGAATGGCTGACGCAGGGCGTGCACCTGGGGCAGGCGCGCAACTACTTCGCGGTGCACGTCGACGACGTCTTCGCCCCCGACGCCCGCTGGGACACCGTACGCAACTGCACGCCCGGCGACATCGACTGCGCGGGCGGCGCCGGCGAGGAGGCCCCGCCGATCCGGATGACCGCCGAGGACGCCGTCCACGCCGCCCAGTGGCAGCGGCAGCGCGGCTTCAAGCTGGACATGGTCTACAACGCCGGCTCCGGCGAGGAGTGGAAGAGCGAGCACGGCGGCACCGACCCGCTCGCCGACCGCCTGCTCGCCGACAAGGCGCAGTACCGCTGGATCAACCACACCTACACGCACCCCTTCCTCGGCTGCGTCCAGGACACCTCGACCGTCCCCTGGAGCTGCGCGAAGAACGCCGACGGCTCGACCCGGTACATGAGCCGCGCCGACATCTCCGCGCAGATCCGCGACAACCACGACTGGGGCGTCGGCAAGGGGCTCCCGCTCGACCGCACGGAACTCGTGACCGGCGAGCACTCGGGTCTGAAGACCCTGCCGCAGCAGCCCGCCGACAACCCCGATCTGGCCGGCGCGCTCGCCGACAACGGCGTCAAGTGGATCGCCTCCGACAACTCCCGTGAGCCCGCCCAGCGTTCGGTCGGCGCCGCCCGGACCGTGCCCCGGTACCCGATGAACGTCTACTACAACGTGGGCACCGAGGAGGAGATGGTCGACGAGTACAACTGGATCTACACCTCCACGGCCGACGGCGGCAGCGGCGTCTGCGCGAGCAACCCCGCCTCCACCTGCCTGGACGCCCCTCTGGACCCGGCCACCGGATACACCGGCCACATCGTCCCGCTGGAGGCCCGCACCGCCCTCGGCCACGCGGTCAGCAACGACCCGCGTCCGCACTACGCCCACCAGTCCAACCTGGCCGAGGACCGGACGCTGTACCCCGTCCTCGACAAGGTCCTCACCGACTACCAGGCACTCTTCGCCGACAACACCCCCGTCGAGAACCTCGCCCAGAGCGCCATCGGCACCGAACTCCAACGCCGCGCCACCTGGCAGACCGCCGTGGCCTCCGGCAAGGTCACCGCGTACCGGATCGGCAGGACCGTCACGATCACGGCCCCGTCCGGCACCCAGATCCCGGTGACGACACCGGAGGGCACCAGGAAGCAACTCCTGCTCAGCACAGTCGCGTTCGGCACGCGGTACGCGGGGCAGCGCTCGGCTTGGACCACGCAGGAGCCGCTGCAGTCGGCCGTCACTCTGAAGCTGCCGTAGGGCATCGCCCCTTTTTGGGGGCGCGGGGCTGTTTTGGACTTGCGGCTACCGCCGCGTGGGCGCGACCAGCCACGACGCGGCGGTAGCCGGGGTTCAGGCAGCAGTTCCCCGCACATCATCCGCACAACAGGGGGAAGCACAGCCATGCCCACCGGCCGCCACGTCACCATGCTCACCGAAGGCACCTATCCACACGTCCACGGCGGCGTCAGCACCTGGTGCGACCAGCTCGTCAAGGGCATGCCCGAGGTCGACTTCCACATCGTCTCGCTCACCGGAACCGGCCGCGAACCGGTCACCTGGGAGCTGCCGCCCAACGTCCACCGGCACACCTCCGTACCGACCTGGGGCCCGCGTCCGGGACGCAGACGCGCACCGTACGGCAGGTCCCGGCGCCGCTTCACCGACGCCTACGAGCGCTTCCTGCTCTCCTTCCTCGACCCCGACGCAGACTGCGACTTCGGCGAGGCCCTGGACGAACTGGCCGAACTCGCCCGCGACGGACGTCTGTCGGCGGCCCTGCGCACGGAATCCGCACTGCGCTCGCTGATGTGGATATGGACGATGCCGCATCTGCCCACCGCGACCGCCCGCCCGACCGTCCACGACGCGCTGACCGCGACCGACCTGCTGGAACACGCCCTGCGCCCGCTCGGGATCCGGATCCCCGAGGACTCGGTCGCCCACGCGGTGAGCAGCGGCCTCGCCACGCTCCCCGCCCTCGCCGCCCGCAGACTGGACGGTGTGCCGTTCCTCCTCACCGAGCACGGCATCTATCTGCGCGAGCGCTATCTCGGCTACCGCAGCGACGCCCAGCGCTGGCCTGTGAAGGCGTTCATGCTCGGCTTCTACCGTGAACTGAATTCACACGGCTACCGCACGGCCGACCTGATCACACCGTGCAACCAGTACAACCGCCGCTGGGAGGAGCGCGGCGGCGCCGACGCCGACAAGATCCGCACCGTCTACAACGGCGTCGACCCGCACGCCTTCCCGCACGCCGGCCCCGAACCCGAGGCCCCCACCCTCACCTGGTGCGGCCGCGTCGACCCCATCAAGGACCTGGAGACCCTCCTACGGGCCTACGCCATGGTCCGCGCCGAACTCCCGCGGACCCGGCTGCGCCTGTTCGGCCCGGTCCCGCCCGGCGGCGAGGCCTACCGCACCAAGCTGGAGAAGCTCGCCGCCGAACTCGGCGTCACGGACGGCCTGACCTTCGAGGGCCGTATCAGCGAGGTCTGGCGCGCCTACGCCGCCGGGCACCTCGTCATGCTGTCGTCCATCTCCGAGGGCTTCCCCTTCTCCATCATCGAGGCCATGTCCTGCGGGCGTACGACGGTCTCGACGGACGTCGGGGGAGTGCGCGAGGCCGTCGGCGACACCGGCCTGGTCGTCCCGCCGCGCGAACCGGAGAAGATGGCGGCCGCGACCCTCACCCTCCTCCGAGACGACGAACGGCGCCGGGAACTGGGCGAGCTGGCCCGACAGCGCGTCATCGACCGCTTCACCCTCCGCCGCTCCGTGGACAACTTCCGCACGATCTACCAGGAGCTCGCGGGCGGCAGCGAGGTCTACGAGCCCACCCTCGAAACGGTCTCCGACTGGACCCTCGAACTGCGCGACCCCTGGTACGAGAAGCTCGCGACGGACGGAACCGACTGGTGAGCGGAGACCTCCGGACGCCGCCCGGCGCCCACCCCGACACCCTGCCCGCCGCCCCGCACCGG
>NZ_JAKEIP010000323.1 GCF_021474425.1 Streptomyces muensis | reverse complement strand
GTTTGCTGCCCTGCCCCCTGCTGGGGGTGCGGGGGCGCGTCACCCGCGCCCCCCTTGCCAGGTGGCGCGTACCCCCCCCCGCCGGCGGGGGCCTAAGCGGGCGGCCGGACGGCTGCTGAACGGCGACGAGGCGATCGGGGAGCTGGTGAACCGGGCGCCGAACCCCTTCGAGGGCTACTGGCGCAATCCCGAGGCGGAGGCCGAGCGTCGCCGGGACGGCTGGTACTGGACCGGCGACCTCTTCTACCGGGACTCCGACGGCTACCTCTACTTCGCCGGCCGCACCGACGACCGGATCCGGGTCGACAGCGAGAACCTGGCCGCCGCGATGATCGAGAACATCCTCGCGCGGTACGAGGGGGCGTCCGCCGTCGCCGTGTACGCCGTGCCCGACCCCGTGACCGGGGACCAGGTCATGGCGACGATCGCCGGAACCTTCGACCCGGAGACCTTCACGACCTTCCTGACCGCCCAGCCCGACCTCGGCACCAAGATGGCACCCCGCTTCGTACGCGTGGTGCAGCGGATGCCGGTCACGGCCACGAACAAGATCCACCGGGCGAGCCTGCGCAAGGAGGGCGTGCACTGCGCCGACCCGGTGTGGTGGCGCCCACCAGGACAGCGGACCTACCAAAGACTGAAAGACGCCGAAGGACCTCCCGCTCCCACGAGAGGTCCTTCACCGGTGCGCCGCCAGGGACTCGAACCCCGGACCCGCTGATGCTGCATCTCCCGGGGGCTAACCCCCGGACCCCCAGCCGCCTCGCAGGACCCGGGACGGTGCGTTCGGGGCGTGTATACGCCGAAGGACCTCCCGCTCCCACGAGAGGTCCTTCACCGGTGCGCCGCCAGGGACTCGAACCCCGGACCCGCTGATGCTGCATCTCCCGGGGGGTAACCCCCGGACCCCCAGCCGCCTCGCAGGACCCGGGACGGTGCGTTCGGGGCGTGTATACGCCGAAGGACCTCCCGCTCCCACGAGAGGTCCTTCACCGGTGCGCCGCCAGGGACTCGAACCCCGGACCCGCTGATTAAGAGTCAGCTGCTCTAACCAACTGAGCTAGCGGCGCATGACTCGCGCTGGCCGCGTTCCCAGGGGGTTCGCGGCTGGCGACGAAGAAAATACTACCTGGTCCAAGGGGGTGGTTCTGACCAACCCGGAGGGGTGCTAGATCGCCAGTGACAGCAGTACCGGCGCGGCGTTGCGGTTCAGGGCGTCCGCCGCCTGGCGCAGGCGGTGGGCGTGCTCGACCGGGAGGGACAGGGCGAGGCAGCCCACCGAGGAGCCGGCCGTGATCGGGACCGCCGCGCACACCGTGCCCACCGCGTACTCCTGGAGGTCGAGGTGGGGGACCGTCGGCGGCTGGGACTCCAGGCGGGAGAGCAGGACCCGGTCGCTGGTGATCGTGCGCGAGGTGAGCCGGGCCATCTTGTGGCGGGAGAGATGGTCGCGCCGGCCGTTGTGGTCGAGCTGGCCGAGCAGGCTCTTGCCGATCGCGGTGGCGTGGGCGGAGTAGCGGAAGTCGACCCACTCGTTGACCACGGGCGTGGTCGGACCGGCGGCGAACTGGTCGATCCTGATCTCGCCGTCGACGTACCGGCTGATGTAGACGGCGGCGCCGACCGAGTCGCGCAGCCGGTCCAGGGTGCGCTGGAGGTTCTCCCGCAGGGCCTGCTCACGGCCCTGGGCGGAACCGAGGCGGGTCAGCGCGGCGCCCGTCACATACGCGCCGTCGCCGACCTGCTCGACGTAACCCTCGCGGCGCAGCATCAGCAGGAGGCTGGTCAGGCGCTCCGGTCCGATGCCCGTGTGCCGGGCGAGGTCGGTGTCGGTGACTCCGGTGCTGTGCCGTGCCACGGTCTCCAGGACGCGCAGGGCGTCCTGGGCCGAGTGGTGCGGCGTCGTCGGCTCGTGCTGGAGCGCCACGGTTCCCCCTGCGGTCGCACGTCGCTTCTCATGGTCAGGGTTCGGTTCGGGTCAGCCAATCTCCTTCACGATAACGGGCAAGAGGCTTGTAGTGAGCGCTTGTTGACGAGATTGCGACGCCCTCAACTGCGGCACCGGCACTCTGGCATATGCCGAGGTCATGGGCTCACCACAGAGTCACAGCACAGCGCTGAGAAACTCCCGCGTGCGGTCGTTCTCGGGGTCGTTGAACATCTTCTCCGGGCTGCCCGACTCGATGACCCGGCCGGAGTCGAACATCAGGACCTGGTCCGAGATGTCCCGGGCGAAATTCATCTCGTGGGTCACACAGAGCATGGTGATGTCCGTGCTGCGGGCGATGTCACGCAGGACGTCGAGGACGCCCGCGACCAGCTCCGGGTCGAGCGCCGAGGTCACCTCGTCGAGCAGCAGCACCTGCGGCCGCATGGCCAGCGCCCGCGCGATGGCGACCCGCTGCTGCTGGCCGCCGGACAGCTGGGTCGGGCGGGCGTCGCACTTGTCGGCGAGGCCCACCATCTCCAGCAGCTCACGGGCGCGGGCCTCCGCCTCGTCCTTGGACAGGCCGAGGACGGTGACGGGAGCCTCGGTGATGTTGCGCAGCACCGACATGTTCGGGAACAGGTTGAACTGCTGGAACACCATCCCGATGCCCTTGCGGACCTCGCGGATCTGCTTCTCCGGCGCCGGGAAGAGCTTCTCCCCGGCGACCGTGATGGTGCCCTCGTCCGGCTTGAGCAGGGTCATCAGCAGCCGCAGGATCGTCGTCTTGCCGGAGCCGGACGGGCCGATCAGCGTGACGTGCTTGCCCGAGTTCACGGAGAAGTCGAGACGGTCCAGGATCGTGTTCGCCCCGAACCGCTTGGTGACCTGCTCGAACCGGATCAGCTCGGTGCCGTCCACCGGCGGGTTGGCGCTCGCGTCGGGTTCTTTCATCAGAGGGGTGTCAGCTGACAAGGCGTCGCTCCAGGGCTCGTACGAGAAGGGAGGCCGGATAGGCGATGAGGATGAAGGCCACCCCGATGACCGTCAGGGGCTCGGTGAACTGGAAGTTCTCCTGCGCGAACAGCCGCGCCTCGCCGAGCATCTCCATGACCGTGATCGTCATCAGGATCGGGGTGTCCTTGAGCATCGCGATGACGTAGTTGCCGAGGGCGGGCACCACCCGGCGGATCGCCTGCGGCAGGATCACCACCCGCCAGGTCCTCGCGACCGGCAGGTTCAGCGCCGTCGCGGCCTCCCACTGACCGGCCGGCACCGCCTCGATGCCGGCCCGGTAGACCTGCATCGTGTACGTCGAGTAGTGCAGCCCGATCGCGAAGACACCGGTGGTCAGCGCCGAGGCCGTGACGCCCCACTCGGGCAGCACGTAGAAGAGGAAGAACAGCTGCACCAGCAGCGGGGTGTTGCGGATGAACTCCGTGACCACCCCGACCGGCCAGCGCACCCAGCGCGTCGGCGTACGCATCAGCAGCGCCCACACCAGGCCGAGCGCGAACGAGATCAGCGAGCCGAGCGCCAGGATCCGCAGGGTGAGCAGCAGCCCGTCCCAGAAATGTGGCATGAAGTCGGCGACAGCGCCCCAGTCCCAGGTCATGACGAAGCACCTCCCGCTCCCACGCCGCCGAGCGAACCCGCCGCGCCCACACCGGTCGTCTCAGGACGGTGCAGCTCCTGGTCGGGCGTGCGCCCCACCGGCTTGCCGACTCCCGCCTTGAGTTTGCGTTCAAGGCCGCGCATCCCCCGCGTGAGCAGGAAGGCGATCACGAAGTAGATCAGCAGGATGTACGTGTAGATCTCCGCGCTCTGCTGAAGTGCGAGGCGCACCAGGTTGGCGCTGAAGGCCAGGTCGCCCATGCCCGTGATCGACACCAGGGCCGTGCCCTTCAGCAGTTCCACCAGCAGGTTGGTGAAGGAGGGGATCATCTCCGGCACCGCCTGCGGCAGCAGGATCAGCCGCATCCGCTGCCACGGCGTGAAGCTGAGCGCGATCCCGCCCTCACGCTGCGCCGGGTCGACGGAGTTCAGGGCGCCGCGCACGATCTCGGCGCCGTACGCCCCGTAGGTCAGTCCGAGTGCGAGGGTGCCGGCCCACAGCGGGACCAGCTGCCAGCCGAAGGCGACCGGCAGCACGAAGAACACCCAGAAGATCATGATCAGGGCGGACGTCCCGCGGAACACCTCGGTGTAGACCCCCGCGAGGAAGCGGACGATCCACAGCCGGTGGGTGCGGGCCATGCCGACCCCGAAGGCGACCGCCGCGGCCACCAGCGCGCTCAGCACCAGCAGCTGGACGGTGACCCATATTCCTTGCAGTACGAGTTCCCAGAGTCCCGAGGTCATCCGCCGCACAGCTCCTTCGCGGTCATCTCGGTCATCTCGGTCCGCGTGAAGCCGAACGGGCGCAGGATCCGGAAGACCTCGTCGCTCTTCTTCAGCTTGTGCAGCTCCGCGTTGAAGGCGTCCCGCAGCTTGGTCTCGGTCCGCCGGAACGCGAAGGCGCCGCCGGCGAGCTGCGGCTTGCCGTCGAGGACGGGAGTGAAGGCCTTGGTCGCCTCCGCCTTCGAGGAGGTCCGCACGACCAGGCGGGAGGTGACCGCGGTGGCGGTGAAGTAGTCGACCCGCCCGGCCTCGACGGCGTTCAGTCCGGCGACCTGGTCGGGCACGATGAGGATGTCGCCGCGCCGGTAGCCCGCCTCCATCGCGTGCTCGATCTGGGCGTAGCCGGTACCGGTGGCGATCTTCGCCTTCTTCGCGAACGCGTCCTTGTAGTCGTGCAGCCCCATCGGATTGCCCTTGCGTACGACGAACGCGTCGGGCATCTGGTAGTCGGGGTCCGCGAAGATGACCTGCTCACAGCGTTCCGGGGTGACGTACATCCCGGCGGCCACGACATCGAACTGCTGTGAGTTCAGGCCGGGGATGAGCGAGCCGAACTCGGTCGGCACGGGCTGCACCCGGTCCACGCCGAGCCGTTTGAAGATCGCCTTGGCCAGTTCGGGCGCCTCGCCGGTCAGTTCGCCGTTCTTGTCGATGTACCCGAAGGGGATCTCACCCGCGATGCCCAGGCGTACGACACCGGCGGCCTTCAGCCGGTCGAGCAGGTCACCGCCTCCCTCCGTCGATGCCGTGGCCACTCGCGAGCAGCCGGCCGCTCCCAGCGCACCGAGCGCCGCCACCCCCGCGAGCAGCGACCGGCGCCTGGGCCCAGTTATGTCTCTGTCGTTCCCATTAGGTGGAGCCATGGCGGCGCGGCTACCCGGGACCATGCGATGTATGCACAGTGGAAGGCATGACTGAACGGTTCATCGAGGTGTCGCTGGTCAAGCGGGGCATCCGCTGCACGGCCGAACTCCTGGACGACCGCGCCCCGCTCACCTGCGCGGCCGTCTGGGACGCCCTGCCCCTGACCGGCGACGTCTACCACGCGAAATACGCCCGCAACGAGATCTACGCCCTCTTCCCGCCCTTCGCGGAAACGGAGCCGCCCCTGGAAAACCCGACGGTCACCCCCATCCCTGGCGACCTGTGCTATTTCGCCTTCGCCGGCACGGAACTGGGCACGAAGTCCTACGGCTACGACCGTGAGGTCCGCCCCGGCACGACGGTGGTCGACCTGGCCCTGTTCTACGAGCGCAACAACCTGCTCCTGAACGGCGACGTGGGCTGGGTGCCCGGCATCGTCTGGGGCCGGGTCGTGGCGGGCCTGGAGGAGATGGCCGAGGGCTGCAACGACCTGTGGCGGTCCGGGGCGCTCGGGGAGTCGCTCAGCTTCCGGCGGGCGTGAGCCCGGCGGTCGCGGCGATCCCGGCCTCGTAGAGCGTGTGCGCCGCCCGCAGGACGAGATCGTCCCGGTGCCGGGCGGCCACCAGCTGCAGGCCGATCGGCAGGCCGTCCCCGTCGGTGCCGACGGGGACGGTGGCCGCCGGCTGCTGGGTCAGGTTGAAGGGGTACGTGAACGGCGTCCAGCCCGTCCACCGACGGTGCCCCGAGCCCTTCGGGACCTCGGCGCCCGCCTCGAACGCCGTGATGGGGAGGGTCGGGGTGACCAGGAGGTCGTAGGTGTCGTGGAAGCGGCCCATGCGGCGCCCGAGTTCCATCCGGACGTCGACGGCGGCCAGATAGTCGAGCGCGGTGAGCCGGGCGCCGACCGCGCAGATCTCCCGGAGCCCGGGGTCGAGCAACTCCCGCTGGTGCGGCCCGAGATGCTGGGTCACCCGGGCCGCCCCCGTGAACCACAGGGTGTGGAAGGCGTCCACCGGGTCCGTGAAGTCGGGGTCGGTCTCCTCGACGTACGCCCCGAGCCCCGCCAGCCGCTCCACCGCCCGCCGCACCGCCGCCGCGACCGCCGGACGCACCGCCACCTGCCCGCCGAACGAGGGCGAGTAGGCGACCCGCAGCCCGCGCACCCCGCCGCTCAGGCCCGCAGCGAAGGAGCCCGGGGCGGGCGGCAGCGCCGACCAGTCACGGGAGTCGGGGGTGCCGATGACGTCCAGGAGCAGGGCCGCGTCGGCCGCGTCACGGGTCATCGGGCCGACGTGCGCGAGAGTGCCGAAGGCGCTCGCCGGGTACAGCGGGACCCGGCCGTACGTCGGCTTCATGCCGAAGATCCCGCAGAAGGCGGCCGGGATCCGGACACTCCCGCCGCCGTCCGTGCCGAGCGCCAGCGGTCCAGCGCCGAGCGCCACCGCCGCCCCCGCACCGCCGCTTGAGCCGCCCGCGGTGCGGGCCGGGTCGTACGGGTTGCGGGTGACGCCGGCCAGGGGCGAGTCGGTGACGCCCTTCCAGCCGAACTCTGGCGTCGTCGTTTTGCCGAGGAACACGGCGCCGTGCGCCCGCAGCCGGGCCACGGAGGGCGCGTCCTCGTCCCAGCGACCCTGCTCCGGGACGGTCTTCGAACCCTTCCGCGTCGGCCCGCCGCGCATCAGCAGGATGTCCTTCACGGTGACCGGAACGCCGTCGAGCAGCCCGGCCGGTGCCCCGCGCCGCCACCGCTCGGCCGACTGCTCGGCCCGCGCGAGGGCCGCGTCGGCGGTGATACGGACGAAGGCGTTCACCTCCGGCTGGATCCGTTCGGCCCGCTCCAGGGCGGCGCGGGTGGCGTCGACGGGGCTGAACTCCCCCTGCCGGTAGCCGTCGAGGAGTTGTACGGCGGTCAGTTCGGTCAGGTCCGTCATGCGTCGCCCTCCAGCCGTAGACATCGACATCAGCGTCCGGGTACGTACCCGCGTTGCTTGTCGACCACGTTCAGCAGTGGCCTGCCCGCCGCCCACCTCTCGTACAACTCCACGAACTGACGGCCGAGTTCATCCCGCCAGCCGATGGTGTCCCCACTCATGTGCGGGGAGACGATCAGGTTCGGGACGTCCCACAACGCACTGTCCGGCGTCAGCGGCTCGTGCTCGAAGACATCGAGCGCCGCCCCCGCGATCCACCGCTTGCCCAGCGCCTCCGCCAGCGCGTCCTCGACGACCAGCTGTCCGCGCCCGACGTTGACGAACCGGGCGGACGGCTGCATCACCCCGAAGCGGCGGGCGTCGAACATGCCGTACGTCTGCTCCGTGAGCGGCGCCGCCGCGATCACCCAGTCGGCGCGGGCGATCAGCCGGTCCAGGTCCTCGGGACCGTGGATGCCGGTGCGCGCGGCCCGGCCGACCAGGGCGGTGGTGATGTCCAGCGCCTTGAGCGTGCGGACGATCGCCCGCCCGATGGGCCCGGACCCCACCACACAGGCGCGCGTGCCGCCGACCCGCTGCCCCTCACGGTGGCGCCACTCCCGGGCGCCCTGGAGCTCCAGCGTCCTCGGCAGGTCCTTCGCCATCGCCAGCACCAGCGCGGCGACGTACTCCGCGATCGGCTGGTCGAAGATCCCGCGGGCGTTGGTGACCACGGTGTCGGAGTCGGTGAGCTCCGGGCACATCAGATGGTCCACGCCCGCGCTCGCCGTGTGCACCCAGCGCGGCCGCGGTCCCTGGCCGGGCCAGGCGCGGCGTACGGCGTGCGAGGCGAAGTCCCAGACCAGCAGCACATCGGCGGACGGCAGCCGCTCGGCCAGGGTGTCCTCGTCCGCGTGCTCGATCCGGGCGCGGCCGGTGAGACGGCCGAGACGGGGGAGGGGCTCGGCGTCGAGGACGAGCAGTGTGGGCGGGGCGTCGGAGGCGGGC
>NZ_JAKEIP010000322.1 GCF_021474425.1 Streptomyces muensis | reverse complement strand
GGGCGGCGGGTTCTGTTTTTTAAAAGAGACGGGCCCGCGACGGTGGGGCCCGGGGGGCCGGTGGCCCCCCGGGGCGCGGACCTCTCCGTGCCCGAGCCGCTCGGCGCCGACGCGCCCGCCGGCCAGTTCTCCGCCGCCCGGGCCCATCGCCATGTCGAACGGATCGCGACCGAGCCCCGCCCCGTCGGCTCCGCCGCGCACGACCGCGTACGCGACTATCTGGTGGCCGAGTTGCGCGAGGCGGGACTGTCTCCCGAGGTCCTGCCGGTCGTCGGGGTGGAGACGAGACGCAGCTCGGCGGTGACCGGCCGGATGCAGAACATCCGGGCCACCATCCCGGGTACGGACCCCACCGGCCGGGTGCTCCTGGTGGCCCACTACGACTCCGTGGAGCTCGGCCCGGGCGCCACGGACGACGGGCACGGCGTCGCGGCGATCCTGGAGACCGTCCGGGCGCTGCGCTCCGGCCCGGCGCCGCGCAACGACGTCACCGTCCTGTTCACGGACGGCGAGGAGCCCGGCATGGTGGGCGCCCAGGCCTACGCCACCTCCTCCGAACTGGGCGACCCCGACCGTACGGTCGTGCTGAACCTGGAGTCGCGCGGCACCTCGGGCCGCGTCGTGATGTTCGAGACCGGCCCCCACAACTCGGCGCTGGTGCCGGCCCTGTCCGGCCATGTGCCGGTCACCACCTCACTGGCGTACGAGGTGTACCGGCTGCTGCCGAACTACACGGACTTCACGGCGTTCCGGCAGGCCGGGCTCACCGGGATGAACTTCGCCAACGTCGCCGGTTCCGCGAACTACGACACCTCGCAGGACAACCTCGCCAACTCCAGCCGGGGCTCGCTCCAGGACCTCGGCTCCACCGCGCTGGCGGCGACCCGGAAGCTGGGCGCCGCCGACATCGCGGCGGTCGACGAGGGTTCCGACGCCACGTACTTCTCGTTCGCCGGTCTGCTGGTGCGCTGTCCAGGTGCGCTGGTGCTGCCGCTGGCGGCGCTGGCGACGGCCGGTTTCGCGGCGGCCCTGTGGTGGGCTTCCCGGCGCTCGGCCGTGAGCGCGCGTCGGGTGGCCGTGGCCGCGGCGACCGTTCCGCTTCCGCTGCTCGGCGCGGCCGGCCTCGGCTGGGCGGGCTGGCAACTGCTTCTGCTGGTACGGCCGGACTACGCGGGTTTCGTCAACGGCGACCCGTACCGGCCGGGCGTGACGGCGGCCGGGTTCGCGGTGCTCGCGGTGGCCGTGGTCTGGATCTGGGCGGCGCTGCTGCGGCGCAGGTTCGGCACCCTGGAGGTGAGCGCGGCCGTCACCGGCTGGCTGACCGGGCTGGCGGTGGTGACGGCGTGGCTGACGCCGGGTGCCTCGTATCTGTTCGTGTGGCCCGCGCTGTTCGGCGCGGCGGGTCTGGCCGTCGCGGCCCGGCTGCCGGAGGAGGCGCCGCTGCGGGAGGTCGCCGGGGCGCTCGCCTGTCTGCCCGCCGCCCTGCTGCTGGTGCCCGTCGCGGTGCTGCTCTTCCCGACGCTCGGACTGGCCATGGCCGCGGGCCCGCTGCTCATGGTGGCCCTGTTCGCCGCGACCCTGCCGCTGCCCTTCACCGGCGCCCGGCCGCGGGTGCGGGCACGGATCCTCGCCCTGCGGTCGGGGCTGGCCCTGGCGACCGGCCTCGCGGTGATCGCGGCCGGTGTCGCCCGCGACGGCGTCGACAGCCGTCACCCGAGCCAGGTCAGCCTGGTCTACGCCCTCGACGGCGATACGCACCGGGCGCGCTGGGCCAGTACGGGACTGGGCTCGCACGCCTGGCTGGAGCCCTATGTGGACGGCGGCGAGGCCCGGTTGGAGGACGCGTTCCCGCCCATGCGGTGGCCCGGCGTCTGGCGCACCGGCACGGCGGAGCGGATGACGGCGCCCTCGCCGACGCTGAAGGTCGTGGACTCGCGCGAGCGGGGCGGCACCCGGGAGGTCCGCCTGCATGTCTCGGCTCAGGGCGGCAACCCCGAGCAGTTGATGCTGTTCGTGGACACCCGGAACACGACCGTCGTCAGCGGCGGCGCCGAGGGCCGCGAGCTGCCCGGCGGTGACACCCGGGAGTCCCTCAACGGCCGCTGGACGTGGGGCTACACCTATCTGTCGCCGCCGGCCGCCGGGTTCGACCTGACGCTGACCGTGCGGGGGAAGGGGCCGCTGCGGGTGCGTGCCGTGGCGCAGACGACCGGCTTCCCGCGGGGCGCGCTGCGGACGCCGCCGCCGTCGACCCTCACCTGGTCGGGTCTTGACTCCGGATTCACGTTGGTGACCAGGGCGTTCACGGTCTGAGGAGAACGGACGCGGAAGGGGGGCGGGCTCACTGAGCCCGCCCCCCTTCCGTGCTCTGCGGTGCGCCTCCCGTGCCGCACCCGGCCCTCAGGACCGCACGTCCACGGCGATCCACTGCGCCCGCGCCGCGGCCAGCAGCCGTCCGTCGGCGTCGTACAGCGCGGTCGCGTTGGTCGCCATCCGCCCCTCGACGCCCTCCAGGGAGCCGACCACGACATAGCTGCCGCCGACCACGGGGCGCTCGGTGATCCGGGCGGTCATACGGCTGAGCAGACGCGGCTGCCGGACCGGGTCGGCCGTCCAGCCGCCCGGGCAGTCCAGCGCGCTCCACACGATCTCGGAAGGCACCGTGCCGTCCTCGGTGGCCAGCTCGGGCGACGGCCGCCAGGCACAGGCCACCGTCGCCTCCCGGCCCTCGACCAGGCCCGGACGCAGCGACAGACCGTCGTGCGGGCGCTGCGTACCGCAGACGAAGCAGCCGGGGAAGGGGTGGCCGACGCCGGTGAAGGCGTGCTCCGCCCGCTGGACGCGGTCCGGCTCCACCGGCGCGGGGGCGGGTACGTCCTCGCTGGTGGCGGCCACCGAGGCGATGACGTCCTCCCCGTGCCAGACGTGCCCGCGCCGGCCCGCCGGCCGGTACTCGACCGGCGTGCCGAGCGGCACCGGCAGATGCAGCGTCACCGCGACCTGCCCGGCGAGATGCCCGGACTCCTCGGCCAGAGCGGCCAGCCGACCGCAGGCGTAGCCCCCGTTCGCGCTGTCGGGCGGCCCGTTGAACTCGGGGGCGACGGTGAGGACGGATGCAGCGGGCACGGCGACTCCTGTCAGAGGCACGGCGGGTGGATACCGGCGACCCTAGGACCGGATTGCCCGGGAGGCCGCCCGCGGACGCTCCCCGAGCCCGTCAGGAATGTCCCGGACTACCTGCGGTCCGCCGCGATTGACACGCTGAGCAGCGCTCGGGTGTTCCCAGCCGTCTCCCCGCACGGCTGAGCGGCCTCGCACAGCGCCCCGGACCAGTCCGGCACCGTGCGGCGCGCGACGCCGAGTTCCTTACGTCCCGCCCGCAACGCCTACCTGTGGAGACGGCCTTGCAGACCTCGCAACCGACCATCTTCCCCATGGCCTCCGCCCAGGAACGCCTGTGGATCGTCGAGCGGCTCACGCCCGGCACCAGTGCCTACAACATCCCGCTGGCCGTACGCCTGCGCGGGCCGCTGGACCGGGACGCGCTGCACCGCGCCCTCCAGCACGTGCTGGACCGGCACGAGGCCCTGCGGACCCGCTTCACCCAGGTCGACGGCCAGGCCGTGCAGGTGGTCGACGAGACCGTGGCACTCGAACTGCCGGTCACCGACGTCACCGAGGCGGAGCTCGCCGAGCACCTCGCGGCCGCCGCGTCCGGGCCGTTCGACCTGGTCGCGGGCCCGCTGCTGCGCACCTCACTGCTGCGCCTCGGCCCCGAGGACCACGTCCTGGCGGTCACGCTGCACCACCTGGTGTCGGACATGTGGTCCTGCGGGATCTTCATGCAGGAGGTCGGCTCGGCCTACGCGGCGCTGACCGCGGACCGTGCGGTCGAGCTTCCCGAACTCGACGTGCACTACCCGGACTTCTCGGTGTGGCAGCGCGAGCGGCTCGCCGAGGAGGGGACCGAGGGCCTGCTGGCGTACTGGCGCGAGCGGATGTCCGACGCCCCGCAGCTGCTCGAACTGCCCCTGGACCGGCCGCGCCCCGCCGTGCAGTCGCTGCGCGGCGCCCAGCTCCAGGTGGCGCTGTCCCCCGAACTCTCCGCCGCCGTCGCCGAGTTGTCGCGTACGTCCGGCGCCACCCCGTTCATGACGCTGCTTGCCGCGTTCCAGCTGCTGCTGAGCAACTACAGCGGGCAGCGGGACATCGTGGTGAGCACCGGTGTGGCCACCCGTACGCCCGAGACGGAGGGCGTGATCGGCTGCTTCATCAACACCGTGCTGCTGCGCACCTCGACCGCGGGCGACCCGACCTTCACCCAGCTCCTCGACCGGGTCAAGGCCACCACGGTCGAGGCGCTGGAGCACCAGGAACTGCCGTTCCAGCGGCTGGTGGACGAGCTCCAGCCGCAGCGCGACCTGAGCGTCAACCCGCTCACGCAGGTGCTGTTCCTGCTCCAGAACGCCCCCGAGCCGGAACTGCGCCTGCCGGGGCTCGACGCCTCGGCCGAGGGCGTGGAGCGCGGCGGCGCCCAGTGCGACCTGAACATCCAGCTGCGCCAGCTCGACGGCGAGTTCAAGGGCTTCGTGGAGTATGCGGCCGACCTCTTCGACGAGGCCACGATCCGCCGGATGTGGGACCACTACACGGTGCTCCTGACGGCCGCGACCACCGCAGCGGACCACAGGGTGAGCGAACTGCCCTACCTGACCGACGCCGAGGTCACCCGCGCCGTCGCCGAGTGGAACGCCACCGAGGCCGACGAGCCCGGCGCCTGTCTGCACGAGTTGTTCGAGCGGCAGGTGCGGGAGCGTCCCGAGGCGCGGGCGCTGGCCTGGAGCGGCGGCGAGATCTCGTACTCCGCGCTGGACGCGCGCGCCGACCGGCTGGCCCGTGTGCTGCGCGGCGCCGGCATCGGCCCGGACGTGCCGGTGGCGATCTGCCTGGACCGCTCCGTGGCGCTGGCCACGGCGGTGCTGGGCGTGCTCAAGGCGGGCGGCGCCTATGTGCCGCTGGACGCCGGCTACCCGGCCGAGCGGCTGGCGTTCATGCTCGACGACTCCCGCCCCGCCGTACTGCTGACCGACGCGGGCCACCTGGAGCGGCTGCCCGTCGACCCGGCCACCGGACGCGTGACCGGCGGCGACGACACCGCCGTACGCGTCGTGCTGATCGACCCCGCCTCCGGCGAGGTCCCGGAGTCCGTCACGGTCGAAGAGGTGGCCGAAGGATCCGCCGCGGTCCCCGCCGACCTGGCGTACGTCATCTACACCTCGGGCTCCACCGGCCGTCCCAAGGGCGTGGCCGTGACCCATCGCGGCGCCGCCAACAACATCGCGGACCTCAACCGCGGTCGGTCCATCGGCCCCGGCGACTCGGTGCTGTCGCTGTCGTCGCTCAGCTTCGACATGTCCGTGTACGAACTGCTCGGCATGCTCGCCGCGGGCGGCACCACGGTCCTGCCCGACGCCGACGCCGCCAAGGACCCGCGGCACTGGGCCGACCTCGTCGAGCGGTACGGGGTGACCGTCTGGAACTCCGCGCCCGCGCTGCTCGACGCCCTGGTGGACAGCTACGGCGACACCCGCCCGGCCCGTCCGACGCTGCGCGTGGCGTTCCTGGGCGGCGACTGGGTGCCGGTGCCGCTGCCGGACCGGGCCCGCGCGCTCTTCCCCGACCTCGACGTCATCGTGATGGGCGGGGCCACCGAGGCCTCCATCCACTCGATCCTCCAGCGGGTCACCGAGACCGGCGCCGACTGGGTGCACATCCCCTACGGCCGTCCGATGGCCAACCAGCAGGCGCTGATCGTCGACGCGGACCTGCGTCCGGTCCCGGTCGGTGTCCCCGGCGAACTGTGCCTCGGCGGCATCGGCCTGGCCCGCGGCTATCTGAACCGGCCCGCACTGACCGCCGAACGGTTCCTGCCGCACCCGTACGCGGGTGTCTTCCCCGGCGTGCCCGAGGGAGCCCGGCTGTACCGGACCGGTGACCTCGCCCGGTACGCCGAGGACGGCACGATCCACCTCATCGGCCGGCTCGACCACCAGGTGAAGGTGCGCGGGTTCCGGATCGAGCTCGGGGAGATCGACGCCGCGCTCGGCCGGCACCCGGATCTCGCCGAGGCGGTCACGGTGGTCCGGTCCGACGAGGCCGGGCACGGCGTCGGGCTGACCGCGTACGTGGTCCCGGCCGAGGGCGCCGCCCCGTCGGTGGGCGAGCTCCGCAAGCACCTGTCGGCCACCCTGCCCGACCACATGGTGCCGGACGCCTTCGCCGTGCTGGACGCGCTGCCGCTGTCGGCCAACGGCAAGGTCGACCGGCGTGCGCTGGCCCGCACCGAGGCCCAGCCGGTCGGCCGCTCCGCCGCGCATGTCGCTCCCCGTACACCGCTGGAACGGGCCATCGCCGAGATCTGGGCGGAGGTGCTGCAGACCGAACGGGTCGGTCTGCACGACGACTTCTTCGAGCTCGGCGGCAACTCCCTGGGCGTCACCCAGATCGCCTACGCCCTCAGCGACCATCTGCGGCTGGACGTGTCGCTGCGCGACCTGTTCGACGCGAGCACCGTCGAGGGACAGGCCGCTCTGGCCGGGGCCGCGGGCGAGGAGGCGGGGATCGACGCCGCCGCCATCGCCGAGATCTATCTCCAGGTCCGCGCCCTGGACGCCACGCAGACCCATGACCTGCTCGACACCCTTGAGGAGAAGCACTGATGACGGCGGGTCTGTTCGACCGGACGCTGCAACACGGCGCGCGCCTGCTGGCCGAGCGCGACCCGGACCTGTACGACCTGCTGGAGCGGGAACAGCTGCGCCAGCAGCACACCCTCGCCATGGTGGCCGCGGCGAGCACCGCCGACCCCTCCGTCCTGGCCTGCGAGGCCAGCGCGACGAGCAACGTGACCACCGAGGGCTATCCCGGCGCCCGCTACCACGCCGGCTGCGAACTGGTCGACGAGGTGGAACGGCTGGCGGTGCGCCGGGCCAAGGAGGCCTTCGGCGCCCGGCACGCCAACGTGCAGCCGCACTCGGGCTCGACGGCGAACCAGGTCGTGCTGTGCAGCCTGCTCTCGCCCGGCGACGTGGTCCTCGGCATGGACCTCAAGGCGGGCGGCCATCTCACCCACGGCGCCTCGGCGTCGATGAGCGGCCGGTTCTTCACCCCGGTCCGCTACGGCCTCGACGAGCGGGGTCTGATCGACTACGACGGCATGGCCGAGCTGGCCCGCCGGCACCGCCCCCGGCTGATCTTCTGCGGTGCCAGCTCCTACCCGCGCACCGTCGACTTCCAGCGCTTCCGCGCGGTCGCCGACGAGGTCGGGGCGTATCTGGTGGCGGACATCTCGCACATCGCGGGGCTGGTCGCCGCGGGTGAGCACCCGAGCCCGGTCGACGTCGCCCATGTGACGACGACCAGCACCTACAAACAGCTCTACGGCCCCCGCGGCGGCCTGATCCTGCTGGGCCGTGACGCCGAGACGCGCACCGCCTCGGGCCGGACCCTGCGGGCGACGCTGGAGGACGCCGTCTTCCCCTACCTCCAGGGCACCCCGAGGCTCAACACCGTGGCCGCCAAGGCCCGCGCCCTGGCCGAGCTGACCACGCCGGCGTTCCGGGAGCGCGCCGAGCGGATCGTCGCCACGGCGCGGGCGCTGGCGAAGGAGCTGGACAGCCACGGCCACCGGGTGCTGACCGGGGGCACGGACACCCACATGGTGCTGCTCGACGTCGGCTGCCGCGGGCTGACCGGCCGGATCGCCGAACGGGCCCTGGAGAGCTGCGGCATCGTCGTCAACAAGAACAGCATCCCCGGCGACCCGCACGGCCCCCGCGTCACCAGCGGCGTCCGGCTCGGCACGAACGTGCTGGCACTGCGCGGCATGGGCGTCGCCGAGATGGCGGAGTGCGCCGACCTGGTCCACACCGTCCTGGACGCCGTACGCCCGTCGGGTGACCGCGACTACGAGCTGGACGAGGACGTCCGCACGGCGGTGACGGCCCGGGCGCGTGCCCTGTGCACCCGCTTCCCGCTGCCGGACCATCCGCTCCCGGAGCACGCCCTGCCCACGCCCGCCCCGCCGGTGCCGGTGGCCTGATCAGGGGCGGGGTGCGGGGT
>NZ_JAKEIP010000321.1 GCF_021474425.1 Streptomyces muensis | reverse complement strand
CTCCCCGCCCAGCCCGTCACCGGCCGCCGCACCCCGCGTGGCGCGCGGTTCGCCGGGGCCGGGGCCGAGCCCGAACCGGTCGCGGCCACCCCGGTGGAACCGCGGGTCGAGCAGATGGACGCGGCGGATCGGCGGGAGGTCGTCGAGGCCGTGGAGACGCTGGTACGGCTGCGCGGCGAAGGGCGCAGCGGTGAGGCGCACGCACTGCTCGTCGAGGCCGCCTACTGGCCCGCCGAACGCATCCCCCTGCTCGCCGCCGAGATGCGGCACGCAGGCCTCGCGGCCGACTGGGCGACCGTGCTGTGGGAGGCCGCCTCGCTGCCCGCCGAGCGGCTCGTGGCCGCCGCCGACGCGCTGACCGCGGCGGGGCGCGCCGAGGACGGCGAGCAGATCCTGCGGCAGGGCGTGGGGCGGCCCGCGCACGAGATCGGGCAGGCGGTCGTCGCGCTGGCCGGCGACGGACGCCACCGCGAGGTCCGCGCCCTGCTCGACGCCTACGTCCGCGTCCGCACCCCGGAGGAGGCCGCCCGCAGCGCCGCACCCGACCCGAAGACGCTCGTACCCCTGCTGCTCGCGGCCGCCCAGGGGGTCTCGGACGAGTGCCAGTGGGACCTCGTGCACGCCCTGCGGGTGGCGGGCCACACGGCCTGAGACTCGGCGGACACAGGAGACGACACCCCTCCCACCGGCCCCAACAGTCACCCACAGGAGTGTGAAACGCGATCGACTCTGCGGGTTAACGACGATGGTCTTGGCAAGGCTGTTCCAGGGGCTTACTTTCGAGCCTCTACGGCCCCCCTCTACGGGCGTAGAGGCTCTGACGTCCCGTCGAAGGAGCAGCTCATGGCCAACGTCGTTCGTGCCGCTCTGGTCCAGGCCACCTGGACCGGCGACACCGAGTCCATGGTGGCGAAGCACGAGGAGCACGCCCGCGAGGCGGCCCGTCAGGGCGCGAGGATCATCGGGTTCCAGGAAGTCTTCAACGCGCCCTACTTCTGTCAGGTCCAGGAACCCGAGCACTACGGCTGGGCCGAGCCAGTCCCCGACGGGCCGACCGTGCGGCGGATGCGGGAGCTGGCCCGCGAGACCGGCATGGTGATCGTCGTCCCCGTCTTCGAGGTCGAGGGCTCCGGCTTCTACTACAACACCGCCGCCGTGATCGACGCCGACGGCACCTTCCTCGGCAAGTACCGCAAGCACCACATCCCGCAGGTCAAGGGCTTCTGGGAGAAGTACTACTTCAAGCCGGGCAACGTCGGCTGGCCCGTCTTCGACACCGCCGTGGGCAAGGTCGGCGTCTACATCTGCTACGACCGCCACTTCCCGGAGGGCTGGCGGCAACTCGGCCTGAACGGCGCCCAGCTCGTCTACAACCCCTCCGCCACCCACCGCGGCCTCTCCTCCTACCTCTGGCGCCTGGAGCAGCCGGCCGCCGCCGTCGCCAACGAGTACTTCGTCGCCGCGATCAACCGGGTCGGTGTCGAGGAGTACGGCGACAACGACTTCTACGGCACCTCGTACTTCGTCGACCCGCGCGGCCAGTTCGTCGGCGAGGTCGCCAGTGACAAGACGGAGGAACTGATCGTCCGCGACCTCGACTTCGACCTCATCGACGAAGTGCGGCAGCAGTGGGCCTTCTACCGCGACCGCCGCCCCGACGCCTACGAAGGACTGGTGCAGCCGTGACCAAGGACCTGCTGGGACGCCACCGCGCCGTGCTGCCCGACTGGCTCGCCCTCTACTACGAGGAGCCGCTGGAGATCACCCACGGCGAGGGCCGCCATGTGTGGGACGCCGAGGGCAACCGCTACCTCGACTTCTTCGGCGGCATCCTGACGACGATGACCGCGCACGCCCTGCCCGAGGTGACCAAGGCGGTGAGCGAACAGGCCGGGCGGATCATCCACTCCTCCACCCTGTACCTCAACCGTCCGATGGTCGAACTCGCCGAGCGCATCGCCCAGTTGAGCGGCATCCCCGATGCCCGCGTCTTCTTCACCACCTCCGGCACCGAGGCCAACGACACCGCCCTGCTGCTCGCGACGACCTACCGCCGCAGCAACACGATCCTGGCGATGCGCAACAGCTACCACGGCCGCTCCTTCAGCGCGGTCGGCATCACCGGCAACCGCGGCTGGTCCCCGACCTCCCTGTCGCCGCTGCAGACGCTGTACGTCCACGGCGGGGTCCGCACGCGTGGGCCGTACGCGCACCTGAGCGACGACGACTTCATCGCCGCCTGCGTCGACGACCTGCGGGACATCCTCGGCCACACCCGCCCGCCGGCCGCGCTGATCGCCGAGCCCATCCAGGGCGTCGGCGGCTTCACCTCCGGCCCCGACGGGCTCTACGCCGCCTTCCGCGAGGTCCTCGCCGAACAGGGCATCCTGTGGATCGCCGACGAGGTGCAGACCGGCTGGGGCCGCACCGGCGACCACTTCTGGGGCTGGCAGGCACACGGCCAGTCCGGTCCGCCGGACATCCTGACCTTCGCCAAGGGCATCGGCAACGGCATGTCCATCGGCGGGGTCGTGGCCCGCGCCGACATCATGAACTGCCTCGACTCCAACAGCATCTCCACCTTCGGCGGCACCCAGATCACCATGGCGGCCGGCCTCGCCAACCTCTCCTACCTGCTGGAACACGACCTCCAGGGCAACGCCCGACGGGTCGGCGGGCTGCTCCTCGAACGGCTGCGGGCCGTCGCCACCCAGGTGCCGCACGTACGGGAGGTGCGCGGCCGGGGCCTGATGCTGGGCGTCGAGATCACCCGGCCCGGCACCGACGAGGCCGACCCGGCCGCCGCGTCGGCCGTGCTGGAAGCGGCCCGCGAGGGCGGCCTGCTCATCGGCAAGGGCGGCGGCCACAACACCACCTCCCTGCGGATCGCCCCGCCCCTGTCCCTCACCGTCGCGGAGGCCGAGGAAGGCGCCGCGATCCTCGACAGCGCTCTGAGGAGCATCTAGCAGGACCCACTTCAGCACCCGAGTGAGGGAAACGTCGCCATGGCCACCACCTCGGAGCCCTTGGAGCCTTCGGAACCCCTGGAGCCCGCCCTGTCGGTCCGGCAGGTCCTCACCCTGGAGCGGGTGCTCGCCGGGGAGCCCGAGGTGGTGGCCGGCGCCGGTCAGCTGGACCGGCCGGTGCGCTGGGTGCATGTCGCCGAGGCGCCGGACGTCGGGGTGATGCTGACCGGCGGGGAGATGGTGCTGACCACCGGAGTGCTGCTCGCCGGGGACGAAGACAAGCAGGCCGAGTACATCCGCTCCCTGCACCGGGCCGAGGCCGCGGCCGTCGTCCTGGGCCTCGGCCGGGCGTTCCCCGCGCCGCCGGAGGTGATGCGCCGGGCGGCCGAGCGGTGCGGGCTGCCCATGGTGGTCCTGCACCGGCCCTTCCCCTTCGCCGAGCTCACCGAGGAGGTCCAGTGCCGGCTCGTGCGGCGGAAGTTCGCCGCCGTGAGCCTCTCGGAGGCCGTGCGGACGGCACTGACCGCGCTCATCACCGCCGGCGCCCCGTTGCAGAGCCTGCTGGACGAGGTGGCCTCGCATGCCGCCTGCCCCGTCGTCGTCACCAACCTCGCCCACCGCGTCCTCGCCACGGCCGGTGAGCGCCCCGCGGTGGACGACGTGCTGCGCGACTGGGAGCGCATCGCCCGGCAGGCCGGCGGCAGCGAGGGCGACGGCTGGATCCGCGCCGAACTCGGCGGCCGCGGTGAGCGCTGGGGGCAGATCATGCTGTGCGGCTACCGCGGCGACACCGCCACGGGACGGCTCCTCGCCGACCGCGCCGCCGAGGCCCTGGTCCTGCACCGCATGCTCGGCGGCAACTCCGCGCACACCTGGGAGGAGCAGTCCGCGCAGAGCCTGCTGACCGACCTGGTCAGCGGGGTCGTACCGGCGAGGCAACTGCTGCCGCGCGCGCGTGCCGCCGGACTTCCGGTGAACCGGCGCACCTTCGTGCCGCTGGTCGTGCGGGACGTCGAGTCCGCCCAACTCGACCGTGTGCTGCGGATGTTGGGGCTGCCAGGACTCGTCGCCGAGCTGGCCGACGGGGCCGTGGCGGTGCTGTTGAGCCTCGCCCGCGACCAGGACGCACCGGTGCTGACGGCGAACTTCGCGGCACGGGTGCACTCGGAGGCCGTCGGAACCGTGGTGGCCGCCGCCGACGCCCGTACCGCCTGGGACGACGTGCCCGCCGGCCTGCGCGAGGCGCAGCACGTCGCCGATGCCGTCGCCGACTCCTCGGCCGCGCTCGACCTCCCGGCCGTCGTACGCCTCAAGGACGTCCATCTGCGCGGCCTGATCCGGCTGCTCAGGGACGATCCGCAGGTGCAGTCGTTCGCGGAACGGGAGCTGGACGGGCTGCTGCGTGCGTCCGACGAGGACATGCTGTCCGTGCTGCGGACCTATCTCGCGACCGGCCGCAACAAGTCCCGCACCGCCCAGCTCCACCATGTCTCACGGCCCGCGCTCTATCGCCGCCTGGAGGCGATACAGACGCGGCTCGGCGTCGACCTCGACGACTTCGAACAGGCCGCGTCCGTACACATCGCACTCCTCGCGCATGACGCGCAACAGAGCTGAAACCTGCCATGACCTGGGAAAACGGCGGTGAAACATGGGATCGGAAGAGGGTGACACCGTGACACGCCGCACGCCCCCAGACGTGACACCGTGCAACTCAAACCGCCGCTTCGGACTTCCTAGCCTTCTCGCACACCGAGCGACCGGAGGTCCCGATGAGCCGAGTGATTCGTGCCGCCCTCTTCCAGACCGCCTGGACCGGCGACAAGGAATCCATGATCCAGGTACACGAGCAGGCGGCCCGCGACGCGGCCGCGCAAGGCGCTCAAGTGCTGTGCTTCCAGGAGCTGTTCTACGGGCCCTACTTCTGTCAGGTCCAGGACAAGGCGTTCTACGAGTACGCCGAGCAGATCCCCGAGGGCCCCACCGTCCGCCGCTTCCAGGCGCTCGCCAAGGAACTCGGCATCGTCCTCGTCCTGCCGATGTACGAGGAGGAACAGCCGGGCGTCCTCTACAACACCGCCGCCGTGATCGACGCGGACGGCTCCTACCTCGGCAAGTACCGCAAGACCCACATCCCCCAAGTGCAGGGATTCTGGGAGAAGTTCTACTTCCGCCCCGGGAACAGCGGCTGGCCGGTCTTCGAGACGGCCGTCGGCAGGATCGGCGTCTACATCTGCTACGACCGCCACTTCCCGGAGGGCTGGCGGGCGTTGGGCCTGGCCGGCGCCGAGATCGTCTTCAACCCCTCCGCCACCTCCCGCGGCCTCTCCCGCTACCTCTGGCAGCTGGAGCAGCCTGCGGCTGCCGTCGCCAACGAGTACTTCGTGGGCGCCATCAACCGGGTCGGCGTGGAGGACCTCGGCGACAACGACTTCTACGGCACGACGTACTTCGTGGACCCGGAGGCCCAGTTCGTGGGGGAGGTGGCGAGCGACAAGGAGACGGAACTCGTCGTACGCGACCTGGACTTGGCGAAGCTGAGGGAAGTCCGCGACCGCTGGCAGTTCTACAGGGACCGCGCCCCGGGGGCGTACGGCCCGCTGACAGCCCCGTAAAAACGCCGCTGGCGTCGGCCCACCTAGGGGCGCGGGGAACTGCGCGACCAGCCACAGCAAAGCCGCACATGACCACCGAGGGAGAGGACCCATGACCGGCCGAACACTAATCCGCGGCGGCCTCGTCATCACCGCATCCGACGAGACGCACGCCGATGTCCTGATCGAGGACGGCCGCATCACCGCCCTCGCCGCCACCGGAACATCCGTCGCCGAGGCATGGACCGCCGACCGAACCATCGACGCCACCGGAAAGTACGTCATCCCGGGCGGCGTAGACGCCCACACCCACATGGAGCTACCGTTCGGCGGCACCTTCGCCTCCGACACCTTCGAGACCGGCACCCGGGCCGCCGCCTGGGGCGGTACCACCACGATCGTCGACTTCGCCGTGCAGAGCGTGGGCCACACCCTGCGCGAGGGCCTCGACGCCTGGCACGCCAAGGCGGAGGGCAACTGCTCGATCGACTACGGCTTCCACATGATCGTCTCCGATGTGAACCAGGAGACGCTCAAGGAGATGGACCTGCTGGTCGAGGAGGGCGTGACCTCCTTCAAGCAGTTCATGGCGTACCCGGGCGTCTTCTACTCCGACGACGGCCAGATCCTGCGCGCCATGCAGCGTTCCGCCGAGAACGGCGGCCTGATCATGATGCACGCCGAGAACGGCATCGCGATCGACGTGCTCGTAGAACAGGCGCTGGCACGCGGCGAGACCGACCCCCGCTACCACGGCGAGGTCCGCAAGGCGCTCCTCGAAGCCGAGGCCACCCACCGGGCCATCAAGCTCGCCCAGGTCGCCGGCGCCCCGCTGTACGTCGTGCACGTCTCGGCCATGGAGGCAGTGGCCGAGCTGGCACGGGCGCGCGACGAGGGGCTGAACGTCTTCGGCGAGACCTGCCCGCAGTATCTGTTCCTGTCCACCGACAACCTCGCCGAGCCCGATTTCGAGGGCGCGAAGTACGTGTGCTCGACGCCGCTGCGGCCCAAGGAGCACCAGGCCCAGCTGTGGAAGGGCCTGCGGACGAACGACCTCCAGGTCGTCTCCACCGACCACTGCCCGTTCTGCTTCGTGGGCCAGAAAGAACTCGGCCGCGGCGACTTCTCGAAGATCCCCAACGGTCTCCCGGGCGTGGAGAACCGGATGGACCTGCTCCACCAGGCCGTCGTCGACGGCCACATCTCACGCCGCCGCTGGATCGAGATCGCCTGCGCGACCCCGGCCCGGATGTTCGGCATGTACCCGAAGAAGGGCACGATCACGCCGGGCGCCGACGCCGACGTGGTGATCTACGACCCGCAGGCCGAGCAGGTCATGTCCGCCGTGACGCACCACATGAACGTCGACTACTCGGCGTACGAGGGCAAGCGGACCACCGGCCGGGTCGAGACGGTCCTCTCGCGTGGCGAACCCGTCATCACCGAGCGGGAGTACACCGGGCGCGCCGGGCACGGCGTCTACACCCCCCGCTCCACCTGTCAGTACCTCAACTAGGAGCGGAGCCCATGGACTTCGGACTCGTCCTGCAGACCGACCCGCCCGCCTCGCGGGTGGTCAGCCTGATGAAGCGCGCCGAGCGCAGCGGGTTCAGCTACGGCTGGACCTTCGACTCGGCCGTGCTGTGGCAGGAGCCGTTCGTCATCTACAGCCAGATCCTCGCCAACACCGACAGGCTCAAGGTCGGCCCGATGGTGACCAACCCGGGCACCCGCACCTGGGAGGTCACCGCCTCCACCTTCGCCACCCTCAACGACATGTTCGGCAACCGCACGGTCTGCGGCATCGGCCGCGGCGACTCGGCCATGCGTGTCGCCGGCCGCAAGCCCAACACCCTGGCCCGGATCAGCGAAGCCATGAAGGTCATCCGCGCGCTCGGCAGCGGCCGGGAGGCCGACCTCGGCGGTGGCACGGTCGTCAGGTTCCCCTGGATCAAGCCCGGCGCCGAACTCCCCGTCTGGATGGCGGCGTACGGCCCGAAGGCCCTGAAGATGACCGGTGAGGAGGCCGACGGGTTCATCCTCCAGCTCGCCGACCTCTATCTGACCGAGTACATGGTCAAGGCCGTGAAGGACGCGGCGGTCGCGGCCGGCCGTGACCCGTCCGAGGTGAAGATCTGTGTCGCCGCACCCGCGTACGTCACCGAGGACGACTCGCCCGAGGCCCTCGCCCACGCCCGGGAGCAGTGCCGCTGGTTCGGCGGGATGGTCGGCAACCACGTGGCCGACCTGGTGTCCAAGTACGGCGAGCACTCCGCCGCCGTACCCGACGAACTCACCGAGTACATCAAGGCGCGTGAGGGGTACGACTACTCCCACCACGGCCGCGCCGACAATCCGGACACCCAGTTCGTGCCCGACGAGATCGTCGACCGGTTCTGTGTCATCGGCCCGGTCGAGAAGCACATCGAGAAGCTGAACGCGCTGCGGGAACTGGGCGTCGACCAGTTCGCCGTCTACGACATGCACGACGCGCAGGAGACGGTGATCGACGCGTACGGCTCGTCGGTCATCCCGGCCGTCAACTCCTGATCCCCGCACCCGAGTTCACTCGACAACAGGCTCACGACCCCCCACCCCCTGGTCACCC
>NZ_JAKEIP010000320.1 GCF_021474425.1 Streptomyces muensis | reverse complement strand
CACCCCCCGCTTCTCGTCCCGGAATTCCTCCCCCGGTGCGAACGTCGCGTCCGAGAGTTCGGCGTGGACGTTCGGGGTGCGGGTGCAGCCGCCGCTGTTCTCGTGGGAGTCGAGGACCTTCACCGGGCCCATGCCGGTGTCGACGTCGGCGTCGACCTTGTAGATGAGGACGCCGGGGCGGCACACGGCCTCGTCGTTGCCCTCGCGGGTGCGTAGTTCGACGGCGTAGCCGGTGCGGCGGTCCAGCGGTATGAAGACCAGCTTGGGGCCGCCCTCGCGGGCCAGGGGCGTCAGGGCGTACTCGGCGGTGCCGGGGGTGGCGGCGCAGCGGACCTGGGCCGCGTCCAGCCAGCCCAGCTTCCACTTGTGCCAGCCGAGCAGGTCGTTGTTGGCCCCCCAGTCCTCGCTCATGATGTCCCAGTGGCCGACCGCGCCGCCGCCCTCGGCGGTGTAGAGGTCGGGCAGGCCGAAGACATGGCCGTTCTCGTGGGGGAGGACCCGGTAGCCGGTGCGGTGGTAGGTGCCGGAGCCGTCGTCCTGACGGGAGTAGACGAAGGAGGCGTTGGTCACCGAGACGCCGTCGGCCACCGGCGCCTCCGCGTTGCCCGCGAAGGTCACGGACAGGACCGTGTCCAGGGCCGAGGGGCCGGCGTTCGGGGTCACCAGCACGTTCAGGAAGTCGTACGAGCGGAAGTCCACCTTGGGATCGGCCGCGACCACGATGTCCTGGACCAGCTTCCGGTACCCGGGATCGAAGGGCGCGCCGCGCTCTATGCCGTAGGCCCGGAACGACTTGGGCATCCTCAGCCAGCGGGGGATCGGGGTCTCGGGGCGGTAGTCGAGGCGGCCGTAGGAGCTGGTGCGGAACCAGTTCTGGGTCTGTGGGAAGAACTCCGCGAAACGGTCGAGGGCCTTGCCCGGGCCGGGCGCGTCGGAGAAGTCGATCATCAGGGTGAGGGCGCGGACGGTGCCGGTGGAGCGGGCGTAGCCGCGGGTGGTCGGCATGCCCTCCGACATCTGGACCGTGGGCCGGCCGCTGATCAGACAGGGGCCGAGTGCGGAGGAGGGGGCCGTGGGCATCGGGCTCGCTCCGGCCGCCGTCGAGGTACCCGCCGTGAGGTGTCCGGTGCCTGCCGAGGTGCTGACCGCCAGGGTCAGGACGGTCACGGAGGCGAGGGCGGCCACACGGCGGGGGCGTATCCGACGGCTCGGCTGCATGCAGGGGCCCTTCCGTCCATGGCAGCCCGCCTGACCGCGCGCTGCACCCTCTCGATCACCCTGTGTCGGGGGCCGCGCGGGCGCGCGCTGGAAGAGACCGAACGTGGGTTCTTCCGCCAAATTGCTTGTGACTCAGGTCACATGGATTCTTTCTCGGCGTGGGAAATAACCGGGGACCCTCTCCCCGTTTAGCCATGTGTCCGAGCGAAACGGGGACACCTTCCCCGGATCGCCACCCAGCAGCATCAGGAGTGCACCGTGCAGACCGTGACCCCCGTAGTGCGCAAGGCGCCCCGGCCGCGCGCCGACGCCCTGCGCAACCGGGAGCGGATCGTCACCGCCGCCCGGGAGATGTTCGTCGAGTTCGGCCCCGACGTGCCGCTCGACGAGGTCGCCCGCCGGGCCGGCGTCGGCAACGCCACGGTGTACCGCAATTTCCCCGACCGCGACGCGCTGGTCCGCGAGGTCGTCTGCTCCGTCATGGACCGTACGACGGAGGCGGCCGAGCGGGCGCTCGCCGAGACCGGGGATGCCTTCGAGGCCCTGGAGCGCTTCGTGCACACCGCGGCCGACGAGCGGATCAGCGCGCTGTGCCCGATGGTCCAGAGCACGTTCGACAAGAACCATCCGGACCTGGAGGCGTCGCGGGAGCGGTCCGAGCAGCTCATCGGGGCGCTCATGGACCGCGCCAAGGCGGCCGGGCAGCTCCGCTCCGACGTGGACGTCGGCGACCTCATGATCGCCGTGGCCCAGCTCAGCCGGCCCCCGGCGGGGACCGGGTGCACCATCGCCGACCGCTTCGTCCACCGTCATCTCCAGCTGTTCCTGGACGGACTGCGGGCCCCGGCCCGTTCGGTCCTCCAGGGCACGGCGCTGACCATGGAGGACCTGCGCCAGGCCTGACCGATCAGTTCGCAGCACCACAGCGGTCACCACTCCGAACCTCTGCGGCCGTCAGAGCCGACGAGCCGTCCCCTTGAGTCACCGACTCACCGAGTCACCTTTCTCTCCTCACGACGCCCTTTTTCCGTCACGAAGTCCCGAAGTGGGTACCCCCATGTCCGAAACAGCCGCAAAGGCTCCAGGCAGCGCCCTCGGTGCCGCCGATTCCAACCGCTGGAAAGCGCTCGTCTTCATCGCGCTGGCCCAGCTCATGGTCGTCCTCGACGCGACCATCGTGAACATCGCCCTGCCCTCCGCCCAGCAGGACCTGGGCATCTCCGACGGCAACCGGCAGTGGGTCGTGACGGCCTACGCTCTCGCCTTCGGTGGTCTGCTGCTGTTCGGCGGCCGTATCGCCGACCTGTGGGGCCGTAAGCGCGCCTTCGTCGTCGGTCTGGGCGGCTTCGCCGCGGCCTCCGCGCTGGGTGGCGCGGCCACCAACGAGGCCATGATGTTCGGCGCCCGCGCCCTCCAGGGTGCGTTCGGCGCGCTGCTCGCCCCGGCCGCGCTCTCGCTGCTCGCGGTGATGTTCACCGACGCCAAGGAGCGTGCCAAGGCGTTCGGCATCTACGGCGCCATCGCCGGTGGTGGCGGTGCCGTCGGTCTGATCCTCGGCGGGTTCCTCACCGAGTACCTGGACTGGCGCTGGACGTTCTTCGTGAACATCCCGTTCGCCATCGTCGCCGCGGCCGGTGCCTGGTTCGTCATCCGTGAGCCGGAGGGCGGGCGCAACCGCTCCTCGCTCGACATACCCGGCGTGATCCTGTCCACCCTGGGTCTGGTCGCGCTGGTCTACGGCTTCACCCGCGCCGAGTCCGAGGGCTGGGGCGACTCGACGACCATCGGCATGTTCGTCGCCTCCGGCGTGCTGCTGCTGGCCTTCGTCCTGGTCGAGGCCAAGGTCAAGGCCCCGCTGCTGCCGCTGCGCGTGGTCACCGAGCGCAACCGCGGCGGTGTCTACCTCTCGCTCGGCCTCGCGATCATCGCGATGTTCGGCCTGTTCCTGTTCCTCACCTACTACCTGCAGATCGTCAAGGGCTACTCGCCGGTGAAGACCGGCTTCGCCTTCCTGCCGATGATCGCGGGCATGATCACGGGTTCCACCCAGATCGGCACCCGGCTGATGACCCGGGTCGCGCCGCGGCTGCTGATGGGCCCCGGCTTCCTGGTCGCCGCGCTCGGCATGCTGCTGCTGACCCAGCTGGAGATCGGCTCCTCGTACGCCGCGCTGCTGCTGCCCGCGATGCTGCTGCTCGGCCTCGGCATGGGTACGGCGTTCATGCCGGCCATGTCCCTGGCCACGCTGGGCGTCAAGCCGCAGGACTCCGGTGTCGCCTCCGCGATGGTCAACACCTCGCAGCAGGTCGGCGGCGCGATCGGTACGGCCCTGCTGAACACGATCGCCGCCTCGGCCACCACGTCCTACATCGCCGACCACATCGGCGGCGCCACCAGCCGGTCCCAGCAGCAGCTGGTCCAGCTGGAGGGCATGGTGCAGGGCTACACCAGCGCCATCTGGTTCGCCGTCGGCATCCTGGTCGTGGCCGCGGCCATCGCCCTGACCTTCGTCAACGCCGGCCGCCCGGGCGGCACGACGGTGGCGTCCTCCGAGGAGGGCGCGGCGGAGGAACTGCCGGTCCCGGTCGTCGCCCACTGACGACGACCGTCCCGGCCGTACCCATTGGGACCTGGCCTACGTACGGGGATGGGGACGCTCCGTACGTACGGCCACAGGACCTGCCCAGGCTCCCTGAATGAGCGGTTCAGCGGAGCCAGGGCAGGTCCGCACCTGCTTCGCTCGGCTGCAGGCCCTCGGCGACGATCCGCATGATCTCGCCGAGGGCCTTCTGCTGTTCGGTGCTGAGCCGGTCGAACATCGCCTGCTGTACGGCCTCCACATGGCCCGGCGCGGTCTGCCGCAGCACGTCGTGGCCCGCGTCGGTCAGCACCGCGAACTGGCCCCGCTTGTCGTCGGGGCAGTCCTCGCGCCGTACCCAGCCGTTCTTCTCCAGACGGGCGACGGCGTGCGAGAGACGGGAGCGGGTGATCTTGGCGTACATCGCCAGCTCGGTCATGCGCAGCCGGCGGCGCGGCGACTCGGCGAGCTTGACCAGAAGGCCGTAGTAGACGTGCGGCATGCCGGCGTCCCGCTGGAGCTGGCGGTCCAGGTGGTCCTCGAGCAGCGTGGTCGCGTCGATGTAGGAGCGCCATACGCGCTGCTGCTCGTCGGTGAGCCAGCGCGGTTCCGAGGTCGATGCCGTATTCATGTACTCCACTGTACGAGAGCTCTCCTTGAATTTTTAACTACCTAGGCGTACGGTCTTCCACAGAGAAGCTTTAGATTTGAAGCAAATGGGCTTCGAGCCCCCGGAGGGAGTCGCCGCCATGTCCGCCGCCACGCAGGAGCGCATGCCTGCCCTCTATCTCAGCCACGGCGCACCGCCGCTCGCGGACGACCCGATCTGGCCCGCCGAGCTCGCCGCGTGGTCCGCCGAACTGCCCCGCCCTAAGGCGATCCTCATGGTCTCCGCCCACTGGGAGGAGGCTCCGCTCGCCATCGGTGCCACCGAGACCGTTCCTCTCGTCTACGACTTCTGGGGATTTCCCGAGCACTACTACCAGGTGACCTATACGGCCCCCGGCGCTCCCGAACTCGCCGAGTCCGTACGCAGGCTGCTGCGCGCCCCCGGCATGCCCGTCCAGGACATCCCGGACCGCGGCCTCGACCACGGCGCCTACGTTCCGCTCGTCGAGATGTACCCCGCCGCCGACATCCCTGTCCTGCAGATCTCGATGCCGACCCTCGACCCGGTGAAGCTCATGGAGATCGGCCGCAAGCTGGCGCCGCTGCGCGACGAGGGCGTGCTGATCGTCGGCTCCGGCTTCTTCACCCACAACCTGGCCGCCCTGCGCCAGGGCGGCATCCCCGCCTGGTCCGTGGAGTTCGACGACTGGGGCCGCCGGGCCCTGGAGACCCGTGACTGGGACTCGCTCCTGGACTTCCTCCACAAGGCCCCGGCCGGCCGCTACGCCCACCCGCGCACCGAGCACTTCGCCCCGCTGTTCGTGACGATGGGCGCGGCCGACGCGGCCGGGGAACTGGAATCCCTGCAGAAGTCGGTGATCGACGGCTTCTGGATGGGCCTGGCGAAGCGCTCCGTGCAGTTCGGCTGAGCCGCGCAGGCTCAGAGCTCCTTCTCGTACCAGGCGACGTCCCAGTACCGGCCGAACTTGCGGCCCACCTCACGGTACGTACCGACGTGCCGGAAGCCGAACCGCTCGTGCAGCCGCCTGGACGCCTCGTTCGGCGGGACGATCCCGGCGTAGGCGCGATGCACGTCCTCCTGCGTCAAGGCCTCGAACAGGGCCTTGTAGAGAAGGATGCCGATGCCCCGGCGCCCGGCGTCCGGCGCGAGGTAGACGGTGACCTCCACCGAGGTCCCGTACGCGGGCTTCGGCCGGAAGGCGCTGGATGTGGCGTAGCCCAGAATCCGCTGTGAGTTGCGTCCGGGACCGGCCTCCGCGGCAACCATCAACCGGTGCGGGCCGTCTTCAGGGTGGGAGAGCAGCCAAGGGCGGCGTTCTTCCGGCGTGAAGACAGCAGTATCGAACGTGATGGGCGTCTCACGTACATAGTGGTTGTAGATGTCGGTGAGGGCCTCGAGGTCACCCTCGACTCCCGGTCTGACCTGCACCTCTGTACGTCCCGACGACATCGTGCCTCCTCGTGTGGCCGGACAGGGTACTGCAAGATCAGAAAAATAGAGGGGCGGGTTGGGAATTCTGTCCTGATTCCAGTCGTTGTTTCCATCGAACGGCGGGCACTCGAGGAGAGTCCCAAGCGTTCACGAACCACCCGCCAGCCCCACATCGCAAGGGAGCACGCATGGCAACCCGTGCCGTCGCCCGTCGTCAGTCCGCCACCGGCGAGGCCGTCGACGCGGCAAGCAGTGTTCGCGCCCATGGCGGCGAGATCGCGGACCGCGACCTGGTCGGCATGTACCTCGACGAGATCGCGCGCACGCCGCTTCTCGACGCAGCCAAAGAGGTCGAGCTGTCGCAGATCATCGAGGCGGGTGTGTTCGCAAGGCAGGTCCTCGACGGATACGAGGAGGCCAAGGCGGACGCGACCCGCGAGGAGCTGGAGGCCCTGGTCGCCGACGGCGAGCGGGCCAAGGACATCTTCATCCGCTCCAACCTCCGTCTGGTCGTCGCGGTCGCCCGCCGCTACCCGCGCAGCGGCCTGCCCCTGCTCGACCTGATCCAGGAGGGCAACGCCGGTCTGGTGCGCGCGGTGGAGAAGTTCGACTACCGCAAGGGCTTCAAGTTCTCCACCTACGCCACCTGGTGGATCCGCCAGGCCATCACCCGCTCGATAGCCGACCAGTCCCGCACGATCCGCCTGCCCGTCCACCTGGTGGAGGAGCTCGGCCGTATCCGCCGGGTCCAGCGCGAGTTCAACCGCGAACACGGCCGCGACCCGGAGCCCGCCGAGATCGCCGCCGAGCTCGGCTCCAACGCGGACCGGGTGACGGACGTCCTGGACTGGGCCCGCGACCCGGTCTCCCTGAACATGTCGGTGGACGACGAGGGCGAGACCCAGTTCGGCGACCTCCTGGAGGACACCTCCGCGGTCTCCCCCGAGCAGTCCGTCCTGACCCTGCTGCGCAGCGAGGAACTGGACGACCTGATCGGCCGCCTGGACCAGCGCACGGCGTCCATCATCAAGATGCGCTACGGCATCGACGACGGCCGCGAGCGCACCCTGACCGAGGTCGGCAAGGAACACGGCCTCACCCGCGAGCGCATCCGCCAGATCGAGAAGCACGCCCTGCTGGAGCTGAAGAAGCTGGCCCGCAGCACGGGCTTCGACGCGGCGGCGTAGCGGATCGGGGGCGTGCGACCGGCGCCGCTCGCGTACGCCGGGTGGCGAAAGACCGCGCAAACATGGCGATGTAACGCCGCTTCAACCGACAGGCCCCCGGGAACAAGCCCTAAGGGCAAGGGAGTTCGGGCCCTGGATCCCCGGGGCCCCGAACCCGCACCGCCTCACCGACCAAGTCCCGACGCACTCCCCCCGGCGCCGGGACTCTCCCCGAGCCGGGCTTCGGCGCCCATCCCCCCTGGGTGCCGGGCCCGGCTCCTCTTCGGCTCAAAGCCCTGGACGGGCGGGCCACCCCGTACCTGAACCACGGGGTGGCCCACCCGAATGGCAGATTGTGCCACATGGGCATAGCCTGCCGAACGTGAGCACCTCCCCTTCCCTCACGGAGCGACGCAAGGCGGCGACCCGCATGGAGATCGCCCGAGCCGCGGCCGCGCTCTTCGTGAAGCAGGGCCTGCGGGCCACCCGGGCCGAGGACATCGCCCAGGCCGCCGGTGTCGCCCCGCGCACCTTCTACCGCTACTTCGCCACCAAGGAGGAGGCGGTGGCCCCCCTCTACACGGCCGGCGCCACCCGCTGGACAGAGGCGGTCCGCGACGCCCCCACCGAGCTCTCCATCCCCGAGGCCCTGGAACACGCCCTCCATCACACCCTCACCCCGGGCGCGGGCGTCTCGGAGTCCTCCTGGCAATGGGCCCGTACCCTGGTCCGCCTGGCCCTCTCCAGCCCCGCCCTGAGCAAGGTCTGGGCCGAGTCCTGCCACGCCTCCGAACGAACCCTGGCCGAGGCCCTGGCGACCAGAACCGGCCAAGACAACGTTGCCGCCCTGAACTTCGCGGCGGCGGTGGCCGCCGCCGCGGTCCGAGTGGCGGTGGAGACCTGGGCCTCCGGCAACGCCCCCGCCGACGGCCCCGAGGGCCCGGCAGCCCTGGCCCAGGCCAACTTGGCGGCGTTGAGGAACTTCCCGTGGACGGGCATGGGCGGGCCCGAGTAGTACGTCGTCCGCGGGCCGGCGGGGGCTGGTCGCGCAGTTCCCCGCGCCCCTAGGGGGTTGCCGCACCCGCGTACGGCGGCGAGGGGACGTGTCGGTGTGCCGCACCAAGACGTGGCCGCACCCGCGTACGGCGCGAAGGGGCCG
>NZ_JAKEIP010000319.1 GCF_021474425.1 Streptomyces muensis | reverse complement strand
GCGGGGCGGGGGCCGCGGGGTCGTACTCGGGTTCGACCGTTTGAGCCGTGTACTCGTCCTGGACGGTGTGCTCGTCCGCCGCCTCCGCCACCGGGATCTCCGTCTCCGGAACCGTGTCGCTCATGCCCAGACGCTACCCCGAACCGCTGGGGTACCGTCGATCGCGATGGCCACGATCGAGGAGTGCCGCGCCGCACTCGAAAAGCTCTCGGACAACATGCAGCGCGCCGAAGGGGACGCCCGCACGGCCGCTGCCCTGGACCGCTCGGTGAGCTGCCACATCACCGACCTGGACGTCACCTTCGCCGGCCGTATGTCGGGCGGCCGGATCCATGTGCACCAGACCCTCCAGGGACCGCCCCGGGAGAAGGCCCAGATCAGACTGAGCATGACCGGCGACGACCTGGTCGCCCTGGTCGACGGCGAGCTGCACTTCGCCAAGGCCTGGGGCTCGGGCCGGGTGAAGCTGCACGCGGGCGTGCGCGACCTGCTGACGCTCAGGAAGCTTCTGTAGCCGCCACCTTCTCGGCCCGGCCGCCCTGGTCGCCCCGCTCCTTCCTGACCTGCTCACGCGCCTTCCGCGCCGCCGGCACCACCAACGGCGTGCCCGTCTCCGGGTCGTCGATGACCTGGCACCGCAGCCCGAAGACGTCCTCGACCAGCTCGGCCGTGACGATGTCGTTGGGCGCGCCCTCGGCGATCACGGCCCCGCCGCGCAGGGCGATGAGGTGGGTGGCGTACCGGGCGGCGTGGTTGAGGTCGTGCAGGACGGCGACCAGGGTGCGCCCCTGCTCCTCGTGCAGCTGGGCGCACAGGTCGAGGACGTCGATCTGGTGCTGGATGTCGAGGTAGGTGGTCGGTTCGTCGAGCAGCAGCAGCGGCGTCTGCTGGGCGAGGGCCATCGCGATCCACACGCGCTGGCGCTGACCGCCGGACAGTTCGTCGACATAGCGATCCGCGAGCTCGGCGACCCCGGTCTGCTCCATCGACTCCTGTACGACCCGCTCGTCCTCGGTCGACCACTGGCGCAGGATGCCCTGGTGCGGGTACCGGCCGCGGCCCACCAGGTCGGCGACGGTGATCCCGTCGGGCGCGATCGACGACTGCGGCAGCAGGCCCAGCGTGCGCGCGACCTTCTTCGCCGGCATCGACTGGATGACCTGCCCGTCCAGCAGGACCCGGCCCTGGCTGGGCTTGAGCATCCGGGACAGCGCCCGCAGCAGGGTGGACTTGCCGCACGCGTTCGGGCCGACGATCACGGTGAAGGAGTTGTCGGGTATCTCCACCGACAGCTGCTCGGCGATGACCCGCTGGTCGTAGGCGAGGGTGACGTTGTCGGCGGACAGGCGGTTCACGGTGCTCCTTCGGTTGTTCAGCCCACTGCTGTTCTCGTTGCCCTTACCGGCGCTCATATCCGGCCCGCCTTGCGCTCGGTGACCAGCAGCCACAGCAGATACACGCCGCCGAGCACGCCCGTGACCACGCCCACGGGCAGCTGGTCGGCGCCGAAGACCCGCTGGGAGATCCAGTCGGCGGAGACGAGGAGGGCGGCGCCCATGCACAGCGAGGGCAGCAGGTTCGGGCCGGGCGAGCGGGTCAGGCGCCGGGCGAGCTGCGGGGCGGTGAGCGCCACGAAGCTGACGGGTCCCGCGGCGGCGGTGGCGGCCGCGGTGAGCAGTACGGCGGACAGCATCAGCAGCAGCCGTACGCGTTCGACGCGCACCCCGAGGGCGTACGAGACGTCGTCGCCCATCTCCATCATCCGCAGCCCGCGCGCGTTGGCGAGGACGAGCGGTACGAGGACGGCGCACAGCCCGAGCAGCGGCCAGACCTGGGCCCAGTCGCGGCCGCTGAGGGATCCGGTCATCCACACGACCGCGCGGGCCGCGTCGACGAGATCGGCCTTGGTCAGCAGATAGCCGTTGACCGCCATCATGATCGCGGACATGCCGATACCGACCAGGACCAGTCGATAACCGTGCACACCCCGCTTCCAGGCGAGCAGATAGATGGCGAGCCCGGTCGCGAGTCCGCCCACGAGCGCGCCGACGGTGACCTGGCCGGCGTCCCCGGAGAACAGCACGATCATCATGAGCGCGCCGGCGGTGGCCCCCTGCCCGAGCCCGAGGATGTCGGGGCTGCCCAGCGGGTTGCGGGACAGCGCCTGGAACAACGCACCGCCGAGGCCCAGCGCGGCCCCGACGAGGAGCCCGACCAGGACCCGCGGCAGCCGCAGCTCGTTGACGATGAACTCCTGCCCCGCGTTCCCGTCGCCGACCAGCGTCCTGAGCACGTCGCCCGCCGAGATCGGGAAGTCGCCGGTGCCGATCAGCACGACGCTCGCGGCGAGCGCGGCGAGCAGCAACAGCACGACGACGGTCAGCGCCCGGACGTCCAACCGGACGGAGAGCCCGCCCGGGGCCCGCACGGCACGGTTGGCCCGAACCGGCTTCACTGCGCTCCTTGCCGCGCCCCGCACGTCGTCGTCGTTCTCTTCGCTCGTCGCTTCCTTCTTCAGTGCCGTCCTCACAGCTGGGCCGTCCTCCGCCGTCGTACGAGAAAGATGAAGACCGGTCCGCCGAGGATCGCGGTGACGATGCCGACCTGGAGCTCCGAGGGCCGGGCCACGATCCGGCCGAGCACGTCGGCGCCGAGCAGCAGCACGGGCGACAGCACGGCCGCGTACGGCAGGATCCAGCGCAGATCGGGCCCGGTGAACGAGCGCACGACGTGCGGCACCATCAGGCCGACGAACACGATCGGCCCGCAGGCTGCGGTCGCGGCCCCGCACAGCACGGTGGCGGCGAGCATCGACAGCACCCGGGTGCGGTTCAGGTTCGCGCCGAGGGCCTTGGCCGTGTCGTCGCCCATCTCCATGGCGTTCAGCGGCCGGGCGAGGGCGAGCGCGAGGACCATGCCGACCACGAGGAACGGCAGCACCTGCCTGATGGTCGAGTCCGTCGCCGAGGTCAGCGAACCGACCGTCCAGAAGCGCATCTTGTTCAGCGCCGCGTCGTCGATGATCATCATGGCCTGGAGATAGCCGTACAGCGCGGCGCTGATCGCCGTACCGGCGAGCGCGAGCCGCACCGGTGTGGCACCCCGGCTTCCGCCGAGGAACCAGACCATCGCCCCGACCGCGGCCGCGCCGAGGAAGGCGAACCAGACATAGCCGCTCAGGCTGGTGACGCCGAAGAAGGTGATGGCGGTGACGACCGCGGCGGACGCGCCCGCGTTGATGCCGAGCAGACCGGGATCGGCGAGCGGGTTGCGGGTCAGCGCCTGCAGCACGGCCCCGGCGAGACCGAGCGCGGCCCCGGCGAGCAGCCCGAGGACGGTGCGCGAGATCCGGTCGTCGACCACGACGTCGCCGTAGGTCCCGGAACTCTCGAACAGTCCGTGCCAGACCTCCCCCAGGGACAGCTGTTTCGCCCCGATCGCGATGCTCGCCAACGCGACGACCACCAGGATCAGGACAGAGACAAGCAGCCCAACGGCACGTATCGCCCGTCGGCTTGGGGGCGCGGACGGGGACTCCGCGCGCGGTTCGGGAGGACTGTCGACCAACACGCAGTTAGGTTAGCCTACCCTCCCATTCAGCCACGATCCCGCCGTACGACGTCACAGCCCCGGCCACGATTCCGCTCAGCGGCGTCACAACCCCAGCCGCGCCAGCTCCTTCCCCGCATCCAGCGTGCACGAGCCGTCCCCGGCCGCCGTCCAGGCCGCCGCGCACAGCGCCCGCAGCCCGTCCAAGGCCGTACCGTCACCGTCGAGTTCCAGCCGCTCCGCCCCGGCGGTCGCCGTCCAGCCACCGCACCGAAAGCCCTCCCCGACCGCGGACACCTCCGGCTGCCCGCCGAGCAACCCCCGCAGATCGGCATCGACATACGTCGGCCGGTGCTGCGGCGGCGCGGCGAGCAGCAGGGCGCCGTCGGTCACGCCGGTCAGCACCAGCAGCGAGTCGACCTCCCCGTTGAACGCGCCCTCGATGTCCGTGTCCAGCCGGTCCCCGACCACCAGCGGCCGCTCGGCACCCGTGCGCAGAATCGTCTCCCGGTGCATCGGAGGCAACGGCTTGCCCGCCACCTGCGGCTCGGCACCGGTGGCGATCCGCACGACCTCCACCGCGGCCCCGTTCCCCGGCGCGATCCCGCGTCCGCTCGGAATCGTCAGGTCGGTGTTGGACGCGAACCACGGCACACCGCGCGCGACGGCGTACGAAGCCTCCGCGAACCGCCCCCAGGGCAGCTCGGGCCCGCCGAACCCCTGCACCACCGCCGCCGGATCGTCGTCCGCCGACTCGACGGGCTTCAGCCCGCGCTCCCGCAGCGCCACCCGCAGCCCCTCCCCGCCGATCACCAGCACCCGCGCCCCCGCCGGCACCTGCTCACTGATCAGCCGCGCGACCGCCTGCGCCGAGGTGATGACATCGCCAGCCCCGGTCGGTATGCCGAGCTCCGTCAGATGCGCGGCCACGGTGTCCGGAGTGCGCAGAGCGTTGTTCGTGACGTACGCCAGACGCATCCCGCCGGCCCGGGCCGAGGCGAGCGACTCGACGGCATGCACGATCGCGTCACCGCCCGCGTACACCACTCCGTCGAGGTCGAGCAGCGCCGTGTCGTACGCCTCGCTCAGGGCCTGGCCACAGCCCTCGGGCCTCGTCCTGACGCTCTGGCTCATTCCGCATCGCTCCTCGTTCGACGGCTTTCCCCCGATCATCCCCCATGCCACTGACACCCGTACGATGCCGGGATGAACACAGCAGGTCACCCGGAAGCAACGGAGCGCCGAGGCCTCGAACTGACCCCGTTCCGAGGGCTCCGCTACGATCCCGACCGGGTCGGCGGCCTGGCCGCCGTGACATCCCCTCCGTACGACGTCGTCGTCCGCCCCGACGGCCTGCACCACCTCCAGGACGCCGACCCGCACAACATCGTCCGCCTGATCCTCCCCCAGGCCGCCACCCCCGCCGCCCGCAACGAACAGGCGGCCAAGACCCTGCGCCGCTGGCTCTCCGAAGGCGTCCTGGCCGCCGACCCCGAGCCCGGCCTCTACGTCTACGAACAGCGTGACGGCGACGGCATGCTCCAGCGCGGCGTCATCGGCGCCCTGCGCGTGACGGAGCCCGCGGAGGGCCTGGTCCTGCCGCACGAGGACGTCATGCCGCACGTGGTCGCCGACCGGGCGGACCTGATGCGCGCCACCTCGGCGAACCTCGAACCCCTGCTCCTGACCTACCGCGGCACCGGCACGGCCACCGACACCACCGCCCTCATCGAGCGCACGGTCGAACACCCACCACTCTTCTCGACCACCACCGAGGACGGATTCAGCCACCGCCTGTGGTCGATCACCGACCCGGCCGACCTGGCCCGCGTCCAGTCCGACCTGACCCGCCACCAGGCCCTGATCGCCGACGGCCACCACCGCTGGGCGACCTACCGCCGGCTCCGTGCGGAACACCCCTCACCCAGCGCCTGGGACTACGGCCTCGTCCTCCTGGTCGACACGGCCCGCTACCCCCTGCGCGTCCGCGCCATCCACCGCCTCCTGCACGACCTGCCCGTACCGGACGCGCTGGCCGCCCTCGACGGCCACTTCCGCGTACGCCGCCTGGACGTCCCGCTCGCCGAGGCCCTGGAGGCCCTGGCCGACGCGGCCTGCGCGGGCAACGCCTATCTCCTCGCCGGAGACGGCGCCTTCCACCTCCTCGACCACCCGGACCCGGCCCTCCTCGACCGCACGGTCCCCACCGACCGCCCCACCGCCTGGCGCACCCTCGACGCGACGGTCCTGCACGCCACGCTCCTCGCCCACATCTGGCACATCCCCGAGGACGACCCCACCCGCATCGCCTACATCCACGACACCGCCGCCACCGTCCGCAAGGCGGAGCGCGACGGCGGTACGGCCGTCCTGATGCACCCGGTCCGCGAGGACGTCGTACGCGACCTCGCCCGCCAGGGCGTCACGATGCCCCGCAAGTCGACGTCCTTCGGCCCGAAACCGGCCTCGGGCCTGGTGCTGCGGGCACTGGACCTCTGAAACGCCGAAGGGCGGGATCCCTCACCGGAATCCCGCCCTTCACTTCACCCGCGCCTACTTCTCGTCGCCCTCGTCGGGACCGGCCGAAGCCTGCTCGGCACCGTCGCCCTCGGGCTCGTTGCCGCCCTCGTCCTCGTTCTCGTCGAAGGCATCGACGAACTCGACACCGTCCAGCTCGGCAAGCCGGTCGGAGGCGTCCGTGCTGCCGTCCTTGTCGGCCTCGACGGCCTTCGCGAACCACTCACGGGCCTCGCCCCGACGCTCCGCGGCCAGCAGCGCGTCGGCGTAGGCGTACCGCAGCCGCGCGGTCCACGGCTGTACGGAGTTGGAGGCGAGCTCGGGGCTCTGCAGCGTCACGATGGCCGCGTCCAGCTGCCCCATGTCACGCCGGGCGCCGGCCGCGACGAGCCGCATCTCCACCTGCCCGGCCTTGTCCAGCTTGTGCACCTCGGGGGCGCCGGCCATGTCCAGCGCCTTCTCCGGCCGCCCGAGCCCACGCTCGCAGTCGGCCATGAGCGGCCACAGCTCTACGCTCCCGGTCATCCGCCGCGCCGCCCTGAACTCGGCGAGCGCCTCGGAGTACTTCTGGTTCGCATACGCCGCGAACCCGGCCGCCTCACGCACGGCAGCCACACGCGACGCCAGCCGCAGAGCCACCTTGGAGTAGCCGTAGGCGCCCTCGGGGTCCTCGTCGATGAGCCGCGCGACCATCACCAGGTTCCTGGCGACATCCTCCGCGAGCGTCTTCGGCAGACTCTGAAGCTCCTGCCGTACGTCCTTGTCGATCTCCTCGCCCGTGACGTCCTCGGGGATCGGCAGCCGCTTGATCGGCTCGCGGTCGCGGTCCCGGTCCCGCTCCTCACGGAACCGCCCACCGCCACGCCGGTCGTCGCCACCGCGCCGGTCATCCCGCCCACGGAACCCACCGGGCCGCCCACCACGGTCGTCCCTGCGAGGCCCGCGCCCACCACGGTCGTCCCGTCGGTCGTCCCGCCCACGGAACCCCCCGCGCTCGCCCCGGCTGTCATCACGCCGGAACCCACCACGGTCACCACGGTCATCGCCCCGACGATCGTCGCGACGGTCATCACGACGCTCGTAGCCACCGCGGTTGTCGTCGCGACGGAAGCCACCGCGATCACCACGGTCGCCACGATCGTCACGCCGGAACCCACCACGGTCACGATCACGGTCGTCGCGGCGGAACCCACCACGGTCACGATCGTCACGCCGACCGTATCCACCACGGTCACCGCCGTCACGGCGGTCGTCACGACGGCCATACCCGCGGTCGTCGCCCCGGCGGTCGTCACGGCGCCCGTAGCTGCCGCGGTTGTCGTCACGCCTGTCGTCACGCCGGAACCCACCACGGTCACCACGGTCACCACGGTTGTCGTCACGCCGCTCGCCTCGGTCATCCCGACGGAACGCGGGGCGGTCACCGTCGCGCCGGAACCCACGGTCGCGGTCGTCGCGACGGGGCCCAGAGGGCCGGTCATCGCGCCGGAACGCAGGCCGAGAGCCTCGGTCGTCGCCACCGCGCCGATCATCCCGGCGGTCATCGCGGCGCCCGTAGCTGCCGCGACTGTCATCACGCCTGTCGTCACGCCGGAACCCACCACGGTCACCGCGGTCATCGCCCCGACGGTCGTCACGCCGGCCGTACCCACCACGGCCGGCACTGCTGCCACCGCGGTCGTTGTCACGACGGAACCCGCCGCGATCCCCTCGGCTGCCACGATCGCCGCGGTCACCACTGTCCCGTCGCCGCTGGTCGCGCTCCGGTCGGTCGTCGGGAGAGTTGGTGGACATCGGTGACTCCTGTCTTCGGTACACAAGCATTGTAAAAACGAAAGGACCCCTGGTCCCAGCTGAACGCTGGTGACCAGGGGTCCTTCCCAAAGATTGTTCGGCGGCGTCCTACTCTCCCACAGGGTCCCCCCTGCAGTACCATCGGCGCTGTAAGGCTTAGCTTCCGGGTTCGGAATGTAACCGGGCGTTTCCCTCACGCTATAACCACCGAAACACTATTGGTTTCGAGCGAACAATCAAACACTGCCGCACCGCATGTGACCCATGCGGGGCCGTTCGTGGTTTCAGAACCAACACAGTGGACGCGAGCAACTGAGGACAAGCCCTCGGCCTATTAGTAC
>NZ_JAKEIP010000318.1 GCF_021474425.1 Streptomyces muensis | reverse complement strand
CCGCAGGGGGATGGGGCGCGGTGGGGTGGCGATGCCCTGCCGGGCGGCGATGCCCTGCGGGGAGGCGATGCGCCACGCGGCGGCGGTGCCCTGCGGGCCGGCGGTGCGCCATGGGCCGACGATGCCCTGCGGGGAGGCGATGCGCCGCGGGCCGACGATGCCCTGCGGGGAGGCGATGCGCCACGGGCCGACGATGCCCTGCGGGGAGGCGATGCGCCACGGGCCAACAATGCGCCAGGCGGCGGTGGTGCCCTGCGGGCCAGCGGTGCACCTCGGAGCGGCGATGCGCCACGGACCGGCGGCGCACCTCAGGGCGGCGAAGCGCAACGGACGAGCGGCACGCCACGGGTCGACGATGCCTTGCGGGCCAGCGGTACACCTCAAGGCGGCGATGCGCCACGGACCGGCGGCGCACCTCAGGGCGGCGAAGCGCCACGGGCGGGCAGCGCGCCACGGGCCGACGATGCCGCACGGGCGGGCGGTACACCTCAAGGCGGCGACGCGCCACGGACCGGCGGCGCACCTCAAGGCGGCGACGCGCCACGGACCGGCGGCGCGCCACGGGCCGACGATGCCGCACGGGCGGGCGGTACACCTCAAGGCGGCGACGCGCCACGGACCGGCGGCGCACCTCAGGGCGGCGATGCGCCACGGACCGGCGGCGCGCCACGGGCCGACGATGCCGCACGGGCGGGCGGTGCACCTCGGGGCCACGATGCCCCACGGCCCGGCGATGCATCTCAGGGCGGCGAAGCGCAACGGGCCGGCGGCGTGCCACAGGCCAGCGATGCCCCACGGGCCGGCGGCGTGCCACAGGCCGACGATGCCCCACGGGCCGGCGGCGCACCTCAGGGCCACGATGCCCCGCAGGCCGGCGGCGCACCTCACGGCCACGATGCATCTCAGGGCCGCGTCACCCCGCAGGCCAGCAACGGGCCGCGGGCCGACCACGCGCCGCGGGCCGACGATGCGCTGCGGGCCGACGATGCGCTGCGGGCCGGCGATACCCCACAGGTCGACGGTGTGATCGTGATGGAGATCCGCCGCGAGGACAGCCGGGTCGAGCAACTGACCGCGGCGGGCTTCCCGTTCGTGGCGATCGGCCGCAACCACCGTTGCGACGAGGCCGGCTGGGTCGATCTGGACTTCGCCGGGCTGGCGAGCGGCTGCGTACGGCACCTCGCCGACCTGGGCCACCGCCGGATCGCCTTCGTCAACCGCCCCGAGCAGCTGTTCAACGTCGGCTACGGCTTCGCCCGGCTCGGCCACGAGGGCTACACCACCGCGATGGCGGACCTGGGCCACGAGCCGCGCGCCTACCTGTGCGGCGACGACCTCGCCTCGGGCGAGGAGGTCGTGGCGCGGATCCTGGCGGACGACCCGGCGACCACCTCGCTGGTCACCATGAACGAGGCGGCCCTGGAGGGCGTCTACCGCGGCCTGACCCGGCACGGCCGCAGCGTGCCGCGGGACTTCTCGGTCGTCGGGGTGGCGGCCAGCCCCTGGGCCGAGCAGGTGACCCCGCAGCTGACCGCGGCCGAGATCCCCGCCAAGGAGATGAGCCGGGTCGCCGTGGAGCTGATGGTGGAACGCCTGCGCTCCCCCGGCTCGACCCCCCGGCACATCCTGCTCAAGCCGCTGATCACCCTGCGGGCCAGTACGGGACGGTGCCATCCGGTGCCCGGTGCGGAACCCGAGCCCGAATTCCCCGATTTCGACCTGGATTTCTGATACGCCGAGGTATGCCGAGCCAGTACCTCGAACACCCCGGGAGGGGAGCATGCCGTACCCGGTCGACCGCCGCCGGTTCCTGCGTACCGTCGGCGCGGCAGCCGCCGCCCTCGGCGCCGGCGGGGCGCTGGCCTCCTGCGGCGGCTCCGACGCGCCGGGCACGACCACCCTCACCTGGTGGGACTACTTCACGCTGGACAACTTCCAGCCCGGCATGACCCGGCTGATCAGGGACATCGAGGCCGGGGTGCCGGACGTACGGATCGAACGGCGGACGTTCCCGTTCGCGGAGCTGGAGCGGCAGATCACCCTGGGCGCGATCTCCGGTGACCTGCCCGACATCGCGATCGTCGACAACGTCTCCATGAACACCCTCGGCGGCAGCGATCTGCTCGCCGACCTCACCGACCGGGTCGAGGAGTGGGGCCAGGCCGGGCAGTACTACAAGGGGCCCTGGGACGGCTGCCAGGTCGGCGGCAGAACGCTCGGCATCCCCAATCAGAGCAACTGCCTGGCCCTGTACTACAACACCCGGATGCTCCAGGACGCGGACGTGGAACCGCCCACCACCTGGGACGAACTGGCCTCCGCAGCCGAGCGGCTGACCAAGGGCGACCGGTACGGCCTCGCGCTGAGCGCGATCAGGACCGAGGAGGGCGTCTTCCAGTTCCTGCCGTTCCTGTGGCAGGCGGGCGGCGACCTGGACACCTTCGCCACCCACGGCGCCACCGCCCTGTCCTTCCTCGACGGCCTGGTCGCCAAGGGCTCCCTGTCGGAGCAGTGCGTCGGCTGGACCCAGCAGGACGTCAACACCCGGTTCCTCAACCAGCGTGCGGCGATGCAGATCAACGGCCCCTGGCAGATCCCCACGCTGAAGGAGGCCGACTTCGACTGGGCGGTCGTCGCCCTGCCCCGCGACAAGGAGGCGGCCACCTGTCTGGGCGGGGAGAACTGGGTGCTGATGGCGAGCAGCGACCATCTGGACAAGGCGTGGGAGGTGCTGGAGTACACCCAGCGCCCGTCGGTGCTGACGCCGTACCTGGTCTCCTTCGGCAACCTGCCCGCCCGCAAGGACCTCGCCGACCGGGGCGCCTGGGCCTCCGACCCGGCCTTGCGGCTCTTCCTGAGCCAGCTGCCCCTGGCCCGGCCACGCCAGTACGGTTCGCACTACGCCGACGCCTCACAGGCCGTCGCGGAGGCGGAGCAGGCCGTACTGACCGGCTCGGCGGCCGCCACGGCCGCGGCACGGACGGCGGCCGGGAAGATCGACAAGGCCCTGGGCGAGCGGTGAGAGGGCGCCAGGCCCTCGCGCAGGAGATCCGCCGCAGAAGGGCCGGACTCCCGCCGCCCGGCCCAGGCCCGATGCACGGCCCCTCCGCGCGCCGCCGCCGCGCCGGCTACCTCTTCTGCCTCCCGGGCCTGGCCTTCCTCGCCCTGTTCCTGGCCTACCCGCTCTTCTACAACGTCTGGACCTCGGTGCACGACGTCCGGCTGAGCGGCCTGCTCGGCGGTGCCGAACGCTTCAACGGCCTCGACAACTACCGCGTGGTCCTCGACGACCCGGCGTTCTGGCACTCCGTACGCCTGTCGCTGCTCTTCACCATCGGCTCCCTGGTCCTCCAGTTCACCCTCGGCTTCGCCCTGGCCCTGCTCTTCGCCCGCCCGTTCCCGCTGAACGGCCTGCTGCGCGCCCTGCTCCTGGTGGCCTGGCTGCTGCCGCCCATCGTCAGCGGCACCCTCTTCCGCTGGCTGCTGGACGCGGAGTCCGGCGCATACAACGCGCTGCTCAGGGCCGTCGGCCTGGACGCCCTCGCGCACGACTGGCTCACCGACCCGTCCACCGCACTCGCCGGCGTGATCCTCGCCAACATCTGGGTCGGCGTGCCCTTCAACATGCTTCTGCTCCTGGTCGGCCTGCACACCATCGACCCAGAGCTCCACGAGGCCGCCGCCCTCGACGGAGCGAGCGCCCGCCAGCGCTTCCGCCGGATCACCCTGCCCCTGATGCGCCCGGTCGCCGTGACCGTCCTCCTGCTCGGACTGCTCTACACCTTCAAGGTCTTCGACCTGATCTTCGTGATGACGGGCGGCGGCCCGGTCGACGCCACCCGCGTGCTGTCCCTCTACGTCTACGAGGTGTTCTTCCGCTTCTTCCGGTTCGGCGAAGGCGCGGCCGCGGGCCTGCTCCTGCTCGTCGTACCGCTGCTCACGGGCGTCTTCTACGTACGCCGGCTGCGCCGCGAGGACGCGGTGGGAGGTTCCACGTGAAACCTCCCCGTCACCCCTGGTTGCTCACGGCCGTCGCCACCCTGATCACCGCGGCGTTCCTGCTGCCGGTGTACTGGATGGCCAAGACCAGCCTCACCCGCCCGGACCGCATCCTCGCCCCGACCCCGCAGTGGCTGCCCACCCCGCTCACCACCGAGAACTACCGGACGGCCCTGGACTACGCGGGCCTGACCCGGGCCCTCCTCAACAGCCTGGTGATCTCCAGCGGCGTGGTGGCCCTCACCCTGGTCCTCGGCGTCCCGCTCGCCTACGCGCTCGCCCGGGTCCGGATGCGTGGCTCGGGCACGATGGTGCTGGCCCTGCTGGTCGCCCAACTGCCGCCCGCCATCGTGCTGGCGGCGCCCTTGTTCATCCTGGAGCGCCGGGCCGGTCTCGACGACAGCCACCTCGGTCTGATCGCCGCGGACACGACCCTCACCCTGCCCTTCGCGGTGATCGTGCTGCGCCCGGTGCTGCGGTCCTTCCCGCCGGAACTGGAGGAGGCCGCGCTGGTCGACGGCTGCGGGCTGCCCGGCGTGCTGCTGCGGGTCGTCCTGCCGGTCATGGCGCCGAGCCTGGTCGCCACGGCCGGGCTGTGCTTCCTGATCGGCTGGGGCGAGTTCCTGTTCGGCCTCACTCTGGCCGAGGGCCCGGACGTCCAGCCCGTCACCGTCCTGCTGAACGCCTTCGTCGGGCAGCACGGCACGGCCTGGGGCGCCCTGATGGCCACGGCCACCCTCATCAGCGTCCCGGTGGTCTGCGTGTTCGCCCTCTTCCAGCGCTTCATCGTGGGCGGGTTGGCGGCGGGCGGCGGACGCGGCTGAGGCGCCGTCCTCCACCGACGCGCCGTCAGACCCGCAGCGGGTTGGCGCGCACGGCCGCCATCAGATACCAGGCGGTCGCCCCGAGATGCCGGTACGGGTAGTAGCCGAACCCGAACCCCGTATCGAGCGGGCTGCTGGCCGACACGACCCCGGACCGCTCGGGAAGCGCCCGCCCGCCGACGGTCTGACCGCTCCCGAGCAACTCCTGCGCCCGCTCGATGGAGTCGAGCAGCCGCCGCGCCCGCGCCTCGTCCCCGCGCCCGTGCCGCTCCCGCAGGGCGAGCGCGAGATGCGCCGTCCCCTCGAACCACACGCCGTTACGGTCGGGCTTGGGCTGGCCGTCGGCGATCGGGGCGTCCTCGTTCGCGAGGAGCCCGGCCGAACTGAAGGTGACACCTTCGTACGACTGCCCCGCCGGCACCGTGCTGTTGCGCCGCTCGGCGTGGTCGAGGACGGCCAGCTCGCGCGCGGCCCAGTCCAGCGAACGGGCATGGGCGCGGGAGTCGAGAGCCAGGTAGGTCCAGGTCTGGGTGTCCGCGGGAATCGGCGACTTGTTGACGGTCACCCCGTCGTTGGTCCCGGTGTAGAAGAACCCACCCTCCGCGTCCCACACGCGGCTGAGGAACGCCCGGGCCCGAGCACGCCGCTCCAGCCAGACCCCGTCCCCCGTCAGCCAGCCCAACCGCCCGAACAGACAGACCAGGTCGGTGTTGTGCTCGGTGGAGGTGAAGGGCAGCTTCTGATCGGCCCCGTCGACCCCGAACTTGTACCCGCCGAGAGGTTCGTCGGTACGCCCGTTCCGCTCGATCCACTCCCCGATCCGCACGGCCCCGGCAAGGAACCGCCGCTCCCCGGTCCGCCCCGCCAGCGCGCTCAGCGCGATCCCGGCCCAGGCCATGTCCCCCACGGCCGTCCCAGTGAACCCGAACTGCGTCCCCACGTTGGCGCTGCCGTCCGCCCTCACGAACCCGTCCGGCTGCAGCGAGCCGTCGTAGAAGGTGTACGGCCCGACGTTGTACGCCTGCCGCAGCCGACCGTCGTCGTACGCCGGGTCGTGCTCCTGCGCGTACAGCAGCGCGTCCCCGAGCGCTTTGGCCCGGGCCCGCCCGTCAGCGGTACGGGCGGCGAGGTGGGCGAGGATCGCGAGGGCGTTGTCGTAGGTGAAGGCGGTGCTGAACAGACCGGCCTGGTCGGCGTAGCTCTGGGCGAGGCGGACCCTGCCGTGGTCGGGGTAGGCGTCCATGGCGGCGGCGAGGAAGGCGTGACCGCGGCGCGGGGCGGAGACCGCGCGAACCTGACCACCGACGGCCCCCTCGGCCCGGGCCGCCCCCGCCCCGGCCACGCCAACCACCACAGCCCCGAGACCGGCCCCCAGAAGCCCCCGCCGACTGACCGCCCGGCGTCGCCCTTGCCCCTGTCCCTGTCCCTGGTCCTGGTCCTGTCCGTCGGTCATACGGGTCACGCCGCTCACACCGTTCACGCCGGTCATGCCGTTCATGGGTCTCCCTTGCCAGGCTTTGAGAGCGCTCTCACGAGTGCGGGGTCATTCTGCTGGGCCGGGTGGGGCGGGTCAACGTCCGTGTGGTGCCGAGTAGTTGAGTTGAAGGGAGGGGTTGGGTCGGCGGGGCAGCGAGTCCGGCATCCAAGCAGGAGCCCTGCGACGGTCAACTGATCACCGGGGCCGGCAACACTCCTGGGCCACCGAGACGAAGGCCTGCTTCGCGCTCGCCAGTTCGCCCGGCCGCTCATGGCGTCGTAGACCGTCGACGAGATGTTGGGCCGCCGCCGCGGCATCGGGCGGCCCTTCCAGGAGCACGTGCCCCAGGGCACGTTGCAGCAGGACGTCGTCGTCGGTATGCCCCCGGCCGGTCCGTTCGGTGAGGATCCTGGCCTCCGCGGCTCCGAGGAACTCCGCGTACACCTGGCGGCGGCGGGCGAACTCACGGTGACCTGCTTCGGCGCTGAGCGTCATGCGAACCGATTCGAGCAGTGCCTCGGCCTGCCGGTCGCCCGCGTGCCGCGCCGCCTCGGCCTGCCGGATACCGGCACCGCGGGCGTACCAGCCGGTCACCACACTGCCCGCGATGGCCGATCCCGCGGCGATCAGGGCGATTCCCCAGTCACTCATGCCGCCATCCTCGCGATCAGCCCCGACAGGCCACACCACCTTGCCCAATGTGCGGCGTGGATCACTCTCGGCGATCCGTGAACACGTGCGCGATAGGATCGGATCATGTCGCCCGCCGACGCGAACAAACCCGCTCCGACCTGCGGAAACAGCACTTCCCGCCCGCCGGTTCCCAGTAAACTGGGCGACGGGCGACGGGCGACGGGCGACGGGCGACGGGCGACGGGCGACGGGCGACGGGCGGTTCTGTTCGTGGCGCGGTCGGCGGTGGCCCTGTATCGGCTGCTGGACGCCGTCCCCGTATTCTCCGGTGACGACCGGATCACCCGCCTGTTCACCCTCGCCCCGGGTTCGGACTTCGGAGCCGACGCCCTCTGCGCGATCGATGCCGCCGGAGGCCGTACGGTGCCGTGGAGCGAAGCGTGCGGCCGTACCCACGACCTCGTCGTCGCCGCGAGCCCGAAGGGCGACCTGAGGCTGCTGCGCGGCCCGCACGTCCTCCTGCCGCACGGCGCCGGCTTCAACAAGTCGCTCCCCGGCGAAGGTTCGGCGGACTCGGCATCCGGGCTGGACCCGGCGTATCTGCGACGCACCGAACCCGACGCCGAGATAGCCCTGCACGCCCTGGCCCATCCCGACCAGGTCGCGCGGCTCGCCGCCACGAGTCCGCAGGCCGCCGCCCGCGCGAAGGTGATCGGCGACCTCACTCTGGAACGCGTCCTCGCCTCCGTCCCCCTCCGCGAGCGCTACCGGGCGGCGTTGAACACCGGGGCGCGCAAGCTGATCGTCCTGTTCTCCACCTGGGGCCCCGACTCGCTCCTCCGACGACGCCCCGGACTGCCCGCCCGGCTCGCGGCCCAACTTCCGTACGACGAATACCAGTTGGCACTCGTGGTCCATCCCAACGAGCGCAGCCTTCTCGGCACGTACGAACTGACCGAACGCCTGGCGCCAGCCCTCGACGCGGGGATGGTCCTCCCGGATCCGTACGAGGAGTGGGCCTCGGTCCTGATCGCGGCCGACGCCGCGGTCACCGACCACGGGTCGGCGGCCCTGTACTGCTGCGCCGCCCAGGACCGCCCGATCGTGAGCGTCCACCCGGGCGGCGGCGAGCTGATCCCCGGCAGCCCCATGGACGTACTGCTGGGCCGCATACCGCGGTTGGAACACGGCGCGGACATCACCGACGCGCTGCGGGCGTACCGGCCGGGCCCCGGGCAGGCCGCGGCCCGGGCCGCGTTCGCGCCGCCCGGCGATGCCGTGGAGCGCCTGCGCACCGAGGTCTACGCCCTGCTCGACCTCGCACCGCCCGCCCACCCCCTCAC
>NZ_JAKEIP010000317.1 GCF_021474425.1 Streptomyces muensis | reverse complement strand
CCCTCGCATGAACCCCCTGACCGCCCCCGCCTCCTCCACCTCCGCCGCCGCACCGGTCCCGATACCCGTGCCGGTGTCCGGACCGGCACCGGCTTTCGCACCCGGGCACGTGGACATCGCGCAGTCCGGCCCCTTCCTCCACCTCCGGCTCAACCCCGGCCGCAAGGACGACACCCTGAGCACCGGTGTCCTGGACGAGCTCATCACCGTCCTCGACGCCCTGAACGAACGACCCGACATCCGCATCGTCGTCCTGTCCTCCCTGGGCGACGACTTCTGTCTGGGAGCGGACCGCCAGGAGTACGAGGACGCCCTGGCCTCGGACCCGTCCGGAGCCGCGCTGCGCCGCATCGCGGACAAGGCCCACCGGCTGTGCCAGGCCCTGGAGAACACCCACGCCGTCACCGTCGCCCGGCTGCACGGCAAAGTCGTCGGCGCCGGTCTCGCCCTCGCCGCCTACTGCGATCTGCGCGCCGGAGCGGACAGCTGCCGGTTTCGGATGCCGGAGGTCGGCATCGGTCTCGCGCCCGCCTGGGGCGGCGCCATGGGCCGGCTGGTCTCGGAAGTCGGCGCCGCCCGGATCCGCGAACTCATGCTCACCTGCGACGTCTTCGACGCCACCACCGCCCACCGGCTCGGTCTGCTGCACAAGGTCGCCCCCCTCGACCAGTTGGACGACACCGTCGCCGCCTGGACCAAGCCTCTCGCCCGCCGTTCCCCCGAAGCGCTCGTCCTGACCAAACGGATGCTCACCGGTTACGCGAAGGCCGCCAGCACGGCCGACATCGCCCTCCTCGATGCCCACCTCCTGACCTCCCGGCTCACCTCGCGCCCACAGCCGTGAGGTGACCGTCCGCCGACCCGGTGATCCGTACGGTCGGTCGCACACAGGGCCCTCTCCGACACGTTCGGCGGGGGCCCGACGTATGCCGACACCTGGCCGAGCCGTCTCCTCGCCTGTGGTGAAGTGGGGATCATGACGACTGGTGACGCGATCGTGGTGCCCGAGCTGTACTCCGGCTATCCCGGGGTGGCCTTCGGCGGCTATGTGGCCGGCGTTCTGGCGCAGAGGTCCGGAGCACGGACCGTACGGGTCGACTTCCGTGGCCCGGTGCCCGTGGAGAGGCCCGTACGACTCGCCGGAACGGCGGACGGCGGCGTGGAGTTGGGCGAGCCCGAGCGGCCTCTTGCCGCGGCACGCCCCGCCGAGCTGCCGCTGGACGCGCCCGCCGCGCCCTCCTGGGACCAGGCGGCGGCCGCGGCCGAGCGGTTCCGGGCGGCACCGCCGTCGGGTGTGGTCGACTGCTTCGGCTGCGGCCTGCGCGCCGCCGACCGCGGTCTGCGGGTGTACTGCGCCCCGGTGCCGGGTCTCGACCTGGTGGCCTCCGCCTGGACCCCGTCCCCCGCCTTCGCCGACCCGGACGGCCTGCTGCCGACCGCCCTCGTCTGGGGCGCCCTGGACTGCCCCGGAAACTGGGCGGGCCGCTTCCTCGGCACCCAGCGCCCGGGTGCGGTGACCGCGGCCCTCACCGGCACGGTCCTGCGGCCGGTCAGCACGGGTGAGCCGTACATCTCCTACGCCTGGCTGCTGTCGGAATCCGGCCGCAAGCACACGATGGGCGCGGCGCTGGCCACGGCCGACGGCGAACTGTGCGCCGTCTCCGAGGCGTTGTGGATCGACCCCAGGCCCGCCTCGTGAGACCGCCGGCAGCGCGCATGCGCGCTCGCCGCTCCAGTTGGGGTGGCACCCGCGGTCAGCGTTCCGTCCGTTCCAGTTCCTCGTCCAGGGCGAGGGCCGCGCCGATCAGGGCGAGGTGGGTGAACGCCTGGGGGAAGTTGCCGAGCTGTTCCCCGGTGGGGCCGATCTCCTCGGCGAAGAGGCCGACGTGGTTGGCGTACGTGAGCATCGTGTCGAAGGCGTAGCGGGCGAGGTCGACGCGGCCGGCGCGGGCCAGGGCGTCCACGTACAGGAAGCTGCACAGGGAGAAGGTGCCCTCGCGGCCGCGCAGGCCGTCGGGGGAGGCGGCGGGGTCGTAGCGGTGGACGAGGCTGTCGGAGACGAGTTCCGCCTCCATGGCGTCGAGGGTGGACAGCCAGCGGGGGTCGCGCGGGGTGATGAAGCCGACCGCGGGCATGAGGAGCAGCGAGGCGTCCAGTACCTCGCTGCCGTAGTGCTGGACGAACGCCCCGCGCTCGCTGCTCCAGCCGCGCTCCATCACCTGGTGGAGGATGGTGTCGCGGGCGGTGGTCCAGCCGGCCAGGTCGGCGGGGCGGGCGTAGTCTCGGGCCAGGCGGATGCCGCGGTCGAACGCCGTCCAGCACATCAGGCGGCTGTAGGTGAAGTCCTGTTGGCCGCCGCGGGTCTCCCAGATGCCCTCGTCGGGGCGGTCCCAGTTGCGGGTGAGCCAGTCCAGCAGTCCGGCCAGCTCCAGCCAGCCGTCGTAGCCGGCCAGGTGGGCGAGGTCGTCGGTGTGGCCGAGGGCGTGGACCGCTTCGCCGTAGATGTCGAGCTGGAGCTGCTCGGCGGCGCCGTTGCCGATGCGGACGGGGGCGGAGCCGCGGTAGCCCTCCAGGTGGTCCAGGGTCTCCTCGGCGAGGTGGGGGTCGCCGTCGATCCGGTACATGATCTGGAGGGGTTCGCCGGTGACCGTACGGCCCGACTTCAGACGGGCGCCCAGCCACCGGCGGAAGGCGTGGGCCTCGTCGGTGAAGCCGAGGCGCAGCAGGGCCTGCATCGACAGGGACGCGTCGCGCACCCAGGTGTACCGGTAGTCCCAGTTGCGTTCGCCGCCGGGTTGTTCGGGCAGGGCCGCGGTGACCGCGGCGACGGGGGCACCGGTCGGGGCGTAGGTGAGCAGTTTGAGGGTGATGGCGGACCGGTTGACCATGTCCTGCCAGCGCCCCCGGTAGCGGCTGCGGCGGATCCAGCGGTACCAGAAGGTGCGGGCCTCGTCGAAGTCCGTGCGCAGGCCCTCGACGGTCGGCGGGGCGGGTGGTTCCGCGCCGGTCGCGCACACCGTGAGCACCGCCGCCGCCCGCTCGCCGTGCCGCAGCTCGACGACCGCCCGGACGTCCGCGCCGTCCCGTTCCAGCGCGAGGGACCCTCCGGTCTGGAGGTGGGCGTCGGTGCCGGGGCCGGTGAAGTGCGCGGCGTCCGGGCTCAGGTCGAGGCGGTGGTCGGCGCGGCCGTAGTCGAAGCGGGGCCGGCAGGCGAGCGTGAAGCGGACCCGGCCGCGGGTCACCCGCATGATCCGCACCAGCCGGTGCACGTCCGTGGCGGTGTGCGGCTCGCGCACCGGCATGAAGTCGACGACCTCGCCGACCCCGTCCGGCGTGAGGAAGCGGGTGACGAGGACGGCGGTGTCGGCGACGTAGAGCTGGCGTGTGGTGACGTCCTCCCCCTCGACCGTGATGGCGAAGTGGCCGCCCCGGTCGTGGTCCAGCAGTGCGGCGAAGAGGCTCGGTGAGTCGAAGCGCGGGGCGCAGAACCAGTCGACGACGCCCTCGGAGGAGATCAGGGCGGCCGTCTGGAGGTCTCCGACCAGACCGTGATCGCCGATGGGTGGATAGCGCCGCATGGTGATCCTCTCGGCCTCCCGTCGCCGGGTGCGTGCGGGTCCACCCGCCCGTGCCCCGACACTCCTGCCGCTCCGGGAGGGCCGCCACAGGGAGTACGCCACCTGCGTGAACCCGTCGGCGACCGGCCCCGGCCGGTCACACCGTGGAGAGGTCGATCGCCCGGTCGACGTCCCGTGGCCGCAGCACCCGCAGGATGCCCTCCAGCAGGTAGTAGTCGGCGTACGGCAGGGAGATCTCGACCCCGTCCTCGGCCGGCCGGTTGCGGGTGCAGCGGGCCACGACGGCCTCCGCGCGGGCCGAGTTCCGCGTCAGGCAGGTCTCCGCCAGGGCGGTGAGCAGCCGCAGCGCCACCTCGCGGTAGGCGGTTCTGCCGGTGGCCGCGGCCAGGTCGAGCAGACCGCACGCCATGATCGCCCCGGCCGACGCGTCCTTGATGTCGTACGGCTGCTGGGGGGCGCGGTAGTCCCAGACGGGCACGTGGTCCGGGGTGAGCGCGCCCACCGCGAAGTCGGCGAGCCGGCGTGCGGTGGCGAGGAACTCCGGGTCCCCGGTGCGTCGGTACATGGTGGTGAAGCCGTACAGCCCCCATGCCTGCCCGCGCGACCAGCACGACGTGGGGCTGTAGCCCTGGACGGTGTTCGGGCCGATCGGCGCACCGGTGTCCGGGTCGAAGTCGTAGACGTGCGGGGTCGATCCGTCCGCGCGGAGGAAGGCCCGTCGGGTCGTCCTAGCGTGCTCCACGGCGATGTCCAGGTACTTCCCGTCGCCGGTCCGGCTGCTCGCGAAGGCCAGCAGGTCGAGGTTCATCATCGTGTCGATGATGACCCGGCCGGCGTTCTTCGGGTCGTTCAGGGCGCCCCACGCTCTGATGAAGTGCCCGCGCGGGTTGTACCGCTGGATCAGGGAGTCGGCGGCGCGGAGGGCGCCGGTGCGCCAGGCGTCGTCGCCCGTGAGCCGCCAGGCGGTGACCCAGGACGGGTAGAAGAGGAAGCCGAGGTCGTGGGTGCCGGTGTCGTACTGGCGCGGGGCCAGTTTCCGCGCCGAGGCCAGGGCCAGGTCGCGGAACGTGTCGTCCTCGCTGTGGAGCCAGGCCAACCAGAGGGTTCCGGGCCAGAAGCCGCCGACCCAGTCGCCGTTCTGCGAGTAGACCCACTTCTCGAACTTCGTGCCTGTCGGGAAGGCGGTCACGGTCGGGGCGACGGCGTGGAGCTTGTCGACGGCGTAGTCGGCCGCCGCGCGGAGCCTGCGCAGAGTCGCCGCCGGTGTCCGATCGGCGGCGGCCGGTGCCGCGGAGGCGGCCGTCGCCGTGGAAGCGACGGTCGCCGCGGCACCGGCCGCCGTGGCCAGCACAGTACGCCGGGAAACACTCATGCTGATCCCTCCAACTGGTGGTCGGGAGAACGGAGTTGACCGAGCGTCGCACGACCGGCTCACTGCTGTACACCCACGTGAGCAATGTTCATCAGTGTGAACCAGGGATGTGCGCAGAGTCAGCGGTGACAGCTGATGACACCCGGACGCCACGGACACGCGATCCCCGCGAAGCCCCCGTTGGCGACGACCTCCACGCCCAGCGTGTCGCCGCCGCGCAGCACCTGCCGGTTCCGGACGAGCCCGCCCGCCCCGTCCTGGACCGTCTCCACCAGCCAGCGTCCCGGCCCGATGGCCAACGGCACCTCGGCCGTGCGGGCGGGGCCGGCGTACACCCCGCCCAGGAACCAGCGGTCCCCGCTGCGGCGGGCAAGGGCGGCCTCCTCGCCCGGCCGGCCGGCGAGCAGCCGGGTGTCGTCCCAGGCGGCGGGAATCTGGTCGAAGTAGGCGCGGGCGAGCGGGCGTTCGTCGTACGACTCCGGGGTGCCCGCGAGCATCTGCAAACCCGACTCGTAGGCGACGGCGAGTCCGACCTCGGCGGCGTCGGAGTTGGGACGCAGGCCGACGCGCTGGAAGGCGCCGGGGGTGAAGTCCATGGAGCCGATGACGTTACGGGTGAAGGGCAGGGTGGTGAGGTGGGCGGCGGTGTTGGTGCGCTTCTCCTCTCCGGCGACGCCCTCCAGGGTCATGACGTGCGGCCAGGTGCGCTGGATGCCCTTGGGGATCGTGGAGCCGTGGAAGTTGACCATGAGGTGGTGGGCGGCGGTCTCCGCGAGGATGCTGTCGTACCACCGGAGCATGGGCTGCGCCTCGGAGTCCATGAAGTCGATCTTGACGGCCTTGACGCCCCAGCGCTCCAGGGTGGGCAGCCACCGGGCGCGTTCCTCGGCGGTGTCGAGGTCGCGCTGGTGGATCCAGACGATGATGCCGACGCCCTTGGCGCGGGCGTGGTCGACGAGTTCCGGCATCCAGCTGTTCGTCTGCCAGTCCGGGTCGGTGGTGTCCCACTCGTCGGCCTTGAAGTACCAGCCCGCGTCGACGGCCTCGTACGGCCAGTTCCGCTCGGCCGCGTAGTCGACGTACGCCTTCTGCGCCGCAAGGCTCTGGCCTGCCTCCTTGCCGCCCGCGAGCCAGGTCCACAGCACGGTGCCGGGCCGGACCCAGGAGGGGTCGGTGACCTTGGACGCGGGGGCCAGGTCGTCGGTGAACGTCGACCGGGTGACGGTGGCCAGGTCGCCGGTGACCATGGCCCGCCAGGGGGTGGCGAGGGGGCCGTCGGAGTCGTCGGTGCGGACCCGGGCGTCGGCGAGCCTGACTCGGTAGGTGCCGGTGCCCTGGTCGTGGGCGAGCCGGGCACCGGAGTACCCGCCGGTGAGGTCGGACTCGGCGAGCAGGGTGTAGCCGCCGTCGGTCGCGAACAGGGCCTGGTCCGAGTACTCGCCGGTGGGCGCGGACTCGGCGGTGTACCGGGCGAACTGGCCCTCGTTGTCGGCCCGGTAGGTGCCCAGCCACGCGCTCGCGTCGGACGGCAGGTTGAAGGCGGAGGTCTCGCCGAGCACATCGCCGTGACCGGCGGGCAGTACGTACCGGTAGGCGATGCCGTCGGCGGAGGCGCGGACCACGAGGTCCAGGCGGGCGCCGGCCGCGGTGGCGAACGACAGCCGGGTCTCGTTCATCCGGACCCTGCGCTCCAGGCGCTTGCCGGACTTCGTCCGGTAACGCTCGTCGATCCGGCGGTCCTCGCGGTGCAGGAAGCGCAGGTCCTGGGAGAGGTCGGCCTGTTCGGTGACGATGCCGACGGGTGACGGCTCGATGACCGTACGGCCGGCGCGGGCCACCGAGAGGCTGAGCCTGCCGGTGGTGTCGTCCAGCGCCAATCGCGCTTGCGGCGCGTGGGCCGCCACGGAGAAGGTCCAGGCCTGATCGTGCTGCTCGGCCTGTGCGGGGGCGGTCGTGAGGAGCGCGGCCAGCAGGCCGGAACAGAGTCCGGCGAGCGCGGCTCTGATGGGAACAGCCATGAAATCCCTCGCTGTTGATGAGGCGGGGTTGGCATTCATCGGGTGTATCGGGAACATAGCAAGGCTGTTACGCCTGTCAATGAGCCCAACAGCACCAGAGGTTCTCAACTCATCGGATGTGTCGCGAGGTTGGTCTCGTCCTGCGGAGGTACGCCGGGCGCGGCGGCAGGGCGTCAGCCGCGCAGCCACGGCGCGAGCATCCCGCCGCGCTTCAGTGAGCCGAGGACCAGCGACACGTCCACGGACGCCGTCTCACGCAACCACGACGAGCGCGTGACGAACTCGTGCAGCGCCGCCTCGTCCGGGAAGGCGGTCAGGACCAGCAGTTGGCGCTCACCGGTGACGAAGCTGACGTACCGGACGTGCGGGGACTCGGCGAGGGCCGACGTCACCGTGTCGACGGCGGCCGGGACGGCACGCACCCACAGCACGGCCTCCACCGGCAGTCCGAGCAGCAGCGGTTCGATGACGGCACGGACCCGGACGCGGCCCTCCCGGCGCAGCGCGCCCAGCCGGCGCCGCGCGGTGGCCTCGGAGACGCCGCAGACGCGCGCCAGTTCGTCGTAGGTGCACCGCCCGTCCTCGGCCAGGGCGTTCACCAACAGCCGGTCGGGGCGCGGGAGTTCACCTGGGCCGTCGAAGGTGGGCAACGGGTCCGCGGGGCCGGTGGTCGCGGGCGTCCCGTCGGTGAGCGCGGCGATCTCCGCCGCGGTGAGCAGGCCCGCGTGCCACTCCCGGATCGTCCGCACATGCCGCAGCACCGGAAGGGTCAGTGTCCGTACGACGCCCGGCAGGCCCGGCAGTTCGTCCATGACCAGTCCGGCGAGACGGTCGCGGGGGCACTGCACCTCGGCGACGCAGTCCCAGGTCCCGGTCAGGACATGCGCGAAGACACAGTCGGGTCGGCGGGCCAGCGCGGTGGCGACGACACGGGCCCGGCCGGGTGCGCAGCGCACCCCGACCACGGTGCTGCGGCCGCGCACCGCCATGGCGCCGATCCGTACGAGCCCGGAGTCCAGCAGCCGGGTGCCGCGGCGCGCCACGGTGCGTTCCGGTTCGCCGAGGGCCGTGGCGACGCGGTGCCAGGAGGCGCGGCCGTCGATCTGCAGCGCGCTGATGATGCGCCGGTCCAGCGAATCGGCCACGAAGCCGGTGTGCGGTGCGTCCATCGGCCTGAGCGTATGGCCGATTCCGTCGATTTCACAGGGATCGTTGTTCCCTTCCGTCAGCCTGCCCGACGCTGCCGGGAACCGGATCGCAATCGGAGGTGGCCGACGTGACCGCGACACCTGGTAGTCCCCCACACCCCCCGGTGGCCTGT
>NZ_JAKEIP010000316.1 GCF_021474425.1 Streptomyces muensis | reverse complement strand
CCCCAGCAGCACCACCACCGCCCCCCACTCCATGTCTCCACCGGGCAGCTTCGGCAGATGGCCGAAGGGCGACAGGTCCAGCACCACCCGCGGAGCATCCAGCGCGGGCCCGACCCACCCGATCAGCAACACCGCCCCGGCCACCCCCCACGCGGCCAGAGCCACCCGCGGCACCACCCCGTACAGCAGCACCGCCAGCCCGCCCACCACCCAGATCGCCGGGAGCTGGACCAGGCAGGCACCGAGGATGGGGCCCACCTCCTGGCCGTAGCCGACCGCGAATCCGAGCCCCGCCACCAGCATGATCAGCCCCGCGCCGGCGAAGGCGATCACCAGGTGCCCCGCGGCCCACCGCAGCCGCCCCACGGCGTTCGCGAGGATCGGCTCCGCCCGCATCGAGGTCTCCTCCCCGTGCAGCCGCAGCACCGACCCCACCACATACAGCGCGGCGATCAGACCGAGCATGCCGACCATCGAGGCCAGGAACGCGTCCGTGATCCCGGCCTGTCCGCCCATCCGCTCGAAGATCTCCCGCGCGTTGTCGTTGTCCCCGACCAGATCGGCCACCCCGTCGGTCAGCCCGCCGTAGACGACCCCGGCGAGGAAGAAGCCGATCGACCAGCCGAGAACGCTGCCCCGCTGCAGCCGCCAGGCCAGCGCCCCCGCCGTGCCGAGGCGCCCGAACGCCGGACCCGGACGGGCGGGCAGGAAGCTCATCCCCACATCCCGGCGCCCGGCGAGCTCGTACGCCACCACGCCCTGCACCAGCGCCGCCCCCGCGAACAGCAGCAGCACCCACCACCGCTCGTCCGCGAAGGCCCGCAGGTTCTCCAGCCAGCCGAGCGGCGACACCCACGTCAGCGCCGACGAACCGTCGTCCGACGCCGAGTCGCCCGCCGCGCGCAGCACGAACGCGGCGCCCACCAGCCCCGCCGTCAGCCCCCGCGCCAGCCGCGCGCTCTCCGTGAACTGGGCGACGATCGCCGCCAGCGTGGCGAAGACCATGCCGACCCCGGCGAGCCCGAGCCCGAGGGCCAGCGCCCCGGCGGCGCCCTGCCCGGCGAGCCCGGCCGTGACCAGCAGCGCCAGCGCGGCGTTCGCGACGACCGCTGTCAGCAGCGCGGCCGTCAGGGAGGCCCTGCGGCCCACCATCCCGGACGCCACCAGCTCCTGACGCCCGCTCTCCTCCTCGTCCCGGGTGTGCCGTACGACGAGGAGCATGCTCAGTACGGCCGCGAGGGCGCCCGCGTACACACCGACCCGCCAGGCCGTCAGCGCCCCGATCGAGTCGCCGAAGACCGGGCCGATCAGGGCGCGGAAGGAGGCGTTCGTCGCCGTGTCCCGCACGAGGTCGGCGCGGTCGGCGGGGCTGTCGTACAGGTTCTCCAGGGTGTTCGGCATGGAGAGGATCATCAGCGCGTTCACCGCGACCCAGACCGGGATCATCACCCGGTCGCGGCGCAGGGCGAAGCGCAGCAGCGTCGCGGTTCCCGCCAGCTGGCGGGTCCCACCCGGCCGTACCGCGAAAGCCGTGGCGGTCACTTGGCCACCTCGCTCACGTCGGTGCGTACGTCCGCCTGGTAGTGCCGCAGGAACAGTTCCTCCAGCGTCGGCGGCGTCGAGGTCAGCGACCGCACTCCGGACTCGCTGAGCGAGCGCAGTACGGCGTCGAGTTTGTCGGTGTCGACCTGGAGGCGGACGCGACGGCCCTGGACGTCCAAGTCGTGGACGCCGGGAAGGTGCGACAGCCCGTTGGGCGGGCCCGCCAGTTCGGCCGTGACGCTCGTCCGGGTCAGATGGCGCAGGTCGGCGAGCGAACCGCTCTCGACCGTACGGCCCTTGCGGATGATGCTGACCCGGTCGCAGAGTTCCTCGACCTCGCTGAGGATGTGCGAGGAGAGCAGGATCGTACGGCCGCGTTCGCGTTCCTCCTCGACACAGCGCTGGAAGACCTCCTCCATCAGCGGGTCCAGGCCGGAGGTCGGCTCGTCGAGGATCAGCAGGTCGACGTCGGAGGCGAACGCGGCGACGAGGGCGACCTTCTGCCGGTTGCCCTTGGAGTAGGTGCGGCCCTTCTTCGTCGGGTCCAGCTCGAACCGTTCGGTCAGCTCCGCCCGCCGCCGCTTGTCGAGGCCGCCGCGCAGCCGGCCGTAGAGGTCGATCACCTCGCCGCCGGACAGGTTCCGCCACAGCGTCACGTCACCCGGTACGTAGGCGATACGGCGGTGCACCTCGACCGCGTCCGCCCAGGGGTCGCGGCCGAGCACCTGCGCGGCGCCCGAGTCGGCGCGCAGCAGGCCGAGCAGGACGCGGATGGTGGTGGACTTGCCGGCGCCGTTGGGGCCGAGGAATCCGTGGACCTCGCCCGTCTCGACCACCAGGTCGAGGCCGTCGAGCGCGTGCGTCCTGCCGAACGACTTGTGCAGTCCGGAGACGCTGATTGCCTTCGTCATGTTTCAGAACGTACGCTTCTTTCAGAAATTTGTGAAGTTAAGGAAGCGTATGAACTCCGGATAGGGTGAGGCCATGACGGAATCAGCCGGGGCCGGCCGGGACGCGGAGTCCGTGTCGAAGTTCGTGGAGTCCTTCGCGGCACAGCTCGTCGAGGCCGGGATGCAGCGCATGGCCGCCCGCGTCTTCGCCGCGCTGCTCGCCTCCGACAAGGGCGTGCTGACCTCCGCCGAACTGGGCGACCAGCTGCAGATCAGCCCCGCGGCGGTGTCCGGGGCGGTGCGCTACCTGGCCCAGACGCACATGGTGTCCCGCGAGCGGGAGCCCGGGTCGCGCCGGGAGCGCTACCGGGTGCACGGCGACCAGTGGTACGAGGCCCTGACCAACCGCGAGGCCGTCCTCAAGCGGTGGGAGGCGGCCCTGCGCGAGGGCGTCAACAGCCTCGGCGGCGACACCCCGGCCGGCCGCCGCCTGGCCGAGACGCTCGCCTTCTTCGAGTTCATCGAGGTCGAGGTCGCCTCGATGATGGAGCGCTGGCGGGAGCATCGTGAAAAGACCTTCGGCCAGGGCTGACCGACCACCCCGCCGACCCCTGCCCCTGCGGGCCCACTCACCCTCCACTCACCGCCCAGGCAGCACCAGCCGCAGCGCGCCCTCCCCGACCGTCCAGGTGCGGCGGCGCACCGGGCCGGAGACCGCTGTGTCCGCGCGGTAGCGGAAGTGCGCCCCCGACACGGTGACCGTGCGTCCCGCGGCCAGCAAGGGGGAGGCCTCCGCGCCGACCGAGAGCGGCCGGACCTCGACCTCGGCCACCCCGTCGACGCCCGGCGCCACCGACACCGTCTCCACCGGCTGGTCGAGGTCCACCAGGGTCGTGCCGTCGACCTCGACGCGCAGCCGGGACGGCCCGGACGCGGGCGGGGAGTCGCCGCGCGCCGGCACCAGGGTCCGTACGAGCGACTGACAGGTCCGCAACCAGGGCCGTCCCGCACCCGTCCCCACCGCACTGGCCCCGTCCGGCGCGGCGGGGTCCCGTATCGGCGGGATCCGCAGTCCGCCGAGGACCACACCGTCGCTGTCGTCCACGAGGAGGTCCAGGCGCCGCTCCACGCCGTCCAGGACGGCCCGGGCCGCCGCCACCGCCCCGGTGGGCACCCCGAGGGATTCGGCCAGGGACAGCGCGGCACCGACCGGCACCACCGACAGCAGGCATTCGGCCAGCTCCCGCTGCCGGTGCAGCAGGGCCACCGCACGGGTCAGCGCCCGGTCGTCCCCCACGACCACGGGCCGCCGCGACCCCCTGCGGGTCAGCGCGCGGGCGAACTCCTCCGGATCGTCCGGCAGACACACCTTCGTCGCCGCACCCGCGCTGAGCACGTCTTTCGCGATCCTGACGGACTCCCCGTCCGTCCGCCGGGCAACCGGATCGATCACCACCAGCAGCTGATCGGACATCGCGAAAGTCGCCACCTCGGCCATGCCTCGCTTCCTCGGGTAGCATCTTTGTGCAAGAGCCCCTTGCGCTATTGCGCCAGGGGCTTCGTCTATTCCGGGGCCATCCGGTCCGACGGTTCACGGCCAACGACGGTCGCGACCTGTCGTGGTGTACACGGTCAAGACCCTCCGTGTACACCCCTGACCTTGGACATGCCCCGCCCGGAAGGGGTGTACGCGCGTGCCCGCACTTGTGCTGCTCGGTGCTCAGTGGGGTGACGAAGGCAAGGGAAAGGCGACGGACCTGCTAGGCGGATCCGTCGACTACGTGGTGCGCTACCAGGGCGGCAACAACGCCGGCCACACGGTAGTCGTGGGTGATCAGAAGTACGCCCTCCACCTGCTCCCTTCCGGAATCCTGTCCCCGGGGTGCACCCCGGTCATCGGCAACGGCGTCGTCGTCGACCCGTCGGTCCTGCTCTCCGAGCTGAGCGGTCTGAACGAGCGCGGCGTCGACACGTCCAAGCTCCTCATCAGCGGAAACGCGCACATCATCACGCCGTACAACGTGACGGTGGACAAGGTGACGGAACGCTTCCTCGGCAAGCGGAAGATCGGCACCACCGGTCGCGGCATCGGCCCGACCTACGCCGACAAGATCAACCGCGTCGGCATCCGCGTCCAGGACCTCTACGACGAGTCGATCCTCACCCAGAAGGTCGAGGCGGCCCTCGACGTCAAGAACCAGCTGCTCACCAAGCTCTACAACCGGCGTGCCATCGCCGTCGACCAGGTCGTCGAGGAGCTGCTGGGCTACGCCGAGAAGATCAAGCCGTTCGTCGCCGACACGGTCCTGATCCTCAACCAGGCCCTCGAGGACGACAAGGTGGTCCTCTTCGAGGGCGGCCAGGGCACCCTGCTCGACATCGACCACGGCACGTACCCCTTCGTCACCTCCTCGAACCCGACGGCCGGCGGTGCCTGCACGGGCGCGGGCGTCGGCCCGACGAAGATCAGCCGTGTGATCGGCATCCTCAAGGCGTACACGACCCGCGTCGGCTCCGGTCCCTTCCCGACCGAGCTCTTCGACGAGGACGGCGAGGCGCTGCGCCGCATCGGCGGCGAGCGGGGCGTGACCACCGGCCGTGACCGGCGCTGCGGCTGGTTCGACGCGGTGATCGCCCGCTACGCGACCCGCGTGAACGGCCTGACCGACTTCTTCCTCACCAAGCTGGACGTCCTGACCGGCTGGGAGCAGATCCCGGTCTGCGTGGCGTACGAGATCGACGGCAAGCGCGTCGAGGAACTCCCGTACTCCCAGACCGACTTCCACCACGCGAAGCCGGTCTACGAGATGCTGCCGGGCTGGAGCGAGGACATCAGCAAGGCCAAGTCGTTCTCCGACCTCCCGAAGAACGCCCAGTCGTACGTCAAGGCGCTGGAGGAGATGTCCGGCGCGCCGATCTCCGCGATCGGCGTCGGTCCGGGCCGGGACGAGACGATCGAGATCAACTCGTTCCTCTAGGCCCGTGGTCACGGAAACCGCGCCGCGTCCGACCTCCGGACGCGGCGCGGTTCTGTGTCACATGATCATCCAGGCATCCGAGGCAAACGCCGGGCCCTGGGGGGGCCATACCATGGTGCTCATGTCCCAAAAGCTGACCTCCATAGTCGGGCGCACGGAAATCCTGAAGGAAGTCGGAGACGATCCTTATACGCGGATGAGCGTCTCGGATAGCTCTGTGGCGTACAGCAGCAGCCGCGCCATCGCCTGGTTCACGAACACTCCGTGGGCGCCCCTGGTAACCCTCAGGGGAGATGCGGAAGACTCCTTGGGACTGTACGCGGAACTGCGTCGGCTCGGCCGCATCACTGTCGGATCCTGGCTACGCACACCTCTTTCCACGGAAGCCTTCAACTCGCTGCCCGGCCTGCGCAAGAGGGAAAGCTGGCTGTTTCGCTGGACGTCCTCTCCCCCTCCTCCGTATGGGAAAGAGGACAAAGTGGTGCCTGTGGAGTCAGAGAATCACCATGAGATAGCACGACTGCTCCGGTCCGGAAACCCGGACACGGTGATCAGGCCTGACGACCCAGGGATCCACCGGTGGTACGGGATTTGGGAAGGCGACCAACTGCTGGCATGCGGTGCCGACAGGAGCTTCGGAGGTGTGGGCTACCTGGCGGCCATCACGGTGAGTCCGGGCGAACGGCGCAAGGGGTACGGTGCCGCGTTGACGGCCGCTATGGTGCGGAGACTCATACTGGCAATGGGCGCTGTCGGACTGGGTGTGAACATCGCGAACCTCGGTGCCATCGCCCTGTACGAACGCCTCGGCTTCAAAGACTCTGTCGGGGTGACGACGTTCGAGGTCGTGGACTAGTCCTCGCCCTGTCCCGCCCGCTTCGCATCTGTGCTCGGGGCGTCTGCGCTCGGACGGGCGGGAAGCCATTTTTCGTTTCCTGACCGCCACTTCTCCAGCTGTTCGGATGAGGACTCGCGCTCCAGCCAGCCCCAGAGCTGTTGTATGTTGCGGCCGACCTCGCTGCCGAGCGGGACAAACTGATGCCGAAAGCTCGCGGCGTACCACCAGTAAAAGGTGTCCCCGAAGAGGCGTGGCACGTATCTCTCGGCGATGGCACGGTGTTCTATGGCGAGCCAGAGGCGTTCGAAGAAGTGCAAGATGAGCCTCAGATCATGAGCCGCCTCGGGACCGAGTTCCTGCTCCAGATCCAGGTAGCTCTGCGTCTGATTCTTGCGCACGGCCACACCGGCCTTGTAGCGCGCCTGCAGCAGCTCCGTGCTGTGCAGCTCACGGTGCATTTCAAAGGCCATCGTGAGGCGGTCGCGTCTGACGCCCGCCAGCCAGCTGACCACTCCCCCCGCAAGCACACCGAGCAAGGTGGTCACTCCACCGAGCAGAAATTCCAACTGAGCCCCCCTGGAGCGTACGCAGCGTCTGCGACGAGGAAGATCGTCGCCGATTCGTGTCCCCCAGGCAAGGCATCGCAGGTTCACCGCGTGCGTGTGTGCCGCCGACTTCCGGGCACACCGCCTGCACCAGCGGCTTCCTCCCTCCCCCCGGCGAGGTGAACCGCTCCCGGTCTGATGCAGGCCTTCTCATGTGAGGCCTGGGTGATGCCGTGGCCGTGGCGGACCGCGGAGAGCACGAGAACCCGGCTGCTGTCAGGGGGTCTTGCCCCGCGCAGGCACTTGCCGTCCGCCGCTCTGAGCTCGGCCGGATCGAGATGCCCCAGCACGCTGCGCGGGGTCTTCTCGCTCGGTACCCGGTAGCGGCCCAGGAGCGGGTGGCAGGGCAGGCCGAAGGCGGCCGGTTCCGCGGGTGCCGCACGCCGGCAGCACTGCGCTGCCGCGGTGATCGAGTCGTGGCCCGCGGGTGTCATCGCGTAGACGACCAGGGCCAGGAGGGAGGAGAGCCGGTAGCGCATGCCGCTGGCTCCGTGCGGATCGGTAAGCGAATCGAACTCCGCGACCAGGCTGTGGACTTGATCCCGCGCGGCACTCTCGCGCAGGGCCTGCAGACGGGGTACGGGGCGAGGGGGAGCAGTGATGGGGGCCGCGTTCGCCTGCTTGTGGGGCTCGCCACCGACGGCGCCTTCTCGGCTACCGGACGGCGGCCAACCTCAGGCTGCGCACCTGCGTCGTGTAAAGAGCCGCAGACCACCAGTACAACCCGGCTCCCCAGATCGCCAGCGCCCATCCAAAAATGCTCGCGAAGTGAGCCAACGAATCTCCTCCGTCGGCCAGCAGGAGCAGCGGGAATGCGTACATGAGGTTGAACGTGGCCGCCTTGCCGATGAAATTGACCTTGAGCGGTCCGTATCCGATCCGCCGCAGGGTGGCGATATTCAGAGCCATGAATACGTCACGCGCGAGAAGTAGAGCCAGGAACCACCAGGGGATGATGTCCCGCAAGACCAGCGCGAGCAGCGTGGAAATCGTGTAGAGCCGGTCGGCTGCCGGATCCAGTACCTGGCCGAGGCGGGTTATCTGGTTCCATCGGCGAGCCAGTTTCCCGTCGAGGTAATCAGTGACACCGCTGACCATCAGAAGGACGATCGCCCATCCGTCACGACTCGGATTCCCGAAGTAGGGCTGGAGAACGAGCCACAAGAAAACCGGAACTCCGGCCACCCGCAGGGCGCTCAAAGCGTTTGGGATCGTCAACACCTTGTCAAGGTGATCCTTTTCCACTTCCCTGCCTCCAGCTGGGGCGCCCAAAGCCCAGAATTTTGATTCCAAGTATAGATAGAACCTGATGTTATCAGAGTTCTCATGTCATTCTGAGGAGTCATGGGGCGCTCCAACGCGTCCGGCTCTGTCCCCTAGGGGTTTGAGATAAACGCGGCCCAGGCCTCGCCGGAGACGGTGAGGTTCGGGCCGTCGGGGTTCTTGGAGTCGCGGATGTGGATGGCGGTGGGGGTGGCTTGGGGGC
>NZ_JAKEIP010000315.1 GCF_021474425.1 Streptomyces muensis | reverse complement strand
CCCGTGCGGGGGGGGGGGGGGGGGCGGGGGTGGCACGGCCGAGCAGGTCCAGGGCGATCCCTGGTCGCGGCGGGCCGCGCCACTTCGTCCATGTCCCAGACCATCTCGCCGACGGCCGTGCGGCGCGGGCGGCGAGCTGACCGAGCAGCAGCGCGCGACGTGCTTCGCGCTGCCGGAGCCAATCGAGTCTTTACTCAGCGAACCCATTCGTTCGACTTTCCGTCACACCGCACCCCTCTCGCGCAGCGAGCGGGCTTGGAGGCAGTGTGTGGCCGTACCACTGCTGGACGGGCAGAGCATCCCTATGCCGTTGCCACGCTCCGATAAGCGGCAAGCAGATCGCGTATCGCGTTACTGGGTTCACCTTCGACCAGCGCTGCATATCGGACGATTCCCAGGGCGTACTCACGTCCCCAGTCCGCAACGAAGTCATCGGGGGTTCCAACAACTACGTGAGCTCGATAGGCCGTCGCCCTCACAGGATCGGAATCGTCGCGGGACAACCTGGCGACGGAGAAGAAACTGGAACCACCGCAGAACAGCTGCAGCAACTCGACATGCTTGAGCGTGCTCGCCTCCCCGGCGGTGATCAGATGCACAGCGCCTGCCGTCGAGTCCGTCCCCAGCTCCCGCGCTGCCTGCATGAGAACCATACTCGCCGCCGTGAAGCGGATCTCGATCTGCTCCTGTTCCCTCTTGGAAGCCAGGAGCTCCGGACCGCTTCGGTTCTTCCGCCACCTGAACAAAACGCCTCCCCCGGCACATAGCAGACCTGTTTGAGGGCGAAACGCCGCAGCAGCCTGCCCGGACAGCGCCCACATCATGGCTAATCCAATTGGGGACCCCTCCCGAACGGGAGAGAGCATCGCCATCCTGCGGCGGCGGGCTAGGGCCTGTCGTTTGGACCCCCGCCTCATCCATTCGAGTGCATGATGGCTCTGTCGGTGAGTCGCGATGTCGTCGAGTTTTAATGGCAGTTGGGGCCTTGCGGTGGGGCGAGGTCTGTGCGCGGCCATCGTGGAGGCCGGCACGGACTCCTACCGTGCCCAGACCAAAGCCCACGCCGAGCAGGCCGCCACACTCTGACCCCGCGATCGACAACCACCAGACGAGCGGCTGTCACCGGCCCGGTGTCTCAGCGGAAGATGCCGGCATTCTCCGCAGCCCACTGCCGGAACGGCCTGCCCGGGGAACCGGTGACCGGTGAAACCGTGTCGCGCACCGCGAGCAGCTCGGCATTGACGTCTCCGCCCGTCACGTCGAGCACTGCATCCGCTGCCTCGTCCCCGAAGACCGCGGCCATCTGCGCGTGAGCCTCCTGCCGGTTGATCTCGATGAAGGGCACATCCCGCCCGATTGCTGTCGCGATGGCCGTGACCTGTTGCCGGGGTGTCACCGGCTCCGGGCCGGTGAGGGCATACGTCCGCCCCTGGTGGCCGGGCTCCGTCAGTGCAACCCGCGCCACCGACGCGATATCCGCGGGGTGGATCGTGGGCAACCCGGTGTCCGCATACGGCGCGCGGACCGCCTCACGGTTACGGATCGCCCCCGCCCACATCAGAGCGTTCGAGGCGAACTGCGTCGGCCGCAGGATCGTCCAATCCGTGCCGCTGTCTTTGAGCAGCCGCTCGACCGCCAGGTTCTCGTCAGCGGGGCCCAGGTGCGGATGGGTCTCGACGGTGATGGACGACACCAGCACCACGTGCTCCACACCCACCCGCCGGGCCGCCGCGAGGATGTCCGCGTCCGGGCCCACCCGCGACACGAGGAACAGCGAGCGCACCCCGGCCAGAGCGGGCTTCAACGACTCCGGCACCGCCAAGTCACCCTCAACGGCCTCGACCCCCTCGGGGAACATCGCCCGGGAGGCGTCACGGGTGAGCCCTCTCAGCGGCCCCGCACCACATGCGTGCAACTCCCTCAGCAGTGCACCGCCAATGTTTCCGGTGGCTCCGGTCACGAGGATCACGAGCGCGTTCCTCCCGTCGTCAGATGATCAACTTGAGGACACGCTAAAAGCTCAATCGCACTTCAGGTCAAGGAGACTCCCGACCCCTTCCCGCTGCCCTTGCCACGAGCCCGAGCGACATCGAAACTCACGGACATTCAGAAGCATGGAATCCCTCTACTAGAGCCCCTCTACTGACATCTGAACTCATTGACAAACGGCATGTGTGGAAGGTGGGGAGCGAAGAGGGAGGGGCCGGGCCAGATCCCCAGGCTTGGGCGTTCTGCAGGCGCTTGTCAGTAGGGGCTGTCAGGATGCGGCCATGGAGCCTTCGGAGATCGTTTACGCATTGTGGGAGCGCATGCAGGCCCGGGACTGGGCCGGGTTGCGTGACTTGCTGGCTGAGGATTTGGTGGTGGAGTGGCCGGTCAGCGGCGAGCGGATCGTAGGGCGGGCGAACTACGTGCGCATCAACGCGGAGTATCCGGAAGGGTGGTCAATCCGCGTACTGCGGGTCGTCGCCGACGGCGACCAGGTGGTCTCCGAGGTGGAGGTTCCGCACGAGACGATGGGCGTGCATCGGGTGGCATCGTTCTGGACGGTGCGGGAGGGGAGGGTCGCGGCCGGCCGGGAGTATTGGAGCGAGTTGGGCTCGGACCCGTCGCCGGAGTGGCGGTCCGCGCTGGTTGAGCGGCTGTGAGAGAGCCGGCCACTCGTCGACTTCCTCGGTCTGCCACCTGTGGATGTCCAGCAGCAGGCCGTCCAGCGGCCCGCCGACCAGTTCGGCGTAGGTCCGGTGTGGGAGCGGGCCGAGGTGGGGGTCGTCGTGTTCCCCGCCGTAGACCCGGCCGTTCAGCAGCTGCTCATCGCCGTTCTTCTGATCAGCGTTGCCGCCGCCACCGACAACGCGGGCTTGCCCGGAGCGGCCTTGGGCCTGCCCGCGTGGTCGGTCGCCGCGGCTTGCCCGGGTCAGGTGTGGAAGCGGGAGAGCCGGCCGTCGGCCTTCTGTGCGGCCGCCTGTTCCCCTGCCTCCGGGCGCTCGCGTTCGGCGGCTTCGGCCTGCGCTTGTGCTGCGACGGCCCGATCCGGCCAGTTCTAGCACAGGTGCGGGTGCGACTGGCGCTTTGCTCCAGTCCCGGGGGTAGCCGATCGCCTCCGACCGGGCATCGGTGAACTTCTGCCCACAGTCGTCGCACACCGGCCACCGCGCCTCCCACTGCGCGGCCTTCCGTTCCTCACGGCGTCGCCGTTCTTGCCCGGCGGCCCGGCGGCGGCGGGCAAGGTAGGCATCCCGTCGGGCATTGCCGATCTCGTCTAGCAGTGGCCGGCGGTGGTCGCTCCCGAAACGCCAGAAGGCGGGCCCGGCCGGGCCGTGTTCGCGCAGTTCCTCCAGCGTGGTCGCCGCGATTGGGATGCAGCGGTCATAGGTGCCGGGTTGTTGTACGGGGGCCGGCGCGGCGCCTCCCCTCCCCCAGGGAGGCGCCCGATCGGTCGGCTATGTCCAGGGGTTGTTGAGGTCCACGCTCGATTGCAGGATGTCCGGCTTCACGTCGATCTCGGCCGGGTCGAAGTGGTACTTCTCGGTGAAGGTCCACCAGCTTGCGATCTGACGGTACTTCCCGTACGACCCGTCCCAGATGTAGACGGCGTCGTTGTCGTGCTCCTTGACCAGGTGGCCGTTGTTCAGAGGACGGCTGGGGTTGGTGAAGCACGCGTCGAACGTGTCCTTCGGCAGGGTGACGACGCCGTCCCAGCTGCCCCAGAGGTCGAAGTAGACGGTGCTGTTGGGGATCCAGTACAGGATGTAGCCCCTTGCGACCACGTAGACCCTGCCTTCGTTCTCCTTCTTGACCCGCTGCCCCTGTCCCGGACAGATGACAGCCGCCCTGGTGGACGCGGACGCCTTCTGCCCCGGTGCGGCCTCGGGAGAGGCGGCGGAGACACCGGCCGTGGCCAGTGACAGGCCCAGCGCCAGTGCCAGGGTGAGACCTGTACGACGTAGACGATTCACGAGTGGTGATTCCTTTCGGGTAGCACGCATGTGGTGGTTGTCCCTCGGACCCGGCCCGGCGGAGACCGGAGTCCCTGAGCCGTGCCCGAGCCCTGCCGACGCTGGCAGCGCGCTGCAGCGATGGGCAACGGATCTCGGGGCGCTGGGATGTTGGGATGGTGGGATGTGTGGTGACCTGGGGGTTTCACCGAACTGCTGGGATAGCGGTGGGACGGGGCGGGGGTGCGGTGGCCCAAGGCCCTGGGCAGACCGCCCTGTACTCCTCGTGCGGCACGGTCTCGAAGGACCCTGGGCGACTTGGCCGCAGGCCTCAGCGGGCGCCGGGACGGGGGCGGGGGTGCGCTCGGCTTGGCTGCGGCCGCCGCGGCGGCGAGGACGGCCTGCTGGGTGCGCGGTGGGACGGGGCGGGGGCGATGATGTAGACGCCATCGGCGCGGATGTCGACCTGCTTGTTACGCCCCGAGGGTCGGCGTCGCCCTGTCACCGATCGCCACCAGATACGGCAACGTGCACTCATCATCAGTCAGCTCACGACACCAGTCATACGGCTCCTCCAGGGGAGTACGGATCCTGCTGATCAGAAACACCTACTGCCCGGTGAACTCCACCGTGTCGACCTCGCACAGCGCCATGAGGAACGCACCGGAGACGAAGGCGGCAGCAATGCCGCATTTCGCTATGGGTGGTAGTGAGAGGAATTGAAGAGTGGAACGCGAGGACGAGAGGCACAAGCAGCCCCACCCGGGCATGGGGTGGTCTGAGTAATACCTGCGATGCCAGACAGGAGAGTCGTCGCCAGCCACTCATGAAGCATGATGTTGTCGCCTGGGACCCCTCCCGGACTCGTTCGCCTACTCTCCGCCCATGACCGCCCCACGCAGATGGATCCTCGCGATGGCCGCCGCGCTGATGACGGCGGGCTGCTCCAGTTCCCCGACCGCCGCGCCACCGGCATCGGGCCCGGCCTCGTCCAGCCCGTCCCCCAGCGCATCGACCGCACGCCCGAGCGCCACGCCAACTTCGCCCTTCTGCCTCAACCTGTCGTTCTTCCAGGCTGGCGTCATTGCCTACAGCGCCGAAGTGGGTGCGGCGATTGAAGGGGAGCCGCTGGACTTCAAAGAGCTGCGGAGGAAGGCCGCTTTGATCGCCGACGCCGGTGAGCCGATGCAGGCGAGCGCGCCGGCGGACATCGCCGAAGAGTTCCGCACGGTGCTCAAGGCGATCGATACGTCGGTGAGCAATTTGAAATCGGGCGCCAACGCGAATGACGTCCTGGATCCGGTGTACGGCAAGCGCAACCGTGCCGCTTTCGACGCCGTGGAGGACTATGACTGCGGTGGCGGGGACGGCTGAGCCCTTGTTGGCAGTGTGGTGTGGGTCGTACGAGACCGGTCAGAACTGTTTCGGAAGCTATCTGTGCCAGTCAGTCGCAACTTCCGTGACAGCGGTCAAGTACGCCTATCCTGCGGCGATTTCAACATTGAGGTAGCCCTCGAAACGAGAAGGCGGCAGGGAAGGGAATGAGTCATGGCAGGGGAAACCGTCGTGTGGATCGCGTTAGGCGCCATTTTCGGGGTGTTGCTGCTATGGGAACTTTGGGCGTGGTTGTGTCGGGTGTGTGACCCGGATGAGTCCACGGAGATACCTCGAAGGAGAACCGGGCCGGCGCCGCATCCGGCATATACGCTCTCCTGCGCCTACTGCGGCTGCTCGTGGCCGTCTCCGGATCCTGCATCCGACACATTGAAATGCCCTAACCCTGCGTGCGGTCGAACACATCAGGGAATCCAGTACCCCGACCCGTGGGGCCGGCCGTACCGGTAGGGCTCACCGTCCGTGTTCCGGTGGCGAGCCCGAGCGGATCGTGGCCACCCGGTGTGTCAGCGGCAGGGTATTGACGAGGCACAGCACGCAGACTGACGGCACACTCGAAGCTCCGTTGCGGCAGACGACTTGGGAAGGTCATCTGCATCACCGGGGCTTCTTTGCGGTCAGGCAAGGCCATCATCGCGACCTGCCGCCTTTGCGAGATCACGCGACTCCGCAACGGCTCTGCGCCGGGCCTGCCATCCTGAGCAGGTTCGATTCCATCCGCATAACCTGGAGGTTGTGATGCGTGCAGGCATCGTGGTCAGCGCGCACCCCGGAGTGGAGGACCTCGCCGTGCGGGCCGAGGAGTTGGGTTTACACAGCTTCTGGGTCAACGACACTCCGATGGTCCACGGAGATCCCTTCGTCGCCCTGAGCCTGTGCGCGAAGGCCACCAGCCGCATCAAGCTCGGCATCGGCGTGACCTCACCGGGGCTGCGCTCGGCTCCGGCCGCCGCGAGTGGGCTCGCCAGCCTCAACGCCCTGGCACCGGGTCGGATCATCTGCGGCGTCGGCACTGGAAACACCGCCCGGCGCACCCTGGGCATGCGGCCGACCACGGCGGCTAGGCTGGAGAACTTCACCGCCGCACTGCAGGACTTGTGCGCCGGGCTCCCGACCGAGTACCGCGAAGGTGACCGGGGCCGCGACATCCGGTTCCTGCACAACGGGGCGCACGTGAACACCGCCGACCCGATCGAGTTCGTCGTGGCCGCGCTCGGGCCGCGGGCCGCCGCTGTCGCCGGCCGCCGGGGCACCGGCCTCATCTCCTTCGGCCTGTTGGACCCCAACGCCTGGCACGCGCTGCACAACGCGCGCCGCCACGCCGCCCAGGACACACCTCGCGCCCCCGGCTCCCGCTCGGACTCGGACTCCTACGTGGTCACCTCGCTCTACATGCTCGACGAGGACGAGGACCCACACAGCGACGCAGCCCGGGACGCGACCGGCCACCTCGCCCTGTCGTTGCTGGCCTTCGCCGCCGACACAGCCGCCGAAAGGCCCTCCTTCGCCGAGCAACTCAGCCCTGAGGAACGCGAGGCCGTGCGGCGGCTCCTCGACCGGCGCGACACCACCGCCACCGCGCCGGACCGGCACACCAAGCTCTACTCCAACTACCTCGGACGCATCGCACCGCGGGACCGGGACCTGGTTCTGCCCTCGCTGATGAACAGCCTGGCCCTGGTCGGCACCCGCGACGACCTCCTCGCCCGCATCGCCACCCTGGAACAGGCCGGCATCGAGGAACTCCTCATCCAGCCGGTGATCGACCCGCCCACCGAGATGGCTCAGCTCGCGAAACTTCTCACTTGAGTGGACCCTGGCATGTCGTCAGGCCCTGATGGGTGGTATCTGGATGAACACCGCTGTGTCTTCCGGGAGTTGGCCTACCCTGCGGTGCTCTGGCGATCCTGGCGAGCGGCACCCGGATCTGGTCGCCGCCGGAGAAGCGGGACGCGGTCAGCCGCGTAATCGCACCGGATAAACCCGGCGACATCGACGACCATCCCCGGAACACTGGTCGCCCATGGATGAGGTCAAGGTCGTCGTCGCCCATTCCGAGCGTGCGACTCTTCGCGTCGGCGACGTGTTCCTGAAGGTGGACGCCGATCAGACACGCATCGACGCCGAGGTCGAGGCGATGTCCCTCGCGCCGGTCCCGACCCCGAAGGTCCTGTGGCGCCAGCCGCCCGTGCTCGCGATCACCGCACTCCCCGGGGCGACGCTCGGGCGCCTCGGCGGGCCGTCGACCGGGTCGCCGGCGGCGTGGGCCGCGGCGGGTACCGCTATCCGGAAGCTGCACGACGCGCCGCTTCCGGCCTGGCCGGGTCGGGCCGGCCGGAGCATCGTCTCGCTGGTGGCGGAACTCGACGACGAGTGCGAGATGCTCGTGACGAACGGCGTCCTGCCCGCCGACCTGGTCGCCCGCAACCGCCAGGTCGCCGAGGCCGCGCTCCGGCCGTGGACTCCGGCGTTCACGCACGGCGACCTGCAGATCGCTCACGTCTTCCTCGACGGCGACGAGGTCACAGGCATCATCGACTGGTCCGAGGCGGGCCAGGGTGATGCCCTGTACGACCTCGCAACCTTCACCCTCGGACACGAGGAGCACCTCGACGACGTCATCGCCGGATATGGCATCGACGTCGACCTCGACGTGATCCACGCGTGGTGGTCGTTGCGAAGCCTGCTGGCAGTCCGCTGGCTGATCGAGCACGGCTTCGACCCCTTCGCGCCGGGCTGTGAGGTCGATGTGCTGAGATCCCTGATGTGAGGCCGCGGGGGCCCGACAGTTACGTATGCGTTCTGACGCATCGAGCAGGCCATCCCGTGGGGCGCACCACTCGCCCGTACTCTCAACAAGTCGGGGTGACTTGGAGCCGGCGGACCTTGTCCCGGTAGACGGAGCATCGCCGTTGGGTGCTTCTGCCGCGGGCCAGCGGCGCGTTCATGTCGGCGTCGACCGTGGGTCGCCGGCTGTCGAGAACGCGCTCGAGGCCTGGCACGGACGAAAGGACCTCCATCCAGGCCCGGGCACCCGCGCCCCCACTCACCCC